>NZ_JBHUMP010000077.1:0-762 GCF_042685005.1 Sulfitobacter aestuarii | reverse complement strand
ACACAGCGCCATTGGCCACCGGCCGCCGCAAGAGCAGGAGGACGCATTCCATGTGAGCATGAACACCCTTGAAAAAACCGCATAAGTTTTGAACAAAGAACTCTCCGGTAAACCCGGGGCGGTTCAAACCGTCTTCGCAATTGGGCACTTCCGAGGTTCGACGCCTGGACCGCACGGCTGGGAGTGTATCCAGAATGGTGGGGCATCCGTCCCATGAAAACGAAATGGGGCAGCTGCAACGCCGAAAAACGGATTATCTGGTTGAATTCTTCGCTCGTGAAAAAGCCAGAGGGCATGATCGACTACGTGATCTTGCACGAGCTCGCCCACCTAATCTCCCCTCGGCACGATCAGAGGTTCACTGCCGTTCTCAACCGGGAAATGCCACGGTGGCGCAATGTGCGCAAAGAGCTAAATGCGCTTCCCTTGGAGGCGTGGATCGACTGAAATCTGAGAGGCTCCGCGTATCCATCGCGCAAGCCTATGGGCAAACCGCGCAAAGTTATGGGTATCGCGAAAGATTATGCGCGATCCTACACCACATGTAGGGACGCGCATATTTTTTCGTCTGGCACGCGGGAGATCAAGGACTTAGCTGCGTTCCGCGCGCAATTTTTTTCGCGACCTGCGCGCATATTTTTTCGGGTCGTCACGCCGTCCATAGAAGGCGTTTTCTGTTAGACGACTGAGGTGGCTCGGTTTGTCTGAACAGCTTCGAGCCGTTTCCTAAGTGGATTTCCCGCTCGGTTATGCCGCGACCGG
>NZ_JBHUMP010000076.1:0-830 GCF_042685005.1 Sulfitobacter aestuarii | reverse complement strand
TCGTGGTGATCACTGTGCTGATCTCGGTGATGGGTATGCACGGCAGCGCGACGGTCGAGACCCTGCGCGACGGGTTCCTGCAGGCCGCGCTTGTCACGCTGGTGATCGGCCCGCTGGTTCATTTGCTGGTGCCCGCGCGGAGCCGCGAAAAGCACGTGGATGATCCGACGCCGGGCAGCGGCAATGCGGTCACCGGTGCGGCGATCCGCGCGAGCGTTCTGCTGGGCCTCAGCTTCTGGCTCTACGCCGTGATGCAGCCTTCGGACATGATGATGGCCGTGGTCGCCGCCATGGTCCTGGTCTTTCCGACGCGCCGCGCGGTGTTTTCCGAAGCGCTCCAGCGAGTCCGGGCGACCGTTTTCGGCGGCGCCGTGGCGATGGGGATCCTCGGTCTTTTCGTCCTGTCGCCGCATCTGCCGATCCTGCTGGGGCTAATCTTCCTCGGCGGACTCTGGCTCGGCCAGAGGATGCTGTTCGGGCGCCATCCCAGCATGGTCTATCAATATGCCTTCTCGGTGACGCTGGCTCTGGTGGCCGGGGCGCTCAGCACGCAGGACGCAACCTATGCCACCTTCACGCGTATCGTCCTGACACTGGTCGGCGCCTTCACGGCGGCCTGTGCCGTCGCGCTGCTCGATGCATTGACGAATTGGCGAGGGGGTGACGCGCGGGAACCGGCGTGACCCTGCCCGGTCAACGCGAAAGCGCCGCGCACCCGGCAGGCGCGCGGCTGGGTCCAGAACGGACGCCTCATCTTCCGGTTTACATATCCTCGCGCCGGACATCGCTGCCCCGCGCCTCCTCCGGGGTCAACTTGTCGAACCGCCCGG
>NZ_JBHUMP010000075.1:0-834 GCF_042685005.1 Sulfitobacter aestuarii | reverse complement strand
CCCTGTCTGTAGGACAGATATGGGGGTTTGAGATGGGCAAGCCACATCCTGTGGCACTTCGTGAGCGCGTTGTCGCGCTTGTTGAGGAGGGGTATTCACACCGAGCTGCCGCTGCGCGGTTTCGGGTTTCGGTGAAGTTCGTCAACGACATGGTGTTGCTGAAGCGCGAGACGGGCGGGCTGGAGCCGCGTGTCCAGGGCAATGGCGGCGGTCATGGCAAGCTGAGCCGACTGCGGAATTGGATCGCGGTACGGATGGCTGCCAAGCCGGATCTCACATTGGATGATCTGGTTCTCGAAATTGCAGATGAGCACCAAATGACCGTCCATCGCGTATCGATCTGGCGCACCCTCCGCAGTCTTGGCCTGACACATAAAAAAAGACCTCCAAGCCGTCGAGCAAAAGCGGCCTGAGGTCCGGCACGCACGCCATGTCTGGATCACACGGCGACAACCGTTCATGGCTAATCTGTTGCCGCGCATCGGTTTCATTGACGAGACCTCGCTCAAGACGAACATGGCCAAGACCACAGGCTGGTCTGCAAAAGGCGCGCGCCTGACCGATCACACGCCGTTCGGTCACTGGAACACCCAGACGTTCATCGCTGCATTGCGCCATGACCGCTTGGATGCGCCCTGGGTGATCGACGGCGCGATGAACCGCGACCTCTTCGAGCTTTATATCGAGACCCAACTCGCCCCGACCCTGCACCCCGGCGATGTGATCATTCTGGACAATCTGTCATCCCACAAAAGCCCCAGGGCCGCCGATGCCATGCGCGAGCTCGGCGCTTGGTTTCTCTTCTTGCCGCCCTACAGCCCCGATCTCAATCCC
>NZ_JBHUMP010000074.1:0-861 GCF_042685005.1 Sulfitobacter aestuarii | reverse complement strand
GGCTCGGCCTCTACCGGCAATCCACCATCAGCACCGTGGCGCTCTGGGTCGCGGCCTTGCTGCGCCGTCTCTGAGGCGCATGGTTTTTCGCGCCGCTCTGTGCTAGCGACGCTGCCATTCCTTCGGGCACCCGTTCACTTCTTGCAGGATTTCGCATCATGATACCCACCGCCGAGCTTGCCGGACAGGTCAGCGACCCCAGAACGATCCTCGACGCCGGACGCCGGGTGCTGCAGACCGAGGCCGCCGCGCTGGCCTTCATGGCCGAGAACCTGCCCAAGGATTTCGCCCCCGCGGTGCGTCGGATCCTGACCTGCCGGGGCCGGGTGATCGTCTCGGGCATCGGCAAATCGGGCCATATCGGGCGCAAGATCGCCGCCACCCTGGCCTCGACCGGGACGCCCGCCTTCTTCGTGCATTGTGCCGAGGCGAGCCATGGCGATCTCGGCATGGTCGGGTCCGAGGACATCTGCATCCTGATTTCCAATTCCGGCGAGACCACCGAGCTGCGCGACATGCTCTATCACAGCCAGCGCTTCTCGATCCCGCTGATCGGCATTTCCTCGAATGACGACAGCACCCTGATGCGCGCCGCCGATTTCCGCCTGACCCTGCCGAAACGGCCCGAGGCCTGTTCGATCGGCATGGCCCCGACCACCTCGACCACGCTGACCCTCGCGCTCGGCGATGCGCTGGCCGTGGCGCTGATGGAGCAGCGCGGTTTCCTGGCCGAGGATTTCAGCATCTATCACCCCGGCGGCAAGCTCGGCGCGCAGCTGCGCCGGGTCGGCGAGCTGATGCATGGCGGCGACGCGATCCCGGTGATCCCGAGCGACGCGCCGATGAGCGAGGTGCTGCTGG
>NZ_JBHUMP010000073.1:0-938 GCF_042685005.1 Sulfitobacter aestuarii | reverse complement strand
GATTGAGAATTGACGGCGTCTGAACACCGCCATGATATGCCGCCCTTCAGGGCATCACCAACTTTCGCGCGTTTCTCTGGGCTACGGCACAAAACCTAATGCAGATATGTTTATTCGACCCTACATAAACGGTCGAGACCTGAACCAAGTATCTAGAAACCGGTTTGCACTCGATTTTCATGCAAAAACCGAGGCGTTTGTTCGCGATCAGTTCCCGGAAGCATATCAGCATCTACTCGAAAACTCGAAACCTATTCGAGCAGAAGATAAGATGCCATACAGGCGCGAAAACTGGTGGCGGTTTGGGCAGCCCTCAACGGAAATGCGCGCCGCACTAAAAGGCTTTCCCTTCTTTTTCGGTACAACCGAGACAGCGGCCCACCGGATCTTCAGTTCATTGGATGGATCTGCCGCTCCAGATCAGAAGATTCGCGTGATCGCATGTTCCGACTGGGCAATTTTTGCCATCTTGTGCTCACGCTTACACGTCGAATTCTCTTTCAGAACAGGTGGTTGGCAAGGCAAGGGCAACGACCCAGTGTATCAACACACCAACACCTTCAATCAATTCCCGTTTCCTGATTTCACAGAAGTCGAATCGAGCTTGGTTGATGAACTCCGAGCCAAGGGAAGAGACCTTGACCGATTTCGTAAAGCGCAAATTGGCGCAAACCCAGGGTTGACGCTGACAGACATGTACAATGCGCTTGAAGCGTTTCGTCTTGCCGAACATTATGAAAGCGCGGAGTTTTCAGATAAGGATCGAGAGGTCTACCAGCGCGCAAACATCGCCATACTCAAGCAATACCACGACACGCTCGACAAGCTGGCTTTTGAGGCATACGGCTGAGCCGACATATCTAGCAGGCCGCTGAAATAGTCCCACCTCGACAGCGGTTTGAGAACATGATTCACCCTCATCACGGTAAAGGCGAGGA
>NZ_JBHUMP010000072.1:0-993 GCF_042685005.1 Sulfitobacter aestuarii | reverse complement strand
AGTGAGAAGATCACCCGAACCGGCGCCGTTGAAGGGATAGCGTTCCGGATCAGCGACTAAATCAGCACCCTGTTAGGTGCCGGACTAAATGCCTCAGTCAATTCAACTCAAATGTATTTGCGATAGTCGCTACTCACCTTCTGACCGGCAGGCACATGTTTCAAGACGTCTCCAACCTTCCGGGCCGCACGTATCGGAATGGGCAGCCGTTGGTTCATCTGGGTCGAGTTCCAGTTTACCTTAGTGAGACTGAAAACCTCCTTCGCGATCTGCTCGATAGTGCTTTCACTTTGCGGATGGGGGCAGAGCAGTAGTGGGTTCGGAACATAGATGCCCGGATAGGTGCCATAATATGGGATGCTGCCATTAGTGTAGAGAAGTCCATTGCCGTCCAACTCCACGAAGGTGCCGCGAAGAACAGGAAAATCACCGTCGCGCAGCACCTTGACTGGACAGCTCTCTTGGACCCAAATGAGATCACGCAGTTCGACGCCGACTTCGTCGAGTGCCTTTCCGACGCCTTCGGCCTCATCTTCACGAAAACGCGAAGTCTTCATAACGATCACCCGAGCCGGCATGGTTCTGTGGACCGACTTATAGGCTGCCAACGCGCCCTCAGTAAGCTTGTAAGCCTCTTGTATCGTAAGGAACGGGTGGCGGCCTCGCGTCTCTGACTGCGCCGGACCACCTCGCAATATGAAACCCCTTCCGCGCTCGTCGAACATTTGCGCGGCACTGGTCCATATCTCATCAGTTGCAGCGGCCTTGAAGAAGCTGATGCCGATGTAACAAGCCGTAAACTCACCCTCTTCAGGCATGCGGCGCCAAGGAACCTTTCCGCTACCCTTGTAGTAGAGTGTGGTCATGAGGTTCCAAGCAAGATCGGCACGATCTTGGGTCTGGCGGTCCGAACTCTCCTTAGACCCCATGATCGCCGTGTGAGCTGACTGGCTCGGCGGCCTCTCCCGCGGCATTCTCCGTTCGAGGGTTGCG
>NZ_JBHUMP010000071.1:0-1014 GCF_042685005.1 Sulfitobacter aestuarii | reverse complement strand
ATCGGCCGGACCACATCAGGAAGTTGGTCGAGAAATTGGGTGTTCACGGAGGCCGTTTGTATTTTTGCTATGAGGCCGGGCCATGCGGCTATGGTCTGCACCGCCAGCTTATCGGGTTGGGGCACGACTGCATCGTAGTCGCGCCGTCACTCATTCCGGTAAAGGCGGGCGATCGGGTGAAGACCGACCGCCGCGACGCGGTGATGCTGGCAAAGCTGCATAGGGCGGGCGAGTTGACGGCGGTCTGGGTGCCGGATGCCGCCCATGAAGCAATGCGCGATTTGGTCCGGGCGCGGGCGACAGCTGTGCGCGTCACCGGTAAGGCGCGGCAGCATCTCCAGGGATTTCTCCTGCGCCACGGCCGGATTTATCCAGGCAAGAAGGGCTGGACAAAGGCCTATCGGCGCTGGCTGACGACAGTCCGCTTCGAGCACCCGGCCCAGCAAATCGTGCTTCAGGATTATATCCATGCCGTGACTGACGCCGAGGCCAGGATCGAGCGGCTGACCGGGCAGATCGCCGACCTTCTGCCGAGCTGGAGCCTCGCCCCGGTGGTCGAAGCAATACAGGCGATGCGCGGCGTTGCTTTCATCGTTGCCGTGACAGTGGTGGCCGAGGTCGGCGATTTCCACCGGTTCGACAATCCCCGCCAGCTGATGGCCTATCTGGGGCTCACACCCTCCGAACATTCCAGCGGCGCCAGTGTGCGTCGGGGCGGAATCACCAAGGCCGGCAGCGGGCTTGCGCGGCGCGTGCTGATCGAGGGCGCGTGGAGTTATCGCATGCAAGCGCGCGTCAGTCGCAAGCTTCACGACAGAATCGAAAATCTTCCCCAGGCCGTGCGTGACATCGCCTGGAAGGGGCAGTTGCGGATGTGCCGACGCTACCGCCATCTGGTTGCCGCGGGTAAGGCGAAGGTAGTCGTTACAACGGCCATTGCGCGCGAGATGGTCGGCTTCATCTGGGCCATCGCCAGAGCAGTGACAGCCGCGCCAGTCGAAAACGTCGCCCCCC
>NZ_JBHUMP010000070.1:0-1027 GCF_042685005.1 Sulfitobacter aestuarii | reverse complement strand
CGCCCGGCCCGTCATCGCAGGACCACACGGGTTGAAATCTCGCCGGTCTTGCCCCCGGCCCATTGCCGCGACTGCACGATGCCGCTTTGCGCGACCCAATAGAGGTTGCGGAAGGATTGATCCAGCGACTTGCAGTCCTCCTGCATCAAGGTCGTCGGGATGACCCGCCCCTGCAGGCTCAATTGCCGCGCGCCGCGGCTGCTCAGCACGCAGCGGAAGGTGCGGGTCACCGCCCGGTCGTTGCCGTCAAGATAGGTCATCAGCCGGTCCGAGCGCCCGCCCTGCCGGGCCAGCACCAGCGCCAGCGGCTCGGAAAGCTCGGAGGCCAGCAGCCCGGTGCCGAAGCCCCGCGTGCCGTGCAACATGCCGCGCTCCAGCACCAGCGCCGCGCCCTCGGGGCTGAGCCAGGTCTCGATCCCGTTGCGGCGCTGTTCGAGCAGCAGCGTGGTGGAGACCTCCTTGTCGATGAAGCCGACCTGCAGCGCCGGGGCCCGGGCGGCGATCAGCGCGGCGAAACGCGGCGCGAAGTCCGGCTCTGCGCCGCCGAGTGCCGCGCGCAGGGTGTCGAGCCGCGACGGCTCGGTGGTCGGGCTGCCACAGGCGGCGAGCAGCAGGGTCAGGAGCCCGACAAGCGGGAAAGGCAATCTCATCGCAGATATCTCCCCCAGCCGTCATCGAGCTCCTGCCCGCGGTAATCGCGCACCTGCCGGTGCAGCCGGTTGGCGACCTTGAGCCGCGCCCCTCCATCGCGCAGGATCGGCTGGATCTCCTGGGCCAGCACGTCGCGCGACGGCTGCCCGGTGAACCAGGACAGCGGCACCTCGACCCTTATGCCCTTGTCAAAGGAGCCCTCGCCGAAATCATCGAATGGCACATCCGTCAGGGTGAAATAGGCGCCGATGCGGAAGCCGTTGTCGAACTCGCGGTCGAGCGCGAAGGTCGCGCCCCAATCCCCGGCCAGGTAGCGCCCGGCGTCGATCTGCCCGAGGAAGCCATTGCCGAAATCGTAATAGGCCGAGGCATGGCC
>NZ_JBHUMP010000069.1:0-1125 GCF_042685005.1 Sulfitobacter aestuarii | reverse complement strand
GGTCTCCTTGCGTTGTAGAATGTCAGATATCGGGCGATCCCACTTCGGGCGGCTGACACGCTGTCGTAGGCGTGCAGATAGACCTCTTCATATTTGACGCTGCGCCAGAGCCGTTCGACAAAGACGTTGTCGCGCCAGGCCCCTTTGCCATCCATGCTGATCTTAATGTCGGCATCCTTCAGCGCCTTGATGAAGTCGATGGACGTGAACTGCGATCCCTGATCCGAGTTCATGATCTCCGGCTTGCCGAACCGCCGGATCGCCTCGCCCAAAGCTTCCAGGCATGGGGCAGTTTCCAGCGTGACCGACAGACGCCATGCCAGAACCTTGCGGCTGAACCAGTCGAGCACGGCGACCAGATAGACGAAGCCACGGGCCATGGGGATGTAGGTAATGTCCATGGCCCAGACCTGATTGGGGCGGCACACGGCGAGCTTGCGCAGCAGGTAGGGGTAAATCTTGTGGCCGGACGCGGGTTTGGACGTGTTCGGCCTGCGATAGAGCGCCTCGATGCCCATGATCTTCATGCAGGTCGCCACATGCAGCCGCCCGGCGGTGAAGCCTTCCTGCCTGAGCAGCCCCTTCATCATCCGGCTGCCCGCAAACGGGTATTCCATGTGCAGCTCGTCGATCCGACGCATCAGCCTGAGGTCCGCTGCACTGGTCGGGCGCGGTTCATAATAGAGGCTGCCGCGACTGACCCCCAGCAGATCGGCCTGTCGGGACAGGCTCAGCTTGTGGTCCGGGTCCGTCATTTCCCTGCGCTCGGCAACAGACCGGCCTTGTCGAGCGCTCCTTCCAAAAAATCGTTCTCCAGTGCCAACTGGCCGATCTTCGCATGAAGGGATTTCACGTCGATCTCGGGCGGTTTCGAAGCCCTCGGCCTGTCATCGAAGACATCCGAAACGCCGTTCAGAAGTTGGTCTTTCCACTGCTTGATTTGGTTGGGATGCAGATCGAACTGGGTCGCCAACTCGCTCATCGTCTTGTCGCCCTTCAAGGCCGCCAGTGCGACCTTCGCCTTGAATGCAGGGCTGTGGTTCCGTCGCGGTCGTCTTGTCATCTTCGCTCCTTTGTCTCGGCAACGCTGCCGGAGTGGGAGCAGAAAATCCACCTAACTCAACT
>NZ_JBHUMP010000068.1:0-1126 GCF_042685005.1 Sulfitobacter aestuarii | reverse complement strand
CGGCCCCCGCAAAGCGCCCCGATCAGCACGGGGATCACACGGATGCCCGCCGTCGGTGGGAGGAGGCGCCCTATATCGATCACCAGCGTTCCTATGCCGAAATCCGCGGGATTGACCGCAAGACGCTGCTTCGGTTTCACAACGATGTCAGATCAGGTGCCTTCGGCGGGATCTATTTCGCCCACCGAAATATCAAGACCGGTGCTATCCAGGGGTTCGAGCAACGCTGGGAAAAGAAGGGCGAAAAGAACAAGGCCCGGTTTGCGAAAGGCGGGCGCAAGTCCGTGAGCGTGCTGGGCGATCCAACCACCGCCACCCGGATGATTGTTTTCGAAGGCGGCCTGGATGCCCTCGCCCTGGCTGAGATGGAAGGTCGGGATGACACGATCTACGTGAGCACAGGCGGCGGCTTCGGCCCGCTGTCAGCGATGGCGCTGCGCCAATTCGGGGCCGACAAGGCGGTGTTCTCCGCCTTCGACAATGACGCCGCCGGTGACCTGCTTGCCGACAAGCTCCGCGAGATCCTTCCCGCTGCCGAACGTCTTGCGCCTCCGTCTCGTGTCGAAGGCGCGGCCACCGTCTGCAAGGACTGGCTCGATGTTCTGGTCGCCTCGAAATCCACTGGCACAGCCCCCCTCGCCTCAAGCTCTACATGGGAGTTAGCCGAAAGGGAGCCCCCACCCGCGGCTGTGGTGGAAGACCGGCATCAGTCGCCCCTCACGTCCATGGATGACGGGCCGGGATTTGGGTAGCGACAATGATTGAGGTGAAGGAGGCGACCGCGTGGCATGCCCTCATCGGTTGGTAAAAGTCAATTGGAGCGATGGTTGGCTCTGGTCTATCGGGCAGATGGCATTCGAGGCGCGCGGGGGGCCCTCTCTCACCCGCGAATCTTCCGGATTTTAGCCATAGTTTTCCACATGTTTCAGGCTCTTTGGCAATTTCGGTAGGCGCTTTGAGACGCCCACTTGGGGTATCTTATCGCCAGCTCGGTCTCACGGACCATCAAACGACACGTACAAAGAACGCCCTGCTTTCATCAGCTTGCGGCGCACGGAGAAGGCATGCCATGGCGCGCAAGCGGAAGAAATATACGCAAGAGGAGGGTGTCCAGCCGGGCGGCACC
>NZ_JBHUMP010000067.1:0-1196 GCF_042685005.1 Sulfitobacter aestuarii | reverse complement strand
AGATCGACCTTGTCGCCCTCGGCAATCGAGAAATCCTCGATATTGTCGCGGTCGCCGACGAGGTCGCTCGCCCGGTAGCGGAAGACATCCGCGCCGCTGCCGCCGTAGAGGAAGTCGCGCCCGGTGCCGCCCTCCAGCGTGTCATTGCCGCCGTTGCCATAGAGCTTGTCGCGGTCGCCGAGCCCGTAGAGCTCGCCATCGCCGCCGCCGTCCTCGAGCGTCTCGCGGCCCTCGGTGCCGACCAGCGCGTTGGCGGGCGGCGGCGGGGCGCTGTCGAGGATCAGCGTCGGGCCGACGGCCGTGGCGCTGTTGGCAGCCGCGTCGGTGGCGGTGATGGACAGCGAGAGATTGCCGTCGGCAAGGCTGCTGAGGTCGAGGATCACGCTGCCGTCGCCGGCGAGCGGCGCGGAGGTGACGGTAGCGGTCCCGTCGCTGACGCTGATCACCGCCGTGGCATCGGCATCGATGCCGCTGGCGATGAAGGTCACCGCGCTGCGCTCATCCACGTCGATCTGGGTATCCGGGGCGGACACCGCGAGATTGCCGTCGAGATCGGCGGTGGTGTCGGTTCCGGCGTCGAGGGTGATCTGCGTGCCGGTGCCGCCCGTCATATTGCCGCTGCCATCCTGCGCCTCGATCGAGACCGTGAGGCTGCCGTCGGCGAGGCTGCGGAGGTCGAGCGTCACGCTGCCATCGCCGGAGAGCGGTGTCGAGCTCACGCTGTTGCTGCCGTCGCCGACCGTCACCACGGCGCTGGCATCGCCGTCGATGCCGGTGACGTCGAAGGTCACGGCGCTGACCTCGGTGTCGGAGATGTAGTCATCCGGCGCGCTCACGGTCAGGTTGCCATCGACATCCGCCGAGGTATCCGGCGCCGTCGCGAGGGTCAGGACCGGGCCGCTGACCGTGCTGGCATTGCCGCCGCCGTCGGTGGCGGTGACCGAGCTGGTGACCTGGCCGTCGGGCAGGCCGCTGAGATCGAAGACCAGATTGCCGTTGCTGGCGGTGGTCTGGCTGACCGTGCTGCCATTGACGCTGAGCGTCACCACGGCCGTCGCGTCCGCATCGAGTCCCGCCAGGGTGATGATCACCGCGTCGTTCTCATCCGCATCGATCGTGGTATCGGGCGCGCTGAGCTGCATGTTCCCGTCATCATCGCCGGTATCGGGCGGCGCGCCGCCCTCGAGGATCAGTGA
>NZ_JBHUMP010000066.1:0-1245 GCF_042685005.1 Sulfitobacter aestuarii | reverse complement strand
ATACTTGGTCGAAGGAATTCCTTGAGGCTGGAAAGCGTCGCCTTTCCGGCGACACAGCGCGTCAGGCGACATCGCTTGAGGTGAAGGATCTGCGATCCCAGGCCATGGCTCTGAAGGAATGCGTGGCTGACCTAACCCTTGAGAACCGTCTGCTAAAAAAACGCATGACAGGGGCTGGGGAGTTCGAGGAATGAGGTATCCAGCAACCGAGAAGCTTGAGATCATCCGCACGGTTGAGGGATCACACCTGCCCACAAAAAAATGACCCTTGATATGCTGGGTATCCCGCGCACGACATTTTACCGATAGTATGACCGCTACGTCGAAGGCGGCCTTGATGCATTGGCAGACAACGCGCCTCGGCCGAAGTCGGTCTGGAACCGTATTCCGCAGGACCGGCGGGATGATCTGATCGAGTTTGCGCTGGAACATGAGGCGCTGACCACACGCGAACTGGCCGTCAAATATACTGATGAGAAGCGGTATTTTATCTCTGAATCATCGACTTACCGCATTCTGAAAGCTGCCGATCTGATCACGGCACCCGAGTATGTGGTGATCAAGGCTGCCGATGAGTTCTCGGACAAAACCACGGCGATCAATCAGATGTGGCAGACCGACTTCACCTACTTCAAGATCATCGGCTGGGGCTGGTATTACCTCAGCACGATCCTGGACGATTACAGCCGGTATATCATTGCCTGGAAGCTCTGCACGACCATGCGGGCCGAGGACGTGACAGACACCATTGAGCTGGCTCTTACGGCATCTGGCTGCGACCAAGCCGTGGTCCGACACAAGCCGTGCCTGCTCAGCGACAACGGGTCGTGCTACATATCCGGCGACCTGGCCAAATGGCTGGGGGACCAGAAAATGGATCACGTTCGCGGTGCGCCGTTCCATCCGCAAACCCAGGGCAAAATCGAGCGCTGGCATCAGACCATGAAGAACCGGGTTCTACTGGAAAACTACTACCTGCCCGGCGATCTTGAACGCCAGATCGGGACCTTCGTCGACTATTACAACAACCAGCGCTACCACGTGAGCCTGAGCAACGTCACACCCGCTGACGTCTATTTTGGACGTGACAAAGCCATCATCAGAGAAAGGGAAAATATCAAGAAAATGACGATCCAAAGCCGCCGCTTGCAACATCAAAAACAAGCAGCATAATCAATCACGCAACCGAACCAGAGCCTCCAATGTTTAAGCCGCTCTGATGTCCCATTTTATATGACGACGGAC
>NZ_JBHUMP010000065.1:0-1274 GCF_042685005.1 Sulfitobacter aestuarii | reverse complement strand
TGAACCGCCCCGGGTTTACCGGAGAGTAAAACTCTCAAAGGATGAGCCCTATGGATCAGAAGAAGCCCACCCCGAAGTACACAGCCGAGTTCCGTGAGCGCGGCGTCCGGCTATTCCGCGAACAGCGGCCCGATTACACCAGCGACAACGCGGCCTACCGCGCGATCGCGTCGAAGCTTGGCTGTTCTCATGACACTCTTCGCGCCTGGAGCATTCAGGCCGCCCGTGATGCTGGCGAGCGTCGCGGCGTGACCAGTGAGGAGAAGGCACGGATCAAGTCTCTGGAGCGCGAGGTCAAGGAACTGCGCACCGCCAACGAGATCCTGAAGAAGGCGTCAGCGTATTTTGCCCAGGCGGAGCTCGACCGCCCGTTCCGCAAATGACGACCTTCATTGAAGCGCACCGTGAGGTCTTCGGGGTCGAGCCGATCTGTCGCGTTCTGCCGATCGCCCCTGCGACCTATTATGCGCGTGCTGCCATCGCTCGCAATCCTGCTTTGGCCGCTGATCGCGCCAGGCAGGACGCCGAGGATTTCGAGAAGATCAGACGCGTCCATGACAGGAGCAGGGGTCGTTACGGCGCGCGCAAAGTCTGGCATCAGCTTCGTCGGGACAAGCACGATATCGCGCGCTGCACAGTGGAGCGGCTCATGCGCGAACATGGATTACAAGGGGTTACACGGGGCAAGAAGAAGACCACAATCCCCGATCCGGCGCAGCCTTGTCCCGGTGACAAGGTCAATCGGCAGTTCATCGCGGACGCTCCCAACCAGCTCTGGGTCTCGGACTTCACCTACGTGTCGACCTGAACGGGGATGGTCTATGTGGCCTTCGTCATCGATGTCTTCGCCCGCAAGATCGCAGGTTGGCGCGTCTCGACCTCGATGACGACAGGCTTCGTGCTGGATGCCCTGAACCAGGCCATCTGCCAACGGTGCCCGCTCGAGGGAAGCGGGCTGATCCACCACTCTGATCGCGGCAGCCAATATCTGTCCATCCGTTACACCGAGCGGCTGGCCGATGCTGGTATCGACACCTCGGTCGGCAGCGTCGGAGACAGCTACGACAACGCGCTGGCCGAGAGCATCATCGGCCTGTTCAAGACCGAGGTGATCAACTTCCTCGGCCCGTGGAAAGCCATGGGCCAGGTCGAATGGGAGACCCTGCAATGGGTCAGTTGGTACAACACCGAGCGGCTACACAGCGCCATTGGCCACCGGCCGCCGCAAGAGCAGGAGGACGCATTCCATGTGAGCATGAACACCCTTGAAAAAA
>NZ_JBHUMP010000064.1:0-1283 GCF_042685005.1 Sulfitobacter aestuarii | reverse complement strand
CCGACTTCTTCACCGCCACCTTGGCCGCCACCGACCCGGATATCGCCGCCGCCGTCACCAACGAGCTCGGCCGCCAGCGCGACGAGATCGAGCTGATTGCCTCCGAGAACATCGTTTCCGCCGCGGTGCTCGAGGCGCAGGGGTCGATCATGACCAACAAATACGCCGAAGGCTATCCGGGGCGGCGCTATTACGGCGGATGTGAACATGTGGACGTGGCCGAGAACCTCGCCATCGACCGGGCCAGGCAGCTCTTCGGCTGCGACTTCGCCAATGTGCAGCCGAACTCCGGCAGCCAGGCCAACCAGGGCGTGTTCCAGGCGCTCCTGAAGCCCGGCGACACGATCCTCGGCATGAGTCTGGATGCGGGCGGTCACCTGACCCATGGCGCCGCGCCCAACCAGTCGGGCAAGTGGTTCAACGCCGTGCAATACGGCGTGCGCCGCGAGGACAACCGGCTCGATTACGACCAGGCCGAGGCGCTTGCGAAAGAACACCAGCCGAAGATGATCATCGCCGGCGGCTCCGCGATCCCGCGCCAGATCGATTTCGCCCGGATGCGCGAGATCGCCGATATGGTCGGCGCCTATCTGCATGTGGACATGGCCCATTTCGCCGGTCTGGTGGCGGCGGGCGAACATCCCTCGCCCTTCCCCCATGCCCATGTCGCCACCACGACCACCCACAAGACCCTGCGCGGCCCGCGCGGCGGCATGATCCTCACCAATGACGAGGCGATTGCGAAAAAGATCAACTCGGCGATCTTCCCCGGCATCCAGGGCGGCCCGCTGATGCATGTGATCGCCGCCAAGGCGGTGGCCTTCGGCGAGGCGCTGCGCCCGGAGTTCAAGGACTATATCAAGCAGGTGGTGATCAATGCCCAGGCGCTTTCCGACCAGCTGATCAAGGGCGGGCTCGACACCGTGACCCAGGGCACCGACACCCATGTGGTGCTGGTCGATCTGCGCCCCAAGAACGTCAAGGGCAACGACACCGAGAAGGCCCTCGGCCGCGCCCATATCACCTGCAACAAGAACGGCGTGCCGTTCGATCCCGAGAAACCCACCGTGACCAGCGGCATCCGCCTGGGCTCCCCGGCGGGCACGACCCGCGGCTTCGGCGAAGCCGAGTTCCGCCAGATCGCCGACTGGATCATCGAGGTGGTGGAGGGGCTCGCGGCGAACGGCGCGGAGGGCAATGCCGAGGTCGAGGCCCGGGTGCGCGGCGAGGTCGAGGCCCTCTGCAAACGCTTCCCGATGTATCCCGAGCTCTGAAGCGGATCA
>NZ_JBHUMP010000063.1:0-1330 GCF_042685005.1 Sulfitobacter aestuarii | reverse complement strand
CCTTCAACGGCGCCGGTTCGGGTGATCTTCTCACTTGTCGACGGGTGTGAGGCGCGCATGTGGCGGCGTGTTCCTGCCTCATGCTCCCAGCAATCTGGGCAGTCGGGCCAGGTTATTGGCGGCCATCGTCAGAATGAAGCGGGAGCGCACCCGTTCGACACCGCGATAGACGGTTTGAGCCATGCCGCCGACGGTTTTGGCCCAGCCGAAGGCCTCTTCGATCTTCTTTCGGTGCTTCTGGGATTGCGCATATCCGTCATGCCGGGCGGTTCGGCCATCGATGGCTGAATATCGCGATTTCTGCGCCACATGCGGGGTGACGCAGGCCTTGCGCAGGTCAGAGACGAACCCGCCCGCGTCATAGCCCTTGTCGGCACCCAGCGTCAGCCGCCGGGTCGATCCCGGGGAATGGCGATGCACCATGTCCAATGCCGCGCGCCGTTCCGCATGACCGTCGGCCTGCGTCAGGTCGCCCTGGACGATCAAGCCGTTGCGGTTCTCCATCAGAGCATGACCGATGAAACACAGCATCGCCCCGGTGCCGGGGGATTTTTTGTAAAGCCGCGCGTCCGGATCGGTGCGCGAGCCATGACTGGCATTCGAGCGCTTCTCGCCCTTGAAATCGACCTCGGCATTGCGGTGGTGGCGGGAATTGCGGGGCATCTGGTCGGTCTCGGCGGGGTTATCGGAAGGCTTGGTTTCGGGCGCGGTGTTCGGGGCGGGCGGATCACCCGGCCCATCATCGTCAGGCGGACTGGCCTCCGCCTTCGGCTGGAAACTCTTGATCGACGCCCACGCCTTGACCAGCGTGCCATCCACCGAAAAATGCTCATCCGACAACAGCGGTGCCACCTCGCGGTGGCCCAGGATCGCCGCCATCACCTTGCGCGACATCTCTGTGGTCAGCAGCCGGTCGCGGTTCTTCGAAAAAACCGTGGGAACCCAAACTGGATCGTCAATCCCGAGGCCGACAAACCACCGGAACATCAAGTTGTAGTTCATCTGCTCCATCAACTGCCGCTCGGATCGGACCGAGAACAGGATTTGCAGCAGGCTGGCTCGGATCAGCCGTTCCGGCGGGATCGAGGGGCGGCCGAAGTCGGTGTAGAGCGCCTCGAAGTCGGCATCGAGGCTGGCGAGCGCGTCATTCACCACCTGCCGGATCTTGCGCAAAGGGTGTCGCGCAGGGATGCGCTCCTCCAGATCAACATAGCTGAAAAGCGACCCGCTCGCCTCGTCCGTCCCGCGCATCATCATCCTCGCCTTTACCGTGATGAGGGTGAATCATGTTCTCAAACCGCTGTCGAGGTGGGACTATTTCAGCGGCCTG
>NZ_JBHUMP010000062.1:0-1376 GCF_042685005.1 Sulfitobacter aestuarii | reverse complement strand
GAGATATGCGCAGAAGTTGGTGACGCTTGATCAGGCGGCGATTTGAACGTGGCGGAGACCGTCGCGGAACTCAACCCCGTCGATGATTTCGGGCAGGCGGTTCCTGCCATCGAGTTTGCGCCATTTTCCCTGCGCTGACATCATCAGCTTGAATGCCATGGCCAGTCCGGTCTTGCGGCTGAGGCAGCCCTTGGTGCGTTTCGTGCGATGCCGGACGGTGGCAAAGGTGCTTTCGATTGGGTTTGACGTCCGAATGTGTTTCCAGTGTTCCGCCGGATAGTCATAGAAGGTCAGCAGCGCGTCCCTGTCCTTGATCAGCTTGGCGACCGCCTTGTCCCATTTCACGCCATAGGTTTCGATGAAAAAGTCGAAGGCGACGTTGGCCTTGGCTTTTGTCTCGGCCTGCCAGATGTCGTGCAGATGGCCCTTGGCCTTGGCTTGGATGGATTTCGGCATCGCATTCAGCACATTCATAGTTTTGTGGACCCAACATCTTTGTTCCTTGGTCGTGGCAAATACCTCGCGCAGGGCCGTCCAGAACCCTAGGGCACCGTCACCGATGGCCAGCTTTGGTTCCTGCGTCAGGCCGCGGCGTTTGAGCTCAAGAAGCAGCTCGCGCCAGCTTTGGGTGCTTTCGCGGAAGCCGTCGGTCATCGCCAACAGCTCCTTGCGGCCGTATTCATCCGCCCCGACGATCACCAGAACACTTTGCTTTTCCTCAGCCATTCGTGGCTTGAAGTAGACGCCATCGGCCCAGATGTAGAGAAAGCGCCGATTGCCGAGGTCGCGTTTCTGCCAAGCCTCGTAGTCTGCCCACCAGCCAGCCTTCAGCCGGGAGACGGTCTTGGCGGACAGGCCCTTGGCATTCTCGCCCAGAAGTGCCCCCAGGGCTTCGGTGAAATCGCCCGTGGATACTCCCTTGAGGTAAAGCCAAGGCAACAGCTCCTCGATAGTTTTCGCCTTGCGCAGGTAGCGGGGCAGGATGCTTGGCGTAAAGCTGATCTTGTCTTCCTCAGCACCCCGATCCCGCACGCGCGGCACTTTCACCGGCACTGGACCGATACCGGTCATCACCTCGCGTTCCGGGAGATGACCGTGGCGCACCAGGCGTGCCCGCCCGTCCGGAAGCCTTTCCCCGGAAAAGGCGCTCATGAGCGCGGCCAGTTCCGCGTGGATCGCCTGTTCGATCAGCTTGCGCGCCCCATCGCGCAGGACGTCGGTGAATGGGTCGGAGCAAAATCCCGATGGATCGGGCAGATGGGTGATGGTAGTCTCCGGCATGTGGCATATCCCTTTCTCGATTGAGAATTGACGGCGTCTGAACACCGCCATGATATGCCGCCCTTCAGGGCATCACCAACTTTCGCGCGTTTCTC
>NZ_JBHUMP010000061.1:0-1537 GCF_042685005.1 Sulfitobacter aestuarii | reverse complement strand
TCCCCCATTCTTGAGGCTCGGCGCCAGCCTATCTGACGCAACCCTCGAACGGAGAATGCCGCGGGAGAGGCCGCCGAACCAGTCAGCTCACACGGCGATCATGGGGTCTAAGGACACTTGAACCTTCGACGCGGAAATTTGTGGTTCCCGATAGATCTTGGGCACAAGAAGCAACGCTCTGCGGCGTCTACCCCCTGTCCTTGATATTGAAAGTTACGGCAGTCTCTGCATTGCGCATAGTAACTGCTTGGGCATGCCTTCCACCTGCGCTGCTCCCTTCCTTGGTCCGTCAGAAGCGGGAGTTTGCCGACTGTCTCACGACGACGGGCGGGTGACGCCATCCAAGCTGGCCCGATCTTTCGCATTCGCGGGTCGCATGCTTCGCGGGCGCATCATCCATCCGCAGGTGACTTTGCCGTCGGCGTAGGACTGCCCGCCAACACAATTCATTTGGTAGTTACCAAATGGTAACGACTTTCCAGATGTTCGTGATGGCCTAACTTTCAGATGCTGTCGCTCACTGCCCTAATCGGGCGCCTCCCCGCTGCTTCAGCGACGAGCGCGTGACGGCCCGAACTGAACCCTAGTCCAGGAGTCCAACATGATACCCATGAAACGGTTGAAACAAACCTTTACAGCACTTGCGACCAGCACCGCGCTCCTTTTGCAGCCGGTCGCCTTCACCACTGTCGCAAACGCGCAGGAAACCAGCAAACCCCTGCATCTCGAAGGTCTTTCGAAAGAGCCCACCGAGGCGGCCAACGCCGCGCTGTTCGACCCGACCGATGCTGTCTTCCTGCTGCTCGATCACCAAACCGGCCTGTTCCAAACCGTGAACGACATTGCGGTAGATGACCTGCGTCGCAACACGGTCACGCTGACCAAGGTCGCGCAGCAGGCGGACATTCCGATCATCTACACCGCGTCGGAGCCTGACGGTCCCAACGGCCCCTTGATGCCCGAACTGGAAGAGCTTCTGGAAGGCGATGAAGACGCGCAATACGTCGCGCGGCAGGGCGAAGTCAGCTCGTGGGACAATGCGGATTTTGTTGCCGCAGTCGAGGCGACCGGCCGCAAGACCTTAGTGATCGCCGGTGTCTGGACATCCGTCTGCGTCGCCTTTCCGGCGCTTCAGGCCAAGGCCGATGGCTATGACGTCTTCGTTATCATGGATGCTTCGGGCGATGTGAGCGAGATGGCGTCGATGGCTGCAATGCAACGCATGGCAATAGAAGGCATTGAACCGCTCACCACAAACACCATCCTGAGCGAGGCGATGCGCACTTGGAATCGTCCCGATGCGATGGAATGGGCCGAGCTTTTTAACGCTGTCTCTCCTGGCTACCAGGCTGCTGCCGAAAGCTATGGCCGCGCACAGGAAGCCGCCACCAAGTCCGAATAACCTTTGGCACTGCGCGATATGACAACGGTGGTTGCGCGTTCTGCGCAGCCACTGCTCGCCCCTTAGACCCCATGATCGCCGTGTGAGCTGACTGGCTCGGCGGCCTCTCCCGCGGCATTCTCCGTTCGAGGGTTG
>NZ_JBHUMP010000060.1:0-1579 GCF_042685005.1 Sulfitobacter aestuarii | reverse complement strand
GACGCAACCCTCGAACGGAGAATGCCGCGGGAGAGGCCGCCGAGCCAGTCAGCTCACACGGCGATCATGGGGTCTAACCGGGAACAATGCCTGCGCCGAAGGTGCGACTCCAGACACTGCGATCGTAATGGCCATGGGTGACGCTCAGCAACTGCGCTCATGCCTGTCTCCTTTCCTCGCAGTCCATGACAACTGCACTTTGGCACATTCGATGCCGGTGGAGCAGGAGCCATCCACCTCATCCGCCAAGAGCCGAGTGTCGATCGGACGGATGGGCCACCTATAAAGGATGACGCACGGCGGCTCTGACCCCACAATTCAGTTATCTACCGCCTACGCGCGTCAGGTCGACAACATTTCAGCTCGTCCCGCTTCGATCATTGAGTGTCGCAATTGGTGGAGCAGCCAGAAAGGTGAATTACTAATTTCCGACGGAAAACCGCACAGGATGTTCACGGGTGTAGCGCATGAGCCAGTATTCATCCGGATTTGGGCTTCCGCAGAGCGTCATTTTCGACGTGGAGCGAACTCTGCGTGCCTTGTGCCGCAAATGGTTTTTCGTCGGAACGCGGGGCGATATCCCTCAGCCGCGCAATTACTTCAACTTTCAAATTTTCGAGGATCAGTATTTCCTGATTCATGGCACGGACGGCGCTATCCGGTGTATGGTCAATCGCTGTTCGCATCAAAGCGCGCGGCTCCTGAAGGCTGATATCGGCAAGTGTCCTGCCAGCATCGTTTCCCCAACCATCAGTGGGCCTATAACCTGAACGACGGATCGCTCCGCAACGCGCCTGGTTTCGGGGCGGATTATCCCAGCTCACCTGACGGCCAGACCCGGGGACTGAAGCAGATCCCCCTTACCGAGGTCGCAGGCATGCTCTTTGCCTGTCTGAGCGACAAGCCGGACCAGTCCGACATGATCGAGATCGCAGAAGTCCTCGCCCCCTACACGGACCCATTTCATCTTGAAAGTGGCGGATACAAGCTCGCACACCATCACCGTGAAGTCATTGATGCCAACTGGCTGATGGTGATGATCAACAATCGTGAATGCTGCCACTGCCACAACAACCACAAGCGCCTGACCAAGCTCTTTGACCCCTCCAGCTTTAATGGAGCCAAAACGCCTGATTACACAGAGATGTTCGAAAGAGCGGTTCAAAGGTGGGAGGCAATGGGCCTGCCGTGGAAGGAGCAGGCGTTTGTGCCGAACGACAGCGCCCGCGTTGCACGATATCCCCTCAGAGAGAATTACAAATCCATCACTTTCGATGGCGAACCGGCGTCCAAGAAACTTATTGGTCCGTTTGAGGACTACGATCCAAGCACCCTTTCGATGTGGTTCAATCCTAACGCTTGGGTCCATTTCACCTCGGACCATATCGCGACAAACTGGGTTTTACCGCTGGGCGCAGAGAAATGCGCATTGTATTCGAGCTGGATCGTCCATGAAGATGCTGTCGAAGGCGAAGACTATTGCGTTCAGCACCTGACGGATGGTAAGCATCCGGCGTGGGCCGTGCGCGGTCAGTGCGCGCGCTCACGGTCCATTTCGATGAGTTCTCTCAGGTTTTCG
>NZ_JBHUMP010000059.1:0-1933 GCF_042685005.1 Sulfitobacter aestuarii | reverse complement strand
AGCCGCATCGACGATCTGCTGCCGTGGAACTTCAGGACGTCAAGCTGAACCGACAGTGCTATCCCGCGACCGCTTACATTGGACTGGTTGTAGTTGCATAAGGTCTTGGTGTTTGATTGAAGGAAAAAACGGCCTTCGAGGGGTTGCTGTTGCAAGCATTCCAGAGATTGGCTTGGCGATCCCAAGTTGACGCAATCGCGTCGTGCCCCAGAGTAAATGCGGGATGTAAGGCTTGAAACATATTGGTAAACAGACTTACCAACTAATGTATGCATTTGGATCGAGGATTGGATGCAGGTTAAAATATTCGCACCAAACAGACTGGTTTTGGCTACGCATATCTTCGAACTTGGTTGGGATAAGCTTTCGCTTCCGGAAGGGTGTGAGTGCGTTATTGACATGTCGACCTGCAATTACGGTGAACCACAGGGAATGACCCTATTTGCCGTGACATGCAGAAACCTTATCAAGCGACATCCCAATGTTTCCTTCAAACTTCAAACCGCCCCCAGTTTTTTCAAAGGATATGCCTCTCACGTAGGTTTGTTCAAGTATATCGGCTTTAATCTCGGCAACTCGCCAAATTCGGCAACAGGATCACATACCTACACCCCGATTCGAACCTTTAGTATTCCCGAAATCAAATAATCCGCAGGAGAGGTTCCTGTTGGAAAATATCTCACAAAATACTCAACGGAGTTGTCAAAAATTCTCTGCCAGACCGATATTGGCGACATTTTCGACTTGTTTGAATATTGCTTTAGAGAGGTCATGAGAAACGCAGTTGAGCATGGGGCTGGAAAAAACTTAGTTGTTTTTGGGCAGCGCTGGGAAGCCAAAGGTGTCGCCGAGATCGTGATTTACGACGATGGGATCGGAGTGGCAGAAACCCTTTACGACAATGAATACATTGACTGCAACAATGGAAGGGAAGCTCTGAAGTTTGCTATTCTCCCCGGCATATCGGGGGTGTCCCGTGACGAACGGTTTTCTCAAGATGAGACGTGGGGGAACTCTGGATTTGGCCTGTATGTTACCAGCCGCTTTTGCGCTGAGTATGGGTCGTTCCGCATGATCAGTGGCGATGATGCTTTAACTTTCTCGCGCGGGGTCCAATCCGAACATAAGTGGAGCCTTCCTGGAACTTTCGTGCAACTGCGTTTCTCTGTGCAATCGTCAAGCGGCCAAGTCTCGCGCATCAACCAGATCATTGAGGAAGGAAAATCAGAGTTTTCGAATATCCTCGTAGATTTTCCAATCCAACCCTCCGCCGCATCAAAACTCTTGGCCTCACATTTTGAGAAAGAGCACGTGTTTTAAAAAATAAACGGCTATAAGCTGGTTGGAAACACGTGGTCTCGGAATGTCGCCGAGCCCATCATTCAGCCTCTGCATAGTCTTGGGCGGTCTGTTCAGCGGAAGAACGGGCTGTCATGGGAACTCCTGGCGCTTGCCACGTGGATATTATCCATCAGCCTCTCTGCCAAAGGAAATAACAAATTGAATTTGATCTGCGGAACTTTACTGCTTTCATGCATGCGCAATTTCGCGCAAAAGCCAATGAAAAATTCTGAATTGTGAAAGACCTGAACATAGAATTAAAGTGCGCTGAGCCTCGGAAAAATAAAACCCCTACGCGAGGGCTGACTATCGCTGGATGGCGTCAATTATACCCGCGCCCTGCGCTGGCCCGTTGCACCGCCTGAGGAAGGATCTCAATAAGATGCCGACGTTGGCTCCGGCTCCGGTGAGATAGCCCTTCCCTAATTTTGCCCCTTATCGGCTTCCAAACGTGCCTCGCCTGGCGCGCGGGGAGGCGCGAGATCACTGAGGTGGTGAAGTCTCCTTTTTACTGTAAGCGGTGCGCCGCCCCCACCTTCCTTGTGATCGCCTGATCTGAGATTCGGCCCTAATGGATGGATTATCAGGGAGT
>NZ_JBHUMP010000058.1:0-2086 GCF_042685005.1 Sulfitobacter aestuarii | reverse complement strand
GACGCAACCCTCGAACGGAGAATGCCGCGGGAGAGGCCGCCGAGCCAGTCAGCTCACACGGCGATCATGGGGTCTAATGCCAGTGCTGATCGCGACGGGAGGGCCGTTTCTTGCATCTTGGACGAACGCCGCCGTAGGGATTTACATGGCAGCCGTGCCCATGTTCCTTGGCTACCTTAGCTTTGGATTTGGTCTGGCGCGTGTGCAGGCGAGCATGGCAACCGTCATCACGCTACTGGAGCCTGTCGTTGCGGCGGTTTTGGCTGTCCTCATCGTCGGAGAGCGCTTGCCGAACCTCGGATGGATTGGCGTGGTATTGGTTGTCGGGTGTCTTGTCATCATCACGATGCCTATGTCGCTCGGCGGGCGATTCCGTGCAAAAGCTCAATTTGAGCAATCCTGAACGACTGCTTAGGATTGGTAAGTGGTCACTGTGAGCTGGACTATGAACGGCAGAAAGGTCCGCAGACCGACATTTCAGCCTACAAAATGCTGCAAGCTGCACGAATGGCCGCAATTCGAAAGCTGCACTGCAGCGCTTTATGGAACAGCCAAAGTCCGGTTGGGGCCGGTTAGGCCGTTCACTGTGTGATAGGTGCAGGGCTTGGCAAATCCCGCTTCCTGCGCGTTGCGGTCATGCATGTCCTGTGCAGCGAAGGGCGGTTCGCCCGAAAATTTTGGGGGTGTCCGCATATCGTGTTGGTCAACTTTGCGGAACGACGGTCAACTCAACCTGGAATTCCCGATCTCTGCTTTCGCAGACACATTCATCGCGAACACGCGAACAGATTGACCACGGCCGGAACCCGCACCAAACCTCCTTCGTTGAAATTTTCGAAGGCGACTCTCACGGCGTTCTCGATCGCCAACTCGTCAGCTTCCGTGCCATTGTGTGCCTTCACGATCCGGACCGCGGGCCCGACCTTGCTTGCAGCACGCGCTGCGCCAACAACACCATCCGGTGGTGTAAGCACAATATCCACTGGGCGCGCCTCAATTTTGTAGAGGCCTGCCTGAGCAATCAGCTCGGTTATGCGATCACAATCCTGAAATGCGGTTGGTCCGGGTGCGGCGGAGTTCCGGCTCGGCAGCGTCCCCATCCTTTCTTCCGCTGCGCTTGCTGGAACGGAGAACCACGGGTTCTTTGCGACCGACGCCCAGCAGACGAAGACCATCTTGCCACGATCGGTCAGTGCGTTTGACAGATTCCTAAAGGCTGCGACGGTGTCGGAAAAGAAGCTCATGCCCAACCTCGACACCAGAAGATCGAAGGGCTGGCGCGAAAAGTCGTATGATTGGGCATCGGCCAGAAGGAAGGAGGCGTTCTGGATTCCCGCCTCCTTCGCTCTGCGGGCAGCTCGTGCAAGGAGTGGCTCCGAGATGTCTACCCCGAGCGCCATGCCATCCGGAACGCGTCGGGCGGCTTCGAGCGTGCTTGCACCAGTTCCACATCCTATGTCGATGATGCGGGCCGCTGATCGGATGTCAGCCGCGTCGAGCATCATGTCCAACATACCGGCCATCGCGGTATCCAGAGCATGCTCGTGTTCAAGCCATTTCAGGCCTGCGGGGGAAGCCCAATACTCAGCCTGAAGCTTGTTCGCGTCCATGAAATATGATCCTTATTCAGATCAAGTTAGCAGTCGTTCATGGATCGTGCAGCCTTTTGTAGGAGGGATTGAAGCAGACCTCTGGCGCGACACCACGTTTACGATGCGTGGACAACTTCTGCCGGTCGCATCCCGGCCATTCCCGCGATCCCTTGCGCGATTCCCGCTGATAGGTCTCATCGGCTTCGATGATCCCGGAGAAGCTCGTCGACAAGCTGCTACATTCGATGATCGAGAAGACCAGTATGCGCCAACGCCAGACGGTATATTTGTTGAGCCTAAGCCGCCGCGCGAGCTTGCGCACCGATTGTGGCGCGGAGCTGCCCAGCATATCCCTCAACAGCACCATCAAAAGGTTCGGGCGATGGATGCCGCTGGCGGCTGGAAGCTGTTTGCCCTGTGCTTGCCCGAAGGCCCGCTCTCCTGTCAGACCGAACTCTGCCGTGGTGGTACCAGCTGTTCCATCAGATCGTTAT
>NZ_JBHUMP010000057.1:0-2105 GCF_042685005.1 Sulfitobacter aestuarii | reverse complement strand
CCAGGGCCGCCGATGCCATGCGCGAGCTCGGCGCTTGGTTTCTCTTCTTGCCGCCCTACAGCCCCGATCTCAATCCCTGTATGGTTGGCTCCTGCGTGGCAAGGGCTTTGTGAACTTTCGACGACTGGTCGGCTGCGGCAATGTATTCGGCGTCTGTCTGCAACAGATATGCTGCGCGCCATGATGAACTTCCGCCGGACGTGCGGGTCCCACTCAATCGAACGCGCTTCGAAGTCGCTTCGGATTCATCGGGGTGTCCCGTTCTGTCCTCTCCGTCAGTTCGCCATCACCTCACGTTGCACCTTACCATTCCTTCAGACCACTTTCAGGCAGGCATCGCTCCAACCAGTGGTCTGTAGCTCGTTCCATCGCGCAGAAGTGCATAGATTGTCCGCGCCATTCGGTTTGCCAATGCGATCGCGACGACCCTGGTCTCCTTGGTCGCCAGCTTCCGCGCCAGCCAGTCTGTTCCCGGGTGGCGGCTCCTGCGCCGAACCATGATTTGGGCCATGGCGCCCAAGTATAGAAGACGTCGAATATAACGGTTGCCCATCTTCGAGATACCGCCACTCCTCGGCTTGCCGCCGGTTGAGTGCTGCTTTGGCGTGAGGCCAAGCCAGGCGGCGTAGTCCCGGGCGGAGGAGAAGTTGCCGACATCCGGCGTCGTCGCGGCGATGGCCGTCGCGGTCAGGACACCGACGCCCGGGATCGATACCAGTCGTCGGCTCACGTCGTTCTCCCGGTGAACCTCCTCGATCTCGTCGGTCAGCCGGTCGATCCGCGCCTGCGTCTCGGCAAGTTGATCGAACAGCGCCCGGAGCGGCAGGCGAGCCACCTCCGGCAAGGTGTCCAGCTTATCTGCCAGGTCCGCGACGCGCTTCGACCCCTTCGCCGTCACGATCCCGAACTCGGTCATGTGGGCCCGGATCGCATTGCCCGTCTGGGTAACCTGCCCGACGAGGAAGTCCCGCGCCCGGTGCAGAACGAGCGCTGCGGAATCCGCTTTGCTCTTCACGGGCACGAACCGCATTGATGGCCGCGTCACCGCCTCGCAGATCGCTTCGGCATCGGCCGCATCGGTCTCGCCGCGCTTGACGTAAGGCTTCACGTAGGACGGCGGCATCAACCGCACTTCGTGGCCCATCTCCTGCAACCGCCGTCCCCAGTGATGCGCCCCAAAGCAGGCCTCCATGCCAATCAGACATCTGGGGCGGCCTTCGCAAAACGAGAGAAACTGGTTCCGCCGGAGTTGACGCCTCACCACGACCTTGTCGTCGGCATCGACCCCATGAACCTGAATGACATTCTTGGCGAGATCGACGCCAACTGTGCTAACTTCGAACATGGATGGCTCCTCCTGTTGGGACAATGACATCTCATTATGGCGCATCGCGACGCCGGTTGGAGCAGGAGCCATCCACACCATCAATCGAAATGGCATTCGCCAAACTCAAGGCCCTCATCCGGCGAGCGGCTGCGCGGACCTACGACGATCTCTGGCGCGCCGTCGGTCACGTCTGTGAACTCTTTACTGACGAGGAATGCTACAACTTCTTCAAGGCTGCTGGATATGAAACCAATTGAACGCAACACGCTCTAAACGCGTCACGCTCTGGAGGACCGGTTCCCCCACGATACGGCAGGCTTACGTTCAGCGTTCTCTGGCGGTGGCACAGGATGTAGAAATCCGGCACTGCCCAGTCCAACCCGACCAACCTCAGTAAGCTCTCGACAAAGCCCGTAGTCTGCCGGAGCGGTAAGCCAAAAAGAACTTTCAGAGTGAGGCAGGCCTGGATTCATGCCGTGAATTCTAAGAGCAATTTGTGCAACAAAACCGTCGCGCACGCTCAATTTCCGGAAGGGAACAATTTCCAACTCTAATCCCATCAGCCCTTATAATCAACCTAATCGAAATGTCCAACTGGCATGGGCTTGCAAAACCTTCCAATCCCACTGGCGATCTCCTATCAAGTCCCAAGCGATCCAAATAGTTTCAAGGCCTGTCATCGGATGAATTTTGTCACTCCTACCGCCCTTCCCGGCGTGCTGATCCTGACCCCTGCCCGCCATGGCGATTCCCGTGGCTTTTTCAGCGAGAGCTGGAG
>NZ_JBHUMP010000056.1:0-2429 GCF_042685005.1 Sulfitobacter aestuarii | reverse complement strand
AAGCGGTGCGCCGCCCCCACCTTCCTTGTGATCGCCTGATCTGAGATTCGGCCCTAATGGATGGATTATCAGGGAGTTTCTCCATGGAGCGCTCAACGGAGTTTCTCAGTAACATTGATATGATTGTGGGGCCGCGCGGTCACCGCCGGTGGCCGGATGCGGTGAAGGCGCAGATTGTGGCCGAGACGCTGGTGGAGGGTGCCTCGGTGTGCGCAGTTGCGCAGCGGTATGACATGCGGGCCAATCATTTGTCGGAATGGCGGCGCATGGCGCGGGAGGGCAAGCTGGTTCTGCCCGCTGTTCCTGAGGGGCCAAGTTTTGCAGCATTGGTTGTGCGCGACGATGTTGAGACGGCACCTGAACCTGCACCACCGCCATTGGATCTTATCTGTGGCAGCGTCCATGTGCGATTGGTCGCAACCACATCAGCAGCCCGCATTGCCGAGATTGTCCGTGCCTTGAATGCGCCCTCATGATGTTCCCTTCGAACCGAGTGCGGATCGTTGTGGCCACCAAGCCTGTCGACTTCCGAAAAGGTCATGACGGGCTGGCAGCGCTGGTTAAGAACGAGTTGCGCAAGGATCCCTTCACTGGGATCGTATTTGTGTTCCGCTCGAAACGCGCAGATCGGCTGAAGCTGCTGTATTGGGACGGCACCGGGTTGGTCATGGCTTATAAGCGGCTCGAAGAACACACCTTCACTTGGCCTGCCATCAAGGATGGCCTGATGGCCCTAAACCACGCCCAGTTTGAAGCGCTGTTCTCGGGATTGGACTGGCGCAAAGTAAGGGCTTTGTCAGTGCGTCCGCCGACTGCGGCAGAGTGAATCAGGCCGTCTTTTGCAGGGGTGCCGAGGTGCAGGAAATGGTAGTCATTCCCCATGTCAAAACCTGCCGATCTCCCTAATGATATTGAGGCCCTCAAGGCGCTGCTTGCCGCCTCAGAGGACCGCAATCTGCGCAAGCAGGATCGTATCGATCAGTTGGAGAAACTGGTTGCTGACTTCAAGCGGGCCCTGTTTGGCGCACGGTCCGAGAAGGCCGATCCCGAGCAGTTTGAGCTGGCGCTGGAAGACATCGAAACGGCGATGGCGGTGGTCCACGCTGAAGATGACGCGGTGGATCCACCTGCATCGCGCCCGACAAAACCGCGCAATACCAACCGTGGCTCACTCCCCAAACATTTACTACGTATTGAAGAAGTGATTACGCCCGATAGCATGACCTGCGGCTGCGGTGCTGAACGCCATATGATTGGTGAGGATACGTCTGAACGATTGGACATCGTCCCCGCTCAGTTCCGTGTGATCGTTACCCGCCGCCCAAAGTATGCATGTCGGTCCTGCACCAATGGGGTTGTTCAGGCACCCGCACCCGCCCGGCTTATCCCTGGTGGCATGCCGACAGAGGCAACGGTGGCGCATGTTCTTGTCAGCAAATACGCGGATCACTTGCCGTTGTATCGCCAAGCACAGATTTACAGCCGCCAAGGCATCGATCTGGATCGCTCCACCCTCGCAGGATGGGTCGGCAAGGCAGCTTATGAACTCCGTCCGGTCTTCGATGCGTTAATGGCTGATCTGAAACGCTCAACCAAACTGTTCATGGATGAAACAAGAGCACCAGTGCTCGACCCGGGCAAACGCAAAACCAAAACTGGTTACTTCTGGGCCCTTGCGCGTGATGATCGGCCATGGTGTGGAGCAGCCCCACCGGGCGTCGCCTTTGCATATGCGCCGGGGCGTTCCGGCCAATATGCCGATGACATTTTGAAAGGCTTCTCCGGCATCCTCCAAGTGGACGGGTATGCGGGATACAATCGCCTACTCAAACGTGTCGATGATAGGGTTGCGCTGGCCTACTGTTGGGCCCACGCACGCCGCAAACTGCACGAAGTTGCACAATCTGGCACTGCCCCCATCGCCGAAGACGGGCTGAAACAGATCGCTGCGCTCTACCGGATCGAAAAGGATATCCGAGGCCTGGCACCCGAGGTGCGATTGGCAGCACGGCAAGACCGATCAGCACCGTTGATCGCCGCGTTTGAGGAGTGGCTCACGACCAACCGCGCGCGGCTGTCTGCCAAAGCCCCTTTGGGTGAAGCGCTCAAATACATCGCGAAATACTGGGATGGACTGTGCCTGTTTCTGACTGACGGCCGCCTCGAAATGGACAGCAACGCAGTGGAACGCACGATCCGTCCCATAGCTCTGAACCGCAAGAACGCACTCTTCGCTGGCCACGACGCCGGAGCCGCAAACTGGGGGGTAATCGCTTCCTTGATCGAGACCTGCAAATTAAACGATGTCGATCCGCACGCCTATCTGACCAATATGCTCACAGGCATCGTCGCTGGCCACAAACAAAGCAAGATCAACGAGCTGCTACCGTGGAATTACGTCAAATAGGTGGGATCAGCGCACCGCTTAC
>NZ_JBHUMP010000055.1:0-2467 GCF_042685005.1 Sulfitobacter aestuarii | reverse complement strand
GTAAGCGGTCGCGGGATAGCACTGTCGGTTCAGCTTGACGTCCTGAAGTTCCACGGCAGCAGATCGTCGATGCGGCTTTGCGGATGGTCTTGGGCAATGGCTGTGAGGGTTGTTTTGAGATATGCGAATGGTTCGACGCCGTTGATCTTGCAGGTCTCAATCAGTGAGGCGATGCGGCCCCAGGCGATGCCGCCCTCGTCGTGACCTGCGAAGAGCGCATTTTTCCGATTTAGAGTGATAGGGCGGATCAGGTTTTCGACGCGGTTGTTGTCGATCTCGACGCGGCCATCGGTCAGGAAGGTCTGTAGCCCCTCCCAGTGATTGTGGATATAAGTCAGCTTTTCGCCCAATCGGGATTTGGAAGAGATCTTGCGGCGCTCAGCCTGCAGCCATTCACCGAATGCTGCGACCAGCGGGGCACTGCGAGCCTGACGGGCAGACAATCGCTGGCCGTGGGAGATACCACGAATGTCAGCTTCGACGGTATAGATTTCGGCAATGCGGCGCAGGCCTTCGGCGGCGATTTCTGAGCCATCGCGGTCGAAGACTTCCTTCAGCTTGCGGCGCGCGTGCGCCCAGCAATGGGCCACCCGAATGGGGGCACCGCCCTTGCGCGTGGGTTTGGTCAACCGGTTATAGCCCTGATAGCCGTCGATCTGAAGGATGCCGTCGAAGCCTGTCAGGCAGATTTCGGCATTCGCGCCCGCCCGACCGGGGGCATAGAAGTAAACCACACCGGGCGGATCTTCACCGCCCCATGGTCGGTCATCGCGGGCCAGTGCCCAAAGATATCCTGTCTTGGTTTTGCCGCGCCCCGGATCCAGCACCGGGGCGGTGGTTTCGTCCATGAACAGTTTGTCGGATCGTTTCAGGTGTTCGGCCAGCCGGTCGACAACGGGCTTGAGGTGGAAGGCCGCCTTGCCGACCCAGTCCGCCAGCACAGCGCGGTGCAGATCAAGACCCGCCCGCGCCAGGATCTGGCTTTGGCGGTATAATGGCAGATGATCCGCATACTTGCTGACCAGCACATGGGCGATGGTGGCCTCGGTCGGCAGGGCACCCATGATCAGGTGCGATGGTGCGGGAGCCTGGGTCACGCCGTCGGTGCAGGTCCGGCAGGCGTATTTCGGGCGCACGGTGACAATGACGCGCAACTGCGCGGGCACGATGTCCAGCCGCTCACTGCGGTCTTCACCGATCTTGTGCATGATACCGCAGCCACAAGGGCAGATCAGACTGTCAGGCTCGATAACCTCTTCGATGCGCGGCAGCGCGGCCGGGAGATTGCCAATCGTGCGCTTTGGCGCAGGCTTAGTTGTCGTCTTGTCACCTGTCTTGGCGGCCAGATGCTCCTTCTGCACCTCGACTTCACCCAGTGCGATGGACAGATCCTCAAATGCCAGCTGCCGCTCATCCTCGGTCAGCTTTTCTGACCGTTTGCCATGCAGAGCATGGTTCAGTTCGGCAATCAGATGCTCTTGCCGCTGAGTGATTTCCGTGAGCGCCGCTACCTTTTCCATCAACGCCAGAACCGCCGCACGCTGCGCGGCAGGGATGATGGAAAGGTCAATGGCGGGTGTCGTGATCATGACCTCAGGATACGATAAAACCCCAGCAAAAACACACAAAAGACAGCGCTTGATTCATTCTGCCGCAGCCGGTTGGCGTGTCTGCAGCGCCTTGACGCGGCGCCAATCCAGACCGGCAAATAGAGCCTCGAACTGGGCGTGGTTCAACGCCATCATTCCATCTTTGATCGCAGGCCAGGTGAAGGTTGTATCTTCCAGCCGCTTGTAAGCCATCACCAATCCGGTGCCGTCCCAATACAAAAGCTTCAGCCGATCCGCCCGGCGCGACCGGAACACAAAGACCGTGCCGGTGAATGGATCCTTGCGCAGCACGGACGACACAATTGCCGTCAGTCCATCATGACCTTTCCTGAAGTCCACAGGCTGCGTCGAGACCAGAACCCGCACGCGGTTTGACGGGAACATCATGGGCTGGCTTCCAGGCCACGCACAACCGAAACAATCCGCTCCGCCGAGGCCTCGGATTCCAGCCGGATCATCACTGCGCCCATGACAATCTCTGGTCGATCCGCCGCGCCAGCCTCTTCACGCGACGCATCTTCAAACGGACCGACGATCAGCGAAGCGAATTCTACAGGATCTTCCGGCGCAGGCAACACCAGCCGCCCGGTCCGCGCCAGCGTCCGCCATGAGGACAGGTGGTTCGCAGGCACACCATGCCGCCGCGCCACAGCATTCACGGTGGTGCCCGGCACCAGCGTTTCCGCCACGATCCGCGCTTTCAGTTCATCCGGCCATTTCCGGTTGCGGCGACCCCGGCCGCCAACCGGGAGAACCTCCAATGTAGTCTCCATGGAGAAAATCCAGTCCAACAATCAATAGGGTCCAATGAACCCATCATGATGACAGACGGAAGGTGGCAGGCAGGAAACGCTTAC
>NZ_JBHUMP010000054.1:0-2505 GCF_042685005.1 Sulfitobacter aestuarii | reverse complement strand
GCCGAGGAATACACCGGTGGCGCGGTCGTCGAGATCAAGCATCTGGGTGATCACCGGATAGGCGATCATCGCCAGGGTGCTCAATACGGTCACGCCGAGCACGGTGAAGATCAGGTTGCGTTCGGAATGCTCGTTCTTGGGCAGTACCGCCGCGATTGCCATGGCCGCCGAGGCGCCGCAGATCGCCACCGCGCCGCCGGTCAGCAGGCCGAAGCGCCAGCCGCGCCCCAGGAACCGCGCCCCGGCGAGGCCGACAAGGATGGTCAGGATCACCCCGGCGACAACCAGCGCGATCAGCTTGGGCCCGAGGCCGATCAGTAGTTCGACGCTGATCCGCGCGCCCAGAAGCGCCACGCCGATGCGCAGCACGGTGCGCGAGGTGAAGGCGATGCCTTTGACGCAGGGGCCCTCTTCGGCGAGGAAATGAAAGGCGATGCCCAGGAGCAGCGCCATCAGCATGGCCGGGGCGCCGTAATGATCCGAAAGGAATTGCGCCGCGACCGCGACGACGACCGAAACCAGGAACCCGTAGGCGTTGTCTGTCACGAATTTGGGGATCTGGGAGAGTGTCTGCCCTGCCGAGGCCATCGAAAGCGCCATTCTTCTTAACTCCTGTGGCGCAGGCCGGAAGGTCATGCGCCGCGGCCATGCGGCCCGGTGGTTGGATATAAACGGGGGCGGGGAAGCGGCGTACCGCTTCCCCGCATCTTGTCAAAGCGTTGAAGCTCAGTCGCGCTGCTGCGGGCGCATGTCTTCCTTGCTGATCCCGGCGACCGAAACCGGCTTCTTCATCGCGTCGCGACGGAAGGGTTCGCCCAGCTCCTGGTTCAGCACGACTTCGATGAACGTCGTCACGTTGTCGTTCATCTGCTCCTTGACGGCGGTGTTCAGCACGTCCGTGAGCTGTTCCATCGAGGTGACCTGCACGCCCTTGAGGCCGCAGCCATCGGCGATCTTGGCGTAGTTCACGTCAAGGTTCAGCTCGGTGCCGACGAAGTTGTCATCGAACCAAAGGGTCGTGTTGCGCTTTTCGGCGCCCCACTGGTAGTTGCGGAAGACGATCATGGTGATCGCCGGCCAGTCGCCGCGACCGCAGGCGGTCATCTCGTTCATCGAGATGCCGAAGGCACCGTCGCCGGCAAAGCCCACGACCGGCACGTCCGGGCAGCCGATCTTGGCGCCGAGGATCGCCGGCAGGCCGTAGCCGCAGGGTCCGAAGAGACCCGGCGCCAGGTATTTCCGGCCCTTGTCGAAGGACGGATAGGCATTGCCGATGGCGCAGTTGTTGCCGATATCGGAGGAGATGATCGCGTCCTTGGGCAGCGCGGACATGATCGCGCGCCAGGCCTGACGCGGCGACATGCGATCGGGCTGACGCTCGCGGGCGCGCTCGTTCCAGGTCACGCCCTCGTCGTTGTCTTCCTCGTGATCCATCGAGCTGAGCTCCTGGGCCCAGCGGGATTTGGTCATCGAGATCAGCTCTTTGCGCTCCTTGCGGCCCTTGTCGCCGGCATCGTCAGACAGCTTGGCGAGCAGCTGCTCGGCCACCTTGCGGGCATCGCCCTGGATCGCCACGTCGACCTTCTTGGTCAGGCCGATGCGGTCGGAGTTGATCTCCACCTGGATGATCTTGGCATCCTTCGGCCAGTAATCGATGCCGTAGCCCGGCAGGGTCGAGAAGGGGTTCAGGCGGTTGCCGAGTGCCAGCACGACGTCGGCCTTCTGGATCAGCTCCATCGCCGCTTTCGACCCGTTATAGCCCAGCGGACCGACGGCCAGCGGGTGGTTGCCCGGGAAGGCGTCGTTGTGCTGGTAGCCGCAGGCCACCGGCGCGTCGAGCGCTTCGGCGAGCTTGGCGCTGGCGTCGATCGCGCCGGACAGGATCACGCCGGCACCGTTCAGAATGACCGGGAACTCGGCTTCGGACAGCAGCTTGGCGGCATCGGCCACGGCCTGCTCGCCACCGGCCGGACGCTCGAGGCGGATGACCTGCGGCAGCTCGATGTCGATGACCTGGGTCCAGTAATCGCGCGGGATGTTGATCTGCGCTGGAGCGGAACCGCGCCACGCCTTCTCGATCACCCGGTTCAGGACTTCGGCCATGCGCGAGGGGTCGCGAACCTCTTCCTGGTAGCAGACCATGTCCTCGAACAGTTTCATCTGCTCGATTTCCTGGAAGCCGCCCTGCCCGATGGTCTTGTTCGCGGCCTGCGGCGTGACCAGCAGCAGCGGGGTGTGGTTCCAATAGGCGGTCTTCACCGGGGTCACGAAGTTGGTGATGCCGGGACCGTTCTGGGCGATCATCATCGACATCTTGCCGGTGGCGCGGGTGTAGCCGTCAGCGATCATGCCGCCGGAGGTCTCGTGAGCGCAGTCCCAGAACTTGATCCCGGCTTCCGGGAACAGGTCGGAAATCGGCATCATCGCGGAACCGATAATGCCGAAAGCATTGTCGATACCATGCATCTGCAAGACCTTAACAAAGGCTTCTTCGGTGGTCATCTT
>NZ_JBHUMP010000053.1:0-2758 GCF_042685005.1 Sulfitobacter aestuarii | reverse complement strand
GTAAGCCTCCGGCGGCGGCCGTCTGATTTCGGGATCGATCCGATGGTAAGTCCGACCTTATGTCCGACTTTATCAACCGCCCTCATATTGAAGTTCTTTCCGCTGCCGATGGTGATCGCCGCCGGTATTGGTCGGATGATGACAAACTGCGCATTGTGGAGGAAAGCTTTGTCGGCCACCGACAAGCGTCAGCCACGGCGCGGCGGCATGGCATTTGCCGGTCGCTGCTGACCACCTGGCGGCGGCAGTATCGAAACGGTGAGCTTGGTTCTTCTCGCCCGGTGTCGTTTGCGCCGGTGACCGTGACGAAGGCACCTGCGTCGAAGGCAAATCCGGTTGATCCCTGTTCATCTCCGAGCTGCACGGTTGAGATCGCCCTGCCGAATGGCCGCCGGCTCATCGTGCCGGAGGGCGTGGAGCCCGAAGCGCTTGCCCGGATCCTGGCAGTGGCGGACGGGCAATGATCGCGTTTCCGGCGGGTGTGAAGGTGTGGATTGCAGGCGGCGTCACCGATATGCGGCGAGGCATGAACACGTTGGCGCTGCAGGTGGAGGAAGGGATCGGCCGCGATCCCCATGCGGGCGAGATCTTCTGCTTCCGGGGCCGCAAAGGCGATCTGGTCAAGATCCTGTGGCATGATGGCGTGGGCATGTCGCTCTATCTGAAGCGCCTGGAAGCGGGCAAGTTCATCTGGCCAGTGAGCCGGTCCGGCGAAGCTGTGCAGATCTCGTCAGCGCAGTTGGGCTATCTTCTGGAGGGCATCGACTGGCGCAATCCACGCTGGACGCAACGCCCTGCAAAGGCTGGGTAAATTGCGTTGACAGGCCTATTTTTATTGGTTCTTCATGAGCCTGAGTGATAGACATTGGCCATGTCTGATGCCGTCTCCGAACTCGCCAAACTGCGCGCTGCCTTGGTCGCCGCCGAGACCCGTGCGGAGGTTGCGGAAAGCGAGCTGGCACAGTCCCGCGCGGTTGTGTCCTGCTCGGAGGCGATGATCCAGGAGCTCAAGCTCGAGATCGCCAAACTGCGCCGTGATAAATACGGCATCTCCTCAGAACGGCGCGCTCGGCTGATCGATCAGCTGGAACTGCAGCTTGAAGAACTGGAAGCGGCGGCCACCGAGGATGCCCTGGCCGCAGAACAAGCGACCGACAAAGCCATCACCACGGTGCGTGCCTTTACGCGCCGGCCACCTGTGCGCAAGCCGTTCCCCGAGCACCTGCCGCGCGAGCGGGTGATGATCGAAGCCCCTGATGCCTGCACCTGCTGTGGCTCGGACCGGATCGTGAAGATGGGCGAGGATGTCACCGAGACGCTGGAGGTGATCCCGCGGCAGTGGAAGGTGATCCAGACCGTGCGTGAGAAGTTCACCTGCCGGAGCTGCGAGAAGATAAGTCAGCCACCGGCCCCATTCCATGCGATCCCGCGCGGATGGGCCGGGCCCAGCCTGATCGCCATGCTCGTCTTTGAGAAGTATGGCCAACATCAGCCGTTGAACCGGCAGGCAGAGCGCTTTGCCCGTGAAGGTGTAGAACTGAGCTTGTCGACTCTGGCTGACCTGGTCGGACACGCGACTGTCGCGTTGCAGCCGATCCACGCCCTGATCGAGACCCACGTGCTTGCCGCCCACCGCCTGCATGGCGACGATACCACTGTGCCGCTACTGGCGCGGGGCGGTGCGAGAAAGGCCCGGCTCTGGACCTATGTGCGCGAGGACCGGCCCTGGAATGGCGGCGCGCCACCGGCTGCGCTCTTCCGCTTCTCCCGCGATCGCGCGGCAACCAATCCCAATCAGCACCTCTCCGGTTGGCGAGGGGTGCTGCAGGCCGACGCCTATGGCGGATACAACGATCTCTATCGCGCCAACCGAGATGCGGGACCGGTGACCAGCGCGCTATGCTGGGCACATGCGCGCCGGAAGTTCTTCGAACTGGCGGATATTGCCGGGAATGTCCGCAAGGGCAAACCCGCCCATCAGATCTCGCCGGTCGCACTGGAAGCCGTGAAGCGGATCGACGCCATCTTCGACATCGAGCGCGAGATCAACGGGCTGGATTCCGATGCCCGGCTTGCCACCCGCCGGGAACTGTCCCGTCCCCTGGTGAACAGCCTCCATAACTGGCTTCTGGCAGAGCGCGCGAGACTGTCCAGGCACAACAATGTGGCCAAGGCGATCAACTACATGTTCGAGAAGGACGGCCGTTGGCAGGCCTTCACGGCCTTCCTCGATGATGGGCGCATCTGCCTGACGAACAATGCGGCCGAACGCGCGCTGCGCGGCGTGGCTCTGGGCAGAAAGTCGTGGCTCTTCGCCGGCTCCGAGCGCGGCGGTGAGCGGGCCGCCGCCATGTATACCCTCATCGTCACCGCGAAAATGAACGACATCGACCCGCAGGCCTGGCTCGCCGATGTCCTCGCCCGGTTACCCGACATACCCGTCTCGCGCATGCATGAACTTCTGCCCTGGAACTGGAAAACCCGGTCCCTCGCCGAGGCGGCTTGATCTTGCAGCTCAACAAGGTGCATTCCGTCAAGACCATCGACCGCGTTGCTGCCGAGCTCGGAGAAACTATCGATCAAATCTTCGATCTCGCCATTGATATGGAGACCGAAGATGGCGTGATCTGGGTCTACGGCCCTGGCGACGACAGCGTCATCGCATTCACTCCGTTCGGTATCGAAAACCTGAGAGAACTCATCGAAATGGACCGTGAGCGCGCGCACTGACCGCGCACGGCCCACGCCGGATGCTTAC
>NZ_JBHUMP010000052.1:0-3146 GCF_042685005.1 Sulfitobacter aestuarii | reverse complement strand
CAACCCTCGAACGGAGAATGCCGCGGGAGAGGCCGCCGAGCCAGTCAGCTCACACGGCGATCATGGGGTCTAAAGCAAGAACATGGTCACCACAGACAAAGGTATGAAAAAATGCACTATTCTCCGCTTTCGGAAAAATGTCCTCTGGAGTTCTCACCGTTTAAAAGCTGTACGGTACCGCGCCCCATTGGCTGGATTTCGTCGCTCAGCAAATCCGGCATTGCGAATCTGGCCCCCTACAGCCAGTGGCAGAATCTGACCTTCGACCCCCCGATGGTGATGTTTTCGGCGAACCAGAACATTCAGGGCGAACGGAAGGATACCGTCAGGAATATCGAGGAAACAGGTTGGTTCGTTTGGAATATGGCAACCTGGGATCTACGCGAGGCGGTGAACAAATCCGCGATGTACTCGCCGTTCGAACAAGATGAATTCGACAGCGCCGGTGTGACCAAAATGGACTCGGTCGATTGTGCCGTGCCCCGTGTAGCCGAAAGCCCATGTCATTTTGAATGCGAATATATCACGACACACCGACTCCCAGCGAACTCGACGGTTGCCACCATCGACATCATCTTCGCACGCGTGGCGCGGATTCACATCAAGGACGAGGTTCTGACGCCGGATGGCAAGATCGACATCCCGAAAATCCGGCCGATCGGCAGAATGGGCTACCATGATTACGCGGTCATCAACGAAACATTCGAAATGAAGATACCCGCCGCCACCGAGGCCGAAGCCCGCGGCCTCGAAGGTCGGGCCTGACATGGTGCTATCACAGGCTCTGATATCCGGCACGGCCATCGGTTTCATCTATGCGCTGATCGCGCTGTCGATGGTGCTGATCTAGAGCCGTAGCGGCGACATGGACCTGGAAACCCTTTCTGGCGAGATCGAGCCCAACAATAGTAGGGTTCAGGAGCCCAGCCCCTGACGGTAAATGTTGACGGCTTGTTCCGTGTCAGGGCTGGGACTTCAGTCCGGGGTAAATCACCCTGAGATGATGTCCTCGCCCGGTATCATTCATACCCTGAGAAATTCTGTCGGTTCGCTGCAAGTTTCATCCAATTCCGCCCACCAAGAGCCGCCAGGGCAAGGTAGACGGTCGCCGCTTCAATATCGGGTTTGAATACGATTGTCAGGCGATGTCTGACCCCACCATGACGCACCATCCAGCCATCGAGCTTTCCTTCAAGGCGGACGCCAGAGGTCGGGTTTTCGACGATCGCTTCCAGCAGTAAGTCGATTTCGTCCAATCTACGCAGAGCTGCCGCTGCGTCGCCATCGGTGACTTCGACAATGTGATCAACGATGCCGATGAGATTCCGTTCAAAGAACGGATGCCGAACGAAACGCATCAGGTCTTGCGGGTCAATGCGGCCAGGTGTGTCCGCGCACCGGCTGTGACACTGGAGGCCTCTCCGACGGGTTCCCACCGATCAAGGGGCAACGACAGGCGCCGTTCCACTTCCGCGTCGAGCACGGCCCTTTCACGCTCGCGCTCCGCCTTGGCTTTTGCCAATTCTCCCGAAACCGCGGCGCTCATGTTGGGATACTCCCCCGCCTCGACCAGTTCCTTGGCAAAGGTGTAGGCGGTATCGGTGAAGCTAACGGATTGTTTCTGAACGCTCATGTCGATTGCTCATCCCTTTGGTGCTCCAATAGATTGCCGAGTAAATGGGCATTTGCCAATGTTTATCAAGGGCGCGCGATGCGCCCCAGACTGGAGTCCCAGCCCCAGTTCCAACGTGTCAGGCGTTATATTTCGGCAGGCTTTGGGAGAGGTTGCCGACGGCGTCACCGGTGCTGTCTCACGGGGCTTGCCAAAGGCGGTTCAGATTACCGACCGCTGCCACCTGTGAGAAAACGAGAGCACGGCTTTCCCGGCCGCCGTACAGCGAAACATGCCTGCCCTCGGCAAAGCGATCGGAGTAACAACCCTGGAACCAAAGCTGCTGACGGCCGCTGAAAAGCTACAATACGAGAGCTATCTGCGCCGCCAGCAAACCAACCGGATGGTTCGTCAAATGGCTAATGATGACCTGCCGATCCGGCGGTTCGTTCGCCAGACAGGACTCAGCCGCCAGTTCGTCCGTCAAATTTTGCGCAGGGAACGCGAGGATGTTTTCCGCATCCGTGAACGCAGTCTAACCCCTTGGTTGCCGCGGCTTGAGCGGGAATGGGCGGGCGGTTGCCGGAACGGCACCGAAATTTGGCGCCGACAGCGAGCCGATGGTTTCCAAGGCAGCCTCCGTCGTCGGGGAATGGGCCACGCGCCAGCGCCGCGACGAGCGGGCTGCGCCATCAGGCACAGAAGAATCGCCGCCCGCGCGCAAGATTGCCGACCTCCTGACCTTGGGTCGGGATCATCTGTGCAGGTCGGAGGCCATCCAGGTTGCAAGGATCGAGGCCGCGTTGCCAGCCTTGGCCACCCCCCGCAGGCTGACCGACCGGTTTACGGACATGGTACGCAATGCTCGCGAAGACGGGCTGGAAGGATGGCGGAATGAAGCGGAGAACGGGTTGTCCGGTGCCTTCGCGCGTGGGCTACGGCGTGATCAAGCCGCAGTCGCTGCAGCGCTGCGGGAACCTTGGTCGAACGGGCAGACCGAAGGACAGATTAACCGTCTTAAGACCCTCAAGCGCTAGATGTATGGCAGAACGAACTTCGATCTGCTCAAAGCACGGCTCGTTCAAGCGTCCTGAATCGAGAGAGGTCGAAGTTGCACCAAACCTGCATCAGACCCAAGCTTGCGTGTCGATTGACACTTTGGACATGAAAACGGTCAAAACCTTCATTTATAGGGCCTCCGGGGGCGCTCATGATACAATGATACGAATCTACAAAAATATCTAGAGGTGTCCACAAATCGTGTTGGTCGCCCAATCGCTACATCAGGTGATGTCGTCGATCCGCTTGCGCGCCTGAGGCATCAGGTTCAGCGAAGCTGATATCCTGTTGCGCCAGGCTGGTCCGCGCCCCATCGCATCCTCGTATGCATCGGCAAGTTCAGCAGGCCTTTCCTCGCTTAGGACTTCAATAAGAAGATCAGCCTGCGCCCGGTCCTTCGTAAGCGTTTCCTGCCTGCCACCTTCCGTCTGTCATCATGATGGGTTCATTGGACCCTATTGATTGTTGGACTGGA
>NZ_JBHUMP010000051.1:0-3148 GCF_042685005.1 Sulfitobacter aestuarii | reverse complement strand
ATCGTGGTGTCGCACCAAATACCGCCGCGCGGGCCGGGGATGGCCTCGTCGTTGAGGCGACAGGCAATGGCCTTTGGTGAATAGCCCTCGCTGAATTCGTCGAAGATGCGGCGCACGATTGCGGCTTCATCCGCAAGTACCTCGCGCTCCCCCGTGACCGGCATTCCGTCCGCGCCGAGGCGCCGCACGACGCTGTAGCCATAGGCATTCCCGCCGCCGGACTTCCCCGCTTCCACGCGGCCGCGCAGGCCCCGATGGGTCTTTGCCGCGAGGTCCTTGAGGAACATCTGATTCATCGTGCCCTTAAGGCCGACATGCAGCTCGTTGACCTCGCCCTCCGAGATCGTGACAATCCTGACATTGTGGAACGTGAGCTGCTTGTAGAGCGCGGCGACGTCTGCCTGATCGCGGCTGAGACGGTCCAGCCCTTCACAGACAATGACATCGACGCCCCTGGCCTTGGCAAGCGCCAGCAGGCTCTGAAGCTGCGGACGGTGCAGCGAGGCCCCGGACAGGGCCATGTCGCTGAACTCCTTGACGACCGTCCAGCCCTCGCGATCCGCGCGCTCCCGGCACAGCCGCGCCTGGTCCTCGATCGAGGCTTCTCGTTGCAGCGCCGAGGAGAAACGGGCGTAGATGGCAGCACGGGTCATGGGCGTGTCTCCTTCAGCTTCTTGATCAATGTAGCATAATCCCGCCCCGCCTCGATGGTTTGCGCATGGTTGTAATGACGTTGCGCCGTGCTGAACCCCCGATGGCCGAGGACCGGACGGATGAGTTTCGCGCCCTGGGGCGAAATCCGGGCGAGCGTGGTCGCCGCCGCATCGCGAAAGAAATGCGGCGGCACGCTGATGCCTGTCATCTTGGATGTTTGCCGGGCGATCTGGGGGCCGATGCTCGCATAGCTCAATCCGTTGCCCTTGCGGTCGAGCCAGAGGTTGCGGAGTCCGCCGGGGCCTCGGGATGCAAGGAAGGGGCGCGCCTCGTCGATGTAGCGCCGCAGGATGGGCAGGACCTGTGGCGGCACCTCTGCCTCCCAGGGGATGCCCATTTTGTCCAGCTCGGAGGAAATGGCGATCAGAATTTGATCCGACGCGACGAACACCGAGCTGCCCAAGGCGAGGCCCGCCAACGCCCGCCGTCGCATCGGCACCAGGGCCAAGAGCGCGATCATCGCTCCATCGCGCATGCGGGTCGCGCTAAACAGCGGACCGCCGCTGCTTGTGGCGGCGCTTTCCGCGAGGTTCAGACCCGCCTCCAGAAGCACGGCGCTTGATAGCACGCGACCCACCTTGCGGGTCTGCTTGCCGCGTCCGGCGGCGGCTTTGAGCTGCGCGCGCAATCTGGTTTCTTGCGACCAGTCGAGTTCGGGTGCCGCTGCCATCGTAACGCGCAGCACAGCCTCCGCCAGCATGAGGCGGGTCATCGGCGCCAATCGGTCCAACGTCGCCAGCCACTGCCTCAGCGTCGGCCGGGTCACGCGACTGGGCGGCGGGCTTTCCAACGAGCAAGGCTTCTCGAGCGACAGCCAGCACAACCATTGCCCGTAGCGCAGCGCGAGGGACTTACGTGAGGTTTCGCGCAAATGCACCAGCGGGCCGCGGTCGTCGAGCGGGTTGCCCTCGGCAAAGAGCGCCGCCCACATTGCCTGATCCGCCTCGGGCCAGTCGTCGCGGGGAAGAATGAGGCTCATCGAGGCCCCCGCATTTTCCTGCCAATCAGTTCGGCATAGGCGCGGGTAGCCGACCTGGTTTCCATGCCGGAATAGAGTCTGATCGTGTGGCTTAGTTCGGAATGGCCCAGCAGGCGCGCGGCAACCTCATACCCGCCCGGATTGGCGTCAAGCCAGAGCATGACGGCGAAATGCCGAAAGAGATGCGCGTTGACCACCAATCCGGTCTCTTTCCAGATGCGTTTTTTGATACGGCCCGCGAGAGCCGCTGCATCGACTGCACGGTGTCCGGTGCGTTGGGGAAAGAGGTAGCGGGTTCCCGCGGGACACATGTGAGGCACCCGCGTTGCAAGATGCTTATCGAGCATTTCCACAACGGCAGGCGGGAGCTCAAACTCGATGGAGCGGCCCGTCTTGGTGTCTTCCTCAGCCAGCACGAGATAGACGCGCCCGTCCCCCGGACGCTGAACGTGTCGTTCGAGTTCGAGCCGGACAAGACTCCCGATGCGCAGCGGGCAGACCAGAAGGATGGCAATCGCGAGGGCATCTTCGTGGGCCAGCGCCGCGTAATAGGGTTTCTGCTTGCCTGTTTCGCGGGAAAAGATGCGCGCAGGCAACAGCAGAAGCCGCAGTTGGTGATCGGGGTCCTGCAGCACCCGCAGGCGGGTCCGGTTCTTTTCGGTCATGCCGGTTTGCTTGGGATGGGCCACTTTACCCGCAAGCTCACGCACTTCCTTTCGCATCTCCTCGGGTAGGTCGAGAATGTTGGCGATATTGCGCAGCAGACCGGCCATTTCGCTTATCTGACGAGACGACTTGCCGTCAGTCCTGGAGAGCATCTGGCGGAGGCCGCGCTCTGCCATCGCGGGGGTGAGAAGTGCTGCCACCGACGTGATCTCATGGGGTGCCACACCCGAAGAGACGAGCTCGGAAGCGAAGCGCATCAATTGGCGGCGATATTGCTTCAGCGTGGCAGGGCGCAGCGCCCGGTTTCGCCCGCCGTCTGACAGAGGGTCGCACATGCCAAGCCGCGCCATGAGGGCGTCGAGGTCCACGATGAACAGAGGCGACAGGCTTTCCGGCAGGAGCTGAATTTTCTTTTGCCGCGACGGCAGCGCAATCGGAGTCTCAGGCCATCCAGGGACGCGGCGAATGGCCAGGTTCCATCCATTCACCGCCGCTCGATAGCTGGTATCCGGATTCTTGCTGATTTCGTTGGCCGCCAGCGCTTCGCGATAGGCAAGCGCATGGTCTGCGGCGACGTCATCAGGCGCCACACCCATCCGGTTCAGAAAATGCACGAAGCGCAGGAGCGCTGTCTGCAACGTCGTACCCTCCGTCTCGAGAATCCGGGACCAGAGCCGCTGCCATGATTCACTCAGATCGCTTTGGCTGTCGTGGCTCGGCCTCTACCGGCAATCCACCATCAGCACCGTGGCGCTCTGGGTCGCGGCCTTGCTGCGCCGTCTCTGAGGC
>NZ_JBHUMP010000050.1:0-3273 GCF_042685005.1 Sulfitobacter aestuarii | reverse complement strand
ACCGCCCTTCCCGGCGTGCTGATCCTGACCCCTGCCCGCCATGGCGATTCCCGTGGCTTTTTCAGCGAGAGCTGGAGCCGGGCGCGGTTGGCCGAGGCCGGGATCGACATCGATTTCGTGCAGGACAATCATTCGCTTTCGGCACAGGTCGGCACGGTGCGGGGGCTGCATTTTCAATCTCCGCCCCATGCCCAGGACAAGCTGGTCCGCTGCGGACGGGGCGCGCTTTTCGATGTGGCGGTCGATATCCGCCGCGGCTCGCCGAGCTATGGGCAATGGGTCGGGGTCGAGCTGAGCTTCGAGAACGGCAGGCAATTGCTGGTGCCCAAGGGCTTCCTGCACGGCTTCGTCACCCGCGCGCCGGAGACCGAGATCGTCTATAAATGCTCGGATTACTACGCGCCGGACTGCGATGGCGCGGTGCGTTTCGATGATCCCCAGATCGGCATCGACTGGAGGCTGGGCGAGACCGCGCCGCTGCTCAGCGACAAGGATGCAGTCGCGCCGATGCTGAAAGACTTCGACTCCCCTTTTACCTACGGAACCTGATTTCATGAAGATCCTCATCACCGGCGGTGCCGGGTTCATCGGCTCGGCGGTGGTGCGTCAGGCCATCGCGGCGGGTCACGGCGTGGTCAATCTCGACGCGCTGACCTATGCCGCCTGTCTTGAGAATGTCGCCAGCGTTGCCGACAGCCCGCTCTATCATTTCGAACAGGCCGATATCCGTGATCCGGCGGCGCTGGCGCGGATCTTTGCCGCGCATCGCCCCGATGCGGTGATGCATCTGGCCGCTGAATCCCATGTCGACCGCTCGATCGACGGGCCCGGCGCCTTTATCGAGACCAATATCACCGGCACCTATATCCTGCTCGAGGCGGCCCGCGCCTATTGGCTCGCCGAAGGGCGCCCCGAAAGCTTCCGCTTCCATCATATCTCGACCGACGAGGTCTTCGGTTCCCTGCCTGCCGATCCGGACGTCCAGTTCACCGAAGACACAGCGTACGACCCGCGCTCGCCCTATTCCGCCTCCAAGGCGGCCAGCGACCATCTGGTACGCGCCTGGCACGAGACCTATGGGCTGCCGGTGGTGCTGAGCAATTGCTCGAACAATTACGGCCCCTATCATTTTCCCGAGAAGCTGGTGCCGGTGATCGTCCTCAACGCGCTGGCCGGAAAGCCGCTGCCGATCTACGGCAACGGCGCCAACGTGCGCGACTGGCTCTATGTCGAGGATCACGCCGATGCGCTGCTGACGGTGCTCACCAAGGGCGCGCTCGGGCGCAGCTACAACATCGGCGGCGAGAACGAGCGCAGCAACCTCGAGCTGGTGCGGACCCTCTGTGCGATCCTCGACGAGCTGCGCCCGGGGCCGCGCCCTTACGCCGAGCTGATCACCCATGTCACCGATCGCCCCGGCCATGATGCCCGCTATGCCATCGATCCGAGCCGGATCCGCGAGGAGCTCGGCTGGCGCCCCTCGGTTACCGTCGAGGAAGGGCTGCGGCGCACCGTGCAATGGTATCTCGACAACGAGCCCTGGTGGCGTGCCCTGCAGGACCGCGCCGGGGTCGGCGAGCGGCTCGGGGTCTCGGCATGAAGTTTCTGGTCTTCGGACAGAGCGGCCAGGTGGCGCACGAGCTGCAGCGTTTGGGCGGCGATGCACTCCTGGCGCTGTCCCGCGCGCAGGCCGATCTCGGCGATCCCGGGGCCTGCGCCGCAATGATCGCCGCGACCGACGCCGATGCGGTGATCAATGCTGCGGCCTATACGGCGGTCGACCGCGCCGAGGAGGAAGAGGCGCTGGCCCTGCGCATCAATGGCGACGCCCCCGGCGCCATGGCCCGTGCCGCCGCGGCGCGCGGCCTGCCCTTCGTGCATCTCTCCACCGATTACGTCTTTGACGGCAGCGGCAGCCAGCCCTTCAGGGTCGAGGATGCCACCGGCCCGCTCGGCGCCTATGGCCGCACCAAGCTGGCGGGCGAAGAGGCGGTGCGCGCCGCCGGTGGGCCCCATGCGATCTTCCGCACCTCCTGGGTGGTCTCGGCCCATGGCAACAACTTCGTCAAGACAATGCTGCGGCTCGGCGCCGAGCGCGATGCGCTCACCATCGTCGCCGACCAGATCGGCGGGCCGACCCCGGCCGCCGACATCGCCCGGACCTGTCTCGCGGCGGCCCGGCAATTGCGCGACGATCCCGGCAAATCCGGGACCTATCACCTGTCGGGCGGCCCCGATGTCAGCTGGGCCGATTTCGCCCGCGCCATATTCGAGCGTGCGGGGGTCACCTGCACGGTCAGCGACATCCCCAGCAGCGCCTATCCGAATCCGGCCCAAAGGCCGCTGAATTCACGGCTCGACAACAGCCGCACGCAAGAGATTTTCGGCCTGCCGCGCCCTGACTGGCACGACGGCCTCAATGACATTCTGACAGAACTGGGAGCAGCAGCATGAACAAGCGCAAGGGGATCATCCTCGCCGGTGGGTCGGGCACCAGACTTTACCCGGTGACCATCGGCATCTCGAAACAGCTGCTGCCGATCTATGACAAGCCGATGGTCTATTACCCGCTCAGCGTGCTGATGCTGGCCGGAATCCGCGAGATCGCGGTGATCACCACGCCGCAGGATCAGGACCAGTTCCGGCGCACCTTGGGCGATGGCAGCCAATGGGGCGTCTCGCTGACCTATATCACCCAGCCGAGCCCCGACGGGCTGGCCCAGGCCTTTATCCTGGCCGAGCAATTCCTTGATGGCGCGCCCTCGGCGCTGGTGCTGGGGGATAACATCTTCTACGGCCACGGCTTGCCGGAAATGCTCGCCGCGGCCGATGCCAAGACCAGCGGCGGCACCGTCTTCGGCTACCGCGTCTCCGACCCGGAACGCTACGGCGTGGTCGATTTCGATCGCGATGGCCGCGCCGTCTCGATCATCGAAAAGCCCGAGGTGCCGCCCTCGAACTATGCGGTGACCGGGCTCTATTTCCTCGACGGCAGCGCCCCGGAACGCGCCCGCCGGGTCATGCCCAGCGCGCGCGGCGAGTTGGAGATCACCTCGCTGCTGGAGATGTATCTGCACGAGGGCACGCTTTCGGTCGAACGCATGGGCCGCGGCTTTGCCTGGCTCGACACCGGCACCCATGGCAGCCTGCTCGATGCCGGGAACTTCGTGCGCACGCTGGAGAAGCGCCAGGGCCAGCAGGCGGGCTGTCTCGAGGAGATCGCCTATCATCAGGGCTGGATCAGCGCCGCGGATCTGGAGGCGCGGGCGCGGA
>NZ_JBHUMP010000049.1:0-3823 GCF_042685005.1 Sulfitobacter aestuarii | reverse complement strand
CGAAAACCTGAGAGAACTCATCGAAATGGACCGTGAGCGCGCGCACTGACCGCGCACGGCCCACGCCGGATGCTTACTCCTATTGGGTGTATCGCTTGCCTTCGCCATGGGCGGCACCGCCGTCATCTTTGGCCTGCTGACCTTTGGCAGCACCGGCATGTATTCGATCGTCACGACGATGTTCGGCTCTATGTGGTCGATCCTGCTATCGGCGATCCCGCTGTTCGTCTTCATTGGCGTGGCGCTTGCACGCTCAAAGATCGCGCATGACCTCTATCATGCATTTTACCTGTGGTCGGGCCGCACCAATGGCGGCCTGCTGCTGGGCACGGCTGGGTTCGCCGCGACGCTTTCAGCGATGACCGGTAGCTGCGCCGCCTCGACCATGACGACCGGCCTTGTCGGGATCCCGGCGATGGACAAGCGTGACTATGACCGCTCCTTAGTGCTGGGCACCATCGGCGCATCGGGCACGCTGGGCATCCTGACCCCGCCCTCGATCACGCTGATCGTTATCGGCATGCAAACGGGCCAGTCAGTAGGTAGGCTCTTTTTGGGCGGTTTAGTTTCTGGCCTGCTGCTGCTGGGAATATTTTTGCTCTATATTGCCATCCGCAGCTACATGCGCCCTGAACTCGCGCCGGGCTCGGCAGAGGTGGCGCCACTACGCGAGCGGATCGGCGCTCTACGCTCGGTTTTTTTGCCGCTGGTGGTTATCCTGTCGGTGCTGATTTCGATCTTCGCTGGCATCGCCACGCCGACCGAGGCCGCCGCCGTGGGTGCTGCTGCCGTGATCATCTCGGTCGCCATTCGGCGCGAGCTCAACTGGGCCTACATCAAAGACGTCAGTTACGAAACCGCCGCCATGACTGGCATGGTCATCTGGATCGTCTTTGGCGCCAGCGCCTTCATCGCCGTCTATGGTGGGGCGGGGGCACGACCTTCATGCAGAACTTCTTGCGCGGCCTTGATGTCTCACCGCTAATGATGGTTCTGATCCTTCAGGCGTTGACCCTTCTGCTGGGGATGTTTCTGGACCCCATCGGGATCATTCTGCTGATGCTGCCTATTTTCTTTCCGATCGTGGTGGAACTGGGCTTTGATCCGATCTGGTTCTGCATCCTGTTCCAGCTCAACCTGTGCATCGGGTATATATCGCCGCCCTTCGGCTATAACCTGTTCTATTTGAAGATCCTCAGCCCTGAGACGCCGATCAGCGCAATTTATCGCGCGATCACACCCTTTTTCTTGCTGATGCTGGCCACGGGAGCACTGATCTTTCTGTTTCCCCAGATCATCACGAATTTCACCGATCTTCCGGAGCGGCTCTGACCCGCTTCGGCAGTTACGGCGCCGCGGGAGGAGTGACGCGGCCCGGCCCCTTAACATTGTGGAGGACTACATATGACTATCAACAAGCATCCGCTATCCCGGCGTAAGCTACTCACGGCCGGCAGCGCTGCCGCTGCCGGTTCGATGCTGGCCGCACCGGCAGCCATCGCCCAGGGAAAGACCACCTGGCGGATGCAGACCCACTGGCCTACGGGCAACTGGTATTACGAAGACGTCTTCGTCAAATTCGCCAAACGTGTGACCGAGGCAACCGGCGGCGAGCTGACCATCGAGCCGGTACAGAACGATGGTATTGTGCCCACCGGTGAGGTGCTCAACGCCGTACGCCGCGGCCTGTTGGAAAGTGCTTTCATCTATCCGTCCTACTGGATGGGCCGGATTCCCGTTGCGGGTCACCTCAATGGCAACATCGGCACCTTCGGCAGCCACGAAGAGATGCACATGTTCATGTATGAAATGGGCGCGATCGACGTAATCCGCGAAGCCTATGCCGAGCAAGGTATCTACCAGGCTGGGCCCGTGTCCTATGCGGGTCTGGCGCTCTACTCCAACCGTCCGTTAGTCACCAAGGAAGACTTCGACGGCTGGCGTGTCCGGTCCACCGGCACTGCGGCAATGGTGTTTGAAAAAATGGGCGCATCGCCCGTCTCGATCCCCGGCGGCGAGCTTTACCAGGCGTTGCAAACCGGTGTGGTCGAAGGCGCACATTGGGGTTCCATCTCTACCGGTTGGGGCATGAACTTCCAAGAAGTTACTAAATACATCGTGCAGCCCGACCTGGTCAGTCAGCTGAACGGCGAAGTCATGGTGGGCATGAAGCAATGGGAGGCCCTTGGCGACGATCTAAAGTCTACCTTTAACGAAATTGTGCGTGCCACCAGCGCCGATGCTGCCGCCCACTTCCTGCATCGCGACCTTTTGCGCAAGGACGAATTTGTCAAGGAGCTTGGCGGTGAGATCACCACACTCGAGTCTGCCGTGGTCGATGAGTTGCGCGTGAAGTCGATGGAGGTCGTGGACGAGTTCGCTGAGCGCGACCCGAAATATTCCGGTCGAGTGGCTGACCTCCTGCACGAGTTCATGCGCCTTACCGGAAAGGCCTGATCTTATGGTGGCGGGGGTTCTTGTGGGCCTCCGTCCTCGCGACCAATTACTGCCGGTACCCATGGAGCCACCCGGGGCCTTCTAGCGCGCGCCGGTAAAAGGCTTTTTGATCACTCTGGGCCCTTGCCCCCCAAGCCAAGGCTGAACGATGCAACTCCCTAGTACGATGCCCGACAACGACAAGGTACGCTTGAGGTGGAATGGGGAGACCCGGATTTCAGTTACGCCGCTGACGCCGGTTCCTGAGCCCACCGGCTTGTCTGCGCTGAAAAGCGGAGTCGCTTGGGCCTGACCATGACGGGGTTGCTGGATGTCTTGAAGGAAACGGCACTGGATACCGGGTGCCTGAACAGCTTTCAGACCTCGGTCAGCCGAGAGGCATTGCCTTCAGTTCTTCGGGATCAACGCTTGCTGCTGTGCCTCTATGGATTGGGGGCCAACGCTGGCCTGAAACGAGTAGCCGCTGGTTCATATGCTGTCAGCTATGACGAACTCTTACACATTCTACGACGACAAGACCTTGGCCGAACGGGGCGTAATGGTCTCGTATGAAAGCATCCGGGTGTAGTGCAAGCGGTTCGGAACGCAGATAGCAGCCAAGATCCGTCGGGATCGCCCGGCTTCTGCCCACAAATGGCACTTAGACAAGGTCGTGATTTCGATTCGAGGGCGAAAACATAGGCTTTGGCGAGCGGTCGACGCAAACGGAGACGTACTGGAGATCCTGATGCAAAGCTGCGAAAATAATACTTAACAATTCCCGCATTATGAAATGCGATTTCTCAAGCACAGAGGGTTCTTAGTAGTGAGCTATGTCGAAAAACCGTCGAGAATTGCTGTTGTTGGCTTGGGCCCACGGGGATTGGGCGCACTGGAAGCGCTTATTGAGCAATTTCGTGGTGATGATCGGTCTATCGTTATTGACGTTTTCGACCCATCTGCTTTCCCCGGCGCGGGGCCGAATTTCAGACCGGACGAAAGCCCACTCTGTTTGCTCAATATACCGATCCGCAGCATCGCTTTTGGACCGCCGTCATTCTCAAATTGTGATGGTTTCGCCAAATGGCTGGGCACCTCACCAGATCCGGACAGCTTCCCAAGCAGAGCCGATTTAGGGCGATATCTGCACACCCGTTTCGAACAAGTTCTCGCGCAAAGCGCTGTTCGCGTAAATCATTTCTCTCAGCGTGTCGAGCTCATCAGGCCCTGCGCGGGTGGCTGGCAATTGGAAGTGGAGGGGCGCCAGTGTGGGCCCTACAACGAGGTTCTGCTGACATTGGGGCAACCAAGAGATATGCGCAGAAGTTGGTGACGCTTGATCAGGCGGCGATTTGAACGTGGCGGAGACCGTCGCGGAACTCAACCC
>NZ_JBHUMP010000048.1:0-4953 GCF_042685005.1 Sulfitobacter aestuarii | reverse complement strand
GGGGTGGGCTTCTTCTGATCCATAGGGCTCATCCTTTGAGAGTTTTACTCTCCGGTAAACCCGGGGCGGTTCAAAACAGGTGCGTCAGCTCGCTCAGGACGATCCGGTTTGCTGTCGCCTGATGACGATGCCGGGGATCGGTGCAGTCGTGGCATTAACGTTCCGCGCCGCCGTTGATGATCCGACACGCTTTCGGTCTTCAAAGAGGATCGGTCCTTGGGTCGGTCTGACCCCTTCACCCAACCAGTCGGGCGAACGAGATGTGTCTGGCGGCATTACAAAGGCTGGCGATGTCAATCTCAGGCGAGCGCTATGCCAGGCTGCTACCGTCATGATGAACCGCGGTCGCTCGACATGGCTTCGAACATGGGACGCTCAGGTTGCGCAGCGCCGGGGTCGCAAGATTGCTATGGTTGCTCTCGCGCGTCGCATCGCCGTCGTTCTGCATCGCATTTGGGTCGATGGCACTGACTTCATGCCGGATGCTCCACCGAAAGCTACCTGACCGCGCACTACTTCAACCGTTGTCTGCCTGACCGTAGGCTTTCGGGGTCCCGCAGGGACGTGGTTCCGGTGATGCCGTGGTCTGGACCGTCGCTGACATCAGTCAAGCACGCCTATGAGATGGGCACATCGGAATTACATCGAACCAGCATCATGTTGGGAGCCGAAGCGCTGACCACGAACCGAAGCATGTGCCTCAAGAACCTCAATTGAAAGCCTGCGAAACGTAGAGATAGTCAAAAACAACCAGATGACCGCCTTGGCGGATCAGTTGGATTGCGCAAAAACGCTTGACTGGGACGGCCCCGTTACCGAAGTCCAGACCCTAGTCATCGTGGGATCAGGCAATGGATTAGCGAAGTGGCAAAAGTCATACACTTCCGTTAAAAATAACTGCGCACCAGACTACCCGCAATCAGGCTCCAACCATCTGCAACGACAAAAAATGCCAATTTGAATGGAAGTGAAACAATCGCTGGAGGAACCATCATCATTCCCATAGACATCAAGATTGCCGCTACGACGAGATCTATGATCAAAAAAGGTAGAAAGATCAGGAAACCTATCTGAAAGGCCCGGGTGATTTCGGATAGCAGGAAGCTAGGTATCAAGATTGAAAGCGGCGCGTCTGTCTGAGGTTCTGCGGTCATCGGTTCCGAGCGCAGCTCTGCCATTGCATAGAACGTATCGGAATTTACTCGCGCCGCCATGAAACTTCGAAATGGACTCAACGTGCGGGCAAAAGCGGTTTCGATATCGATCTGTTCTTCGAGTAGGGGCGCAATGCCATCGTTCCAAGCGTCGATAAACACCGGCTCCATTATGAAATAGGTCAGGAACAGCGCGAGGCTGACGATCAGCATATTCGGTGGTGATTGCTGCAGACCAATCGCTTGGCGCAGAATGGAGAACACAGTCACAAGAAAAGGGAAACAAGTCACCATGATTGCAATGCCTGGTGCCAGGCTGAGTACCGTAATCAGAGCGAAAAGCTGAATGGTTCGGGCGCTGAGTGAACCGTCATCGCCGAAGGAGATGGTCAGATCTTGAGCGATTGCCAACGTCGGAAATGCGGTTGCAAGCAGCGTAACGAGCGTCAGGCACCAGAGGGATCGTGCAGGCGTTTTCACCAGCTCTTCTGCGTATCGACAATTTCGGTCAAGCGGACCGCCAATGATCCGCTTTCGGCGCCTTCCTGCTCCTCGAGCAACCCACGCGCGATCAGACGGTCGCCGACGTAGAGCTCGACCGGATCATCAACATGGCGATCGAGCTTCAAAACCGTATTCTCGCCCAGCATTGCTAAATCACGAATAAGGGGCCGTGCCTTGCCAACTCAGACATTGATTTCAATCGGAACTGTCGTGAAGGGATTGCTCGGATCGGCAACAAGGTTCGACTCAGGTTCAGCCATGGGCATCTTCCTCTTTACAATGGAAATAAAAGGCCTCTACAGCAGTGGCGAGATCTTCGATAAGTTTATCGAGATCGATGACGCGCTCTGCGGTGTCGACACGTAGCGAAGCCTGGCCCGCTGACAGAAGAGCGTCGGCCTTAAGATTGAACGGCTGTTTAACTTGAGCCTCGAACACTGATTTCAAGGCCGAAAGGTTTTCCGGTGCGACGGTGATGTGGATCGATTTTTCGAGCTGATTACAGAGCATTTCGTTAAGCTGTTCGAGGATATGTGCGCTCAGCGTCGTGGGCAATACGGGCGGCAATAGTTTGGAAAGAATCAGCTGGAGAAGCGGCTGGGTCGCCAATGTCAGTTTTCCCAAGGCCTCATGATAGGTAAAGGACAGGTCCTGCAGACTTTGCGCCAATTCAGCGGATACGTGCGTCTGCTCAAGTTCATGCGCTTTCGAAGCGTCTTCCCATCCGGCCTGATAGCCATCCTCAAAAGACTGCAGCTTCGCGTCCTCGAGCGCAGTATCCATGATTCCGTTCTCGCCGTTCGGCGTTTCGGTGACTCCCAGGTCCTTGTAAAGGTGAGAAAGGGACATCAGGCTCTTTCCTCGGTATCTTCGAGCCAACTGCGCAGGATTTCGACGGTCTCTTCCTGCCGCTCGCCGATCATCGAGCGCAGTCGGTCAACCTGATCAGCCTGAGGTGCGGGCAATGTATTCGCGTCATCCTGACGCAGACCATGCCGAACTGAAGCTTCAATTCCGCTTCCGGATACCTCCGATTGATCCGGCGCGATCTCGCCTGTTAGGGCCGCTGCCTCCGGTTCATCTGCGCTCGTTGGCAGCGTCAGGGTCGGTGTTGCGGAAGGGCCGTCGCCCGCCCCCCCCACGCGAGAGCAACGGTCGCACAACAAACAGGCCGAGGATCAATGTGACGATCGCCAATACAGCCATCTGTATCGCCGACATTAAATCGAAGTTCAGGCGATCCATGATGTTGCTATCGACAGAAGTACCGCTTGGCGCGATCTTCTGCAGCGCCATCGACTTTAGGGTAATGATATCGCCACGCGATTCATCAAAACCTACTGCTGAGGCCACCAATTCGCGCAGAGCAGCGATTTCCTCAGGGCTTCGTGCGGCCGATTCCTGCTCCCCAGCTGCGTTGGTTGAGGTTGTCTCGTTCACCAGAACTGCAACGGTGACCCTTTTGACCGCACCAGGCGCGCGCAGGATCTCGCGCTTGATTTCGGAGACCTCATAATTGACTCGCTCGCGCGATTCGCTGTTCTGCGAGCTGGAACCTTCTCCCTCTCCATCCGCGCGATCCGGCAAATTGCTGGCAACAGTAACGTCCGCGCCGCCAGCATCTTTGGAACTGATGCTGCGTTCTTCGGTGTCCGTGCTGATCGCAACTCGTCCTTCCGGATCGAAGGTGTGCTCACGAATTGCTTCGCTCTCGGTAACAGTATCAACGCTCACTTCGACAACCGCGTTACCAAAACCGACACGCGCTTCGAGAAGCCGCTGCACCCGGTCGCGCAAGATCTGAGCCTTGTCATCGCCGGCGATTGCAGGGGGCGCGTCCTCGCCGGTGGCGATGAGCGCCCCATGTGCATCGATTACCGCGACATCTTCGGGTGCAAGGCCCGCCACGGCAGATGCCACGAGATAGCGGATCGCTCTTGCCTGGTCGGGCGTAACAGCATTCCCGTTCGGTGTAACGGAGACCGAGGCTTTCGTGGTGACGCCGCGCTGAAAGGGATTGGCGCCCGCACTGGCGATATGAACACGCGCCATGGCGATTTGCGGGTTCGCGACGATAGTGCGGGCCAGTTCGCCTTCCTTCGCGCGCCAATAGGCGGCGTCAAACATCTGTGACGTCGTGCCGAAGCCTGTCAGATCGTCCAACAACTCATATCCTCGAGTGCTGTTGGCTGGCATGCCTTCACTCGCAAGGGTCAGGCGCAATTGGTCTCGCTCCTGCAAATCGACGAAGATCGATCCGCCACGCACTTCGAAAGTTACGCCGCGCTGTTCAAGCGCGCGCACGACTTCTCCGGCAGAACCATTCTCGAGTCCGGCATAGAGCAAGGCCATGTTGGGCGCTGCAACCATCCGGGACATCGTCAGTATGGCCAGGAACATTGCAAAGGTAGCCCCCAGCACGACGATCTGTCGCCGCAGGCCCAGGCCGGTCCAAACATTGCGTAGTCGCTGCACAATCGCCTCCGTCAAGCCGGGCGTTCTACCCGGCACGCTCCTAGAATTGGACGATTGGTCTTAACAATCGGTTAGGGCAATTCGGCCTAAAAGTGATTGCAGCTTAGCGAATGGATTGAAAATGCCAGAATCCGAAATCAATGATGAAGAACCACCCAAGAAGGGCTCGAAGCTCCCGCTGTTGATCGGCCTTAGCCTTGCCCTGCTCGGGGGGGTCGGCGGGTTCTTTGCGGTCTCGTCTGGAATAATTCTCCGCCCCGATCCGGAAACGACAACTTCGCAAGCAACCGAGGTAGATAGTCAAGCAGCCGATGTCGCGTTTGTCCCCGTGGATCCGGTCACGATATCGTTGCTTCCGCCGTCCCAGTCGAGACATTTAATCTTTCGGGCACAACTCGAGGTACCGAGCCAGCATCAAGCGGAGGTGGAGCGCTTGCTGCCGCGAGTTGTCGACGTCATCAACAGCTATCTACGCGCATTACAATTGTCAGACATCGAAGACCCGACAGCTCTGACGCGTTTGCGGGCGCAAATTTTGCGACGCGTCCAGATTGTCGCGGGGCGCGAGCGGGTCAACGATCTTTTAGTAATGGAATTTGTACTGAACTAGGAGCGCCCTATGGAATTGATTGCCGATATATTGTTGGCCTCGGGAGCGTTTGGTGCCGGTTTTTATTGCCTAGTGCTAGGGCGCCGCCTGAAGCGCTTCAATGATCTCGAAAAGGGTGTTGGCGGAGCGGTAGCAGAGAGGTGGCCCGAGGAATCTGGACAGTTGAGTTAGGTGGATTTTCTGCTCCCACTCCGGCAGCGTTGCCGAGAC
>NZ_JBHUMP010000047.1:0-5179 GCF_042685005.1 Sulfitobacter aestuarii | reverse complement strand
GATATAGGGCGCCTCCTCCCACCGACGGCGGGCATCCGTGTGATCCCCGTGCTGATCGGGGCGCTTTGCGGGGGCCGCGGATGCCACAGCTGGGGCGCGGCCCATGATGTCACGGAACGCCGCGCGCGCGTGGCCAAGTGTCCGCCCCGGGTTGTCACGAAGCCAAAGATCAATGACCGATCCCTTCGCCCCCGACTTGTTGGATGTCCAGAGCCACTTGCCCTCCACGAGGCTCGCCTTGATCGTGTCCCCGTCACGCTGGAAAATCCGGTATCTTCTGCCTTGCTTGTCGGCGCTATCCGGGTGGGTGCGAGACATATCTGACCAGCCCCCCAGTCCCGCAATGGCGCTGATATCGAGCTGCTTCATCTCCTCGATTTCGCTGCGATCGTTGTCTTGGATTTGATGCGCGATCCGACGTCGTCCCTGAAAGTCCTGCTTCGCCGTATCGGGCGCGGGCTGCGGGCGCGAGACGGTCTGCATATTCGGAAGCGAGGCAATCCAGCTATCCCGGTCTTCGCGGGCGATCTTTCGAAGGGCTGACGGACCGGGACTTCGACCGAAGCCAATCGCCTCCTGTACAGCCTGGGCTTCTGCGGTGATGTCGGCGGCCAGCAGAGCCTTCAACCTGCGCTCCTGGCTGTTTGCGGCGATGATGTCCTCTCGTTCTGTCTGTTCGGCCAGATGATCTTTTTGCATGTCCCTGACAACCTGCTCTATCCGGCGCTGACGCTTCTGCGTCTGCTTGAGCGTCCGATCTGCCAAAGCCTGGATATCAGGCGGCACGCCATGGACGGGGAGGCCCGCCCGCGCACAATCCAGTGCCGCCTGCCGGATGAACTCGGGCGGCCCGACCGGGCGGACGGACGACCAGCCTTTCGCCTTGGCCATGGCAATCATCGTGGCACGCGTCTCCATCGTGTTTTGGGATGTCGAGAGTCTGCGGCCGAGATCCATGACGGTAGACTCATCCTGAAACGAGATTCGCAGGGGCTTGGCCGCAAGATCCACAAAGCGGATTGCCTGTGCAACCTTCGGGTCGAGATGAATATCGGTGTAGATCCGGCGCAGGAGCGTGAGCTTGAAGGCAGATGCCTGCATCGCCTTTTCATCCTTGTCTGACGGGACTGCAATAAGCGCAGCGACCTCGACGTGGGTCTCTTTCAGATCGTTTCGATATTCGGTTTCGGGCGGCGCATAGGGGCCGAATGATGCCTCCATCTTCGAGATGCTGAACTTTGATCCAAAGGCCGAGGCCTTCGTGACTTCTTTCGAGCCGATGATCCCGACACGCGCGCCGGATCCGGATCTGTAATAGGTCAGACCCTGCGCGCCGAGGGCCGTGTGAAGACCCTGCCAGCTCGAGGCCGCGCTCACCAGCGCTGCAAATTTCTGCCGGAGCGTGTCGGGGATGCTGTGCTCGAAAGTTTCGAACCCGGTAGACTTTTCAAACTTGAGGTCACCGGAGGATTTCGGACGTTTCCCTGCCGCGCGATCCTGTTGCTTCTTCTCCCAAGCAATGGGGTTCTTTTTCAGCCTGGCAAGCTTGCGGCCGCTTTTCTCGATGACGTCGAAGTCGAACCGTCCCCGATCATGCGACCATCCCTGACTAAGCTCGATCTGACGGCATGCCGCCTCGGCCTTGCCATGGTCATTGGATTTAGACCAGACCTTGCCGGTAAGCGGGTGGACTGTATTCGCGATCGCATGAATGTGCTTGCGTCGCGTATCATGATGTGTGCCGATCACCAACTGATGCTCCTCAAGCCCCAGGGCGCGGATCAGAAATTCCATGGCAGCGATCATCTGGCTGTCCGTGGGCTGCTCCAATTCATGCCAAGACAAGAGGAAATGGTAGTAGGGTTTCTGCACCCGTTCCGAGAGCTCCGAGGTCAGCAGCATTTCCTCGGCAGCATTCTGCCAATTGGTAGAGGCAATGTTGCGCAACGCGATCCGTCTGGCCTTGCTGCAGACGTAATGGATGCCGGGCGCGAAAGCGTCACGTCCTCCGCCACTTCCTTTCTCGCCGGGCTTGCCGATGATTTCGCAGATCATTTCCGCAGGGCCTGCCGGATTTCCTCACCGATCTTCTCGACAGCGGCCAGAGCCTGCTCGAGGATCTCAAGGTCTTTCGGCTCGAGCGTAGTCAGGCGCCCCCCATTGATGGCACGTGCGATTTGGTTGAGGTTCGAGCCGACCTTGCCGAGCTGACCGAGGCTGCGGATGATGTCTGTCTTCAGCGCTGAATTCAGCTCGATGTCGCCCGAGATGAAGGCGCTCAGATAGGCCTGATGATCGGGGAACCCGGCCGCATCTGAGCGCTCCATGAAGACTGCCAAAGTGTCGGGGGTCACGCGCTTGAAGAGCTGATGCGTCGTGCGCCGCTTGTTTGATCTGGGTTTTCCGTCGCCTGGTCGTGCCATTCTGATGTCTCACGTGATCGCTGTTCCCTGATTCTAGTTGATCCCCGTGAAAATCCTCCCACGCCTCTTTCGACCTTCTCCCCCCTACCGCCCATAACTGACCCGCCGACGCCGCGAGGCGGAGAAGAGGTCAGCTGAAAAGAGCTTCGGCATCACAAACGACGCTCCGATCCAGTTTGACCATCGACGACTGACTGCAAAGTCCGATGCGAGCTTTGATAAAGAGCCAAGGCATTGCGGTCTCCACACCGATGAACGTGATCGCAAAGTCGGCTCCGGCGACGGGCCGCTGACTTGTTCTGTTTCGCGGACGATTATCGGCAGGGAGCTGGCACCGCGCGAACGTAAAGTGAGAGATATTGTCGGTACCCTTCTGTACGGTTAGGGCGAAAGCGCCCAACCTTTCCACTGGGCTTTCTCAAGACCTCTATATGCGGATACTTCGAGTGAGGTTTTTCATAAATATGGTGCTCGTTAGGGCTAGATCAAAGTGAGGGTGGTCGAGGGCTGCAGGAAATGCACGAGTTGCGGCTACTCAAAATAGAGTGTTGTCGACGCCAGATTAAATGTGGATTACCTCATCCGAGTTCCGGAAATCACACCATCTGATTTCCGGACCCGTAGCCCCAGGATTTCTGTCTGAAGGCCAAATAAGGCCGCGCGACTGCGTGGCCTCTATTCTTTTATAATATTTTCAGACGTTTGCGTAATTATTCGGTCGACATCTTGCCGCAGATACAATGGGCCGTAATCCTCGCCATCTGGGGAAAAGACCTCTACCCCGGCGGCCCGGAGGGTCGCCGTCATGGATTGCCGACTCTTGCCGTGGGCCTGCGCCATCGTGCGCGGCGTGTAGAAGCGCTGATTGAAGGCATCAGCATCGTCTCGAGAAATGAAGAACTGTCTCGTCTTCAATTTGGGATGGACCAGTTCCGTCGCGGGCGTATGGCCATTCCTGACAAGGCGCTTCATGCGGATCGGTTGGCCGATGCCAACGGTTTTTGAGAACAGTTCGATGCTCTGGTCGGACGAAGGCTGAGGCGACAGAACCGAACTGACCTCGTCATGATAGACGTACAGTGCCGCGTAGCCGTCGAAATCAGCGTGGTTGCCGATCCTGACGATACGCCGGGCCTGTATCGCTCGGATGATGATGTCGGGGCCTATCATAAGGCGCGCAGCCGACTTCGAGATGTGTTCCCAGCCATGCTGCGCCTGTCGGAGCGGTGTGGCTCCGACGAAGACGCTGTCGAGGAAACGCACGCCGTCCGCCGGGTCCCAGACGGCCTTGGTCCCAGCGCCTTCCACAGATGAAAGGTACGGCGCGAGCACGCCACCTGCGAACAGCAGATCGAACTGCGACCTTGATGCGTTGATGCCTTCGGCGAAGTCCTTCGCGGTGATCAAGGTCTTCGCGGCCTTCAGCACCGCGTCGGCGCGCTTTGCATCGAAGACCTGCCAGGCGTCGGGTAAGCCTTCTTCAGGAACGATACCTTCGGCGGCGAGGATCTTTCGCAGGCGCCTCTGGTCGATTCCGGTTGCCTTGGCCGCGCTCCTGACCGAGTGAAGCCGACGTTCGGCGACTGGCTCACCAAGCAGTTCGTCCCCGACGCCGAGGGGCCACGTCTCCATCATGTGTGACCGCAGGATACGCCGGAAATCATCGTAGTCCGGGTTATCAATGGTGTCGTAGGCCAGCCGGTCGTAGAGTTTCGGGAAGATCTTCTTGGGGCCATCGTGCGGTCCGCCCGGGAGGCCTTGGAGGCCTTGCAATGCATCTCTGACCGCCGCCTCGCCTTGGCGGGCAACCTGAAAGCCCATATTATACACGAACCATTTGTCCTCATCGGTCACTGAGCAGGGGGCTGATGTAATGTGGCGCAACAGAGAGGTTCCTAGCATTAGGCAATAGTTGCAAGCCGCATGTAGCGGGTGCTGTTCCAACCAGTTGCCATCGCTATGTCCTTCGAGGCGCGCATCCAGCTAGGTGTCAAAGCTGGTCTCAGCTCGTGGCTCAAGGGAGAGCTCTCCGGCAACGATAGCAGGAACCAGTGATGCGAGTTTTGCAGCAGAGTCGAACCGAGGCGCGGGGCTACTTTCCCGCCATAGGGTCACCAACGGGGTATTGTGCTCTAAGCAAATCGTCACGTGCGGCACCAACCAATGCCCGCGCATCGCCATTGTCACTGGATCTTCCCTTTGGCCTTCAAGATCCTGAAGAAGACACTTCGGGCAGCCGCGCATCTTTGGAGGCTGTAGGATCCTGGACGGGAAGGTGTGTCCGCGGAAGAGGCGCATTTTCCCGGCGCCCCCTTCTTTCGAGGGCGACCATGCAACGACGTCTTCAGGGATCGGACAGCTGAAGGCATCAAGTGCTTCAAGGGCGGTGGATGCTCCTGAAATTACCGCGAGAAAGGAGGTTTCCCTGTCAGCCGAGAAGGTGGCCGCGTCCACATGGTAGGCTGCAGCTGTTCTCGAAACGAAAGAAGCGACGGTTTCACGCCGTTTATGGGGAATGGATTTAGCCATGAACGCTCCGAAGTTTCCGGCTTCGTACGTGAGGCGGTTCAAGATGCAAGATCAAAGTCGATAAATCGAATGAGCCATTGGGATGAACTGCCTTCCCACCAATCCGCTGCTACTGTGGCGAGCATAAGCGGAGGGGAGCATCAGATGAACATTAACAGGGTGCTGATTTAGTCGCTGATCCGGAACGCTATCCCTTCAACGGCGCCGGTTCGGGTGATCTTCTCACT
>NZ_JBHUMP010000046.1:0-5657 GCF_042685005.1 Sulfitobacter aestuarii | reverse complement strand
ACGCAACCCTCGAACGGAGAATGCCGCGGGAGAGGCCGCCGAGCCAGTCAGCTCACACGGCGATCATGGGGTCTAAACCTCGTTGAGCGTTTCTTTGCCGAGATCATATCAAGGCGCATCTGACGCGGCAGCTATTCCAGCGTCGTCGACCTGGAGGCCGCGATCCATGACTATCTCGCGCAGCACAAAGAAACGTCCAAGCCCTTCAGGTGGACAAAGAGCGCAGAAGACATCCTTGCCTGCGAACGCCGCGCACTGGGCGCGCTGGATCGGCAGCAGGAAAACAGGTAGGAAATGTCAGACTCAGAACACTAGGCGGTTATTCCACATGCGTCGCCTCACATCAGGATTCTCTCGCCGTTCCGCCATATTTGCGGTAGGTAGCGGGGTGTTTCTTCGATCGCCTGCCCCGGCAGGCGGCGGAAATCGACGCAATCGGCCCGCTCGCCGTAGCACAGCACGCTCACTGCTGCGCCGTCTATTCTTTCGCGCAGGCGTGGATGGATCGCCAAGCCTCCTCCCGGTGGCAAATCGGCAGTATAGAGCGGCACCAGCCCGCAGCGGCGGCCGAGGACCCGGTCTTCATCGAGCCATCGCAACAATGTCCGAGTCCCCGGATCCATAGCCTGCAGGAGCCCGACATAGATCCGGTCATAGCGCTGCATCTGGGCGGGTGCCGTCGTCGGATCCAAAGCCTTCGGAATCGCGAAGGGACGTGGCCGGTCAGCGCTATAGCACAGGGAGCGGGCGCGGCGGTGATGCGCAATTTGAGCTTCGTAATATTCACGCCGCGCCCCGTAGTAGAACCAGCCCATTCCAGTGGCATCATCGACGGTGGCATTGCAGGCGTGGTCCCGGGTCAGCGTCAAAGGCCCCTTGTCCAGAAGCGGCACGGCCTGGGCACCAAAGAGACAGCGTACCCGGCGCAACAATTCGCTGTCGGCGGACACCCGCACCTCGTCCCAACGTCCAAGGCAGTCTTGCAGCAGAGTCCGCGGCAGCATCAACGACGAAAGGTTCTCGAAAACCAGGTTGCCGGAACCACTCCACCGGCTGACCCGCAGATCCTCGTGGACCCGGGTTTGCTGCGTCATGCAGCCCGCAAATCCGCGTTCGCGCAGCAAAAAACGCATCTGCACCAAAATGCGATCGGGATGCGACCAATCATCAGCATCATGCAGAGTAATGAAGTCGCCCTGCGCTTCTTGCAATCCGATATTGCGGGCCGCATAGGCCCCACGGTTCCGTTCCAGGGCGATGAGCCGGATACGGGAATCGCGCCGCATCGCCGCGCGTACCCGCATAGCGGTAGCGTCGCGACTGGCATCGTCGATTACAAGGATTTCTAGATTTTGCCAGTTCTGGCAGCACAAGCCATCTAGGGCGGTAAGGATGGTATCAGCGGCATTATGGGCCGCCATCAACACGCTGACCAAGGGCCCCTCCTCACCGATGCTGCCCCTGCCCGGATCCGCATCCGGCCCCCGCAGCCGATCCAGCAGTGGCCCCGGCCCCGGGATCTGCCGCAGCGGACCGGCCCCGGCTAGGGCCAGCGCTTGGTTCAAGCAGTCTAGACGGGCACCGGGGGTGGGCGCGCATCGGGTCGCGGCCAGATGCAGATCCCGGCTTTCCGGTAAGTCTTGATAGAGTCTCCAAGCCTGATCCGCCTTGCCGACCGCTTCGAGAGCCACCAGATATACCGGCGCAAGCCTGCCTGGGATCTCGTCTCGCCCGCCTCGCGCCGTCAACCTAGTCAGCCACTGCAGGGCCAACTCGAATTCATTGTGATACAGTGCCCAGAAGGCCAGGATTTCGCAGGCCCCCGCCGCGCTCCCTGGATCGGTTTCATTCTCGGCCGCCGCCTCCAATGCGGCGAGCGGTGTCGCGCTCAGTCCGCCGGTTTCCAGAAGGCTGCGATAATGCGAGAGGCGGGCGGCGGCGGTGCAGCGGCTGGGTTTCACGGCCATCGGATAGGGCAAACGGCCTTCGGCTTGGCCGGAATGCAGATAATGCAGCAGCGGGTGCAGACCCGCTTGGGCCACATCCGGATAGCGTAGCAGATAATGCCGTCCGGAGAACCGCGGCCCCGGATCTCGCAGCAGCGTCACGCCGACCCTTAGATAATGCCGCAGCGGATCTGTTCCGCAGTGCAGGACATCAGGATAACGGTCGAGGTACCAATCCGCGTCGAAAAGGCCCGATCGCTGCAGCAGCAGCGTATCCTCGGGGCTCAACATGAGCCATCGCTTTGCTCCAGCAGCCGCGTCAAAGTCGTGATTTCCTCCCTGTATTCCTGTAACCGGGTTCTCAACGCCTCGACCTGGGCGATGAGCTGGCGGTTCTGGGCAGTGAGTTCCTCGATCTGCCGCTCCGCCCGATCCACGGCACCTGGAAGGGCGAGATCGCTCATGCGCCTGCCACAGCAAGCTTTTGACGAATCCGCGCGATATTGGGCTCGGCGGCCTCGGTCAGGGTAATGTTCTGCAACATGCTCTCTTCGATGAAGTAATGCCCCGTGAGCACCGGCAGGGTTGCGGGGGCTCTCTGCGCCGTATAGCGCAGGATCAGATCCCAATCCACCAGACGGGTCAGTTCTGGGTCAAATCCACCATATCGTTCGTAAAGCCCGCGATGATGCACGAAACTGTTCAGATCTACGTAATTTTCCTGTTCTAGGGCGAGCCTGTCGTAGCGGCTATAGAGAATATCGCTCCATCCCGCGCTGAGGTTGTGACGGCACAGAGCAGTATAAGCGCAGCCTTCGCTGCCTGACATCTGCAAGGCCGCGCAAGCCACCAAGAGGTGATCGGGCTCCCAGGTATTGTCACTGTCCAGATAGGCGATCACATCCCCCCGGGCGCGCTCAAGCCCCGCGTTACGGGCATGACTGACCCCGGCACGGGGCTGGGAGAGAATGACCAAGCGGTCCTGCTCAATTGCATCGGCAAACTTTTCCTGTAGCAACGCAACCGTCCCATCGGCGCTGCCGTCGTCGATCACAATGACTTCCCGCGCCGCCAGCGATTGCAGAAGCGCGGAGCCAACCGCCTGGCTGATAACATGGGCGCGATTCCAGCTTGGCATGATGACGCTGACACTGGCGCAGGCCCGCTCAAGCAATGCATCGCGAAATGCGCTGGGCAGTTCGTCGCTGAAACAGGGAGCGTCGGAAGCAGCCAGATCGGCCAGGGACAACGGCGGGACAGCGTGTCTGGCGGCAAAAATTTCCTGGATTCTCCTCTTCCAGCCGAGGCTCGGGTGCCGAGGCATCGCTTGGCTCCGGTAATGCTGGGCAGTAAACTGAGCTTTCTGGAGCTGACCGAGTTGCCTCACTTTGTCCTGTCGAAGGCGGCTGAGCAGCAGGCCAAATAAGCGCTCCATTCCCGCCGATCCAGAGGCCGACGCGGGCGCAGCGTTCAGCATCTGCAAGCAGGATCGCAACTGCACCTCCAAATCAGGTGCCCCTTGCGGGTCCATCAGAGGATGATGCAACAATTCGACAAGCTGTTCCGTTATCGCTGTGTCGGGAATATCAGCCATTACGTGATCTGTATCCGAGTTCCCGCAAGACCCGATACGCCCCCGCCTACCTCAAAACACCTGATCATATTCCCCCACCCCCGGCTCGCTGCGGATCACCCTGTCCAGATCCGCAAAGATCGCGCGCCGCTCCGCCTCGCTCTCGGCGCTTTCGCAGACCACCACCAGGTTCGGCGTGTTGGAGGAGGCCCGCACCAGTCCCCAGCTGCCATTGTCGAGGATCACCCGCGCGCCGTTGACCGTGACCACCTCTGCCACCGCGCGGCCGCCGAGCTCCTTCACGCCCTCGAGCTTGGCCACGATCCGCGCGAGAATATCGTATTTTTCCTCATCTGCGGCATAGGGCGACATGGTCGGCGTGGCATAGGTATGGGGCAGGGCGCGGCGCAGGTCGGACATGGATTTGTCCGGATGCCGGTCCATCAGCTTGCAGATCTCGACCGCCACCCGCATGCCGCAATCATACCCCCGACCCACCGGCTCGGCGAGGAAGTAATGGCCGGATTTCTCGAACCCCGCCAGCGCGCCGAGCTCCTTGACCCGGCGTTTCATGTGCGAATGGCCGGTCTTCCAGTAATCGGCCTTGGCGCCGTTCTCCTGCAGCACCGGGTCCGAGGCAAAGAGCCCGGTCGATTTCACATCCGCCACGAAAATGCTGTCGGGATAGATCGCCGAGAGGTCGCGGGCCATGATCACCCCGACCTTGTCGGCAAAGATCTCCTCGCCCTCGTCATCGACCACGCCGCAACGGTCGCCATCGCCGTCAAACCCCAGCGCGAAATTGGCGCCCGAGGCTTTCACCGAGGCGCTCATATCATGCAGCATTTCCATGGCCTCGGGGTTCGGGTTGTAATGCGGAAAGGTGTAGTCGAGCTCATTATGGCTCGCCACCACCTCGACACCCATGCGCGCGAAGAGTTCCGGCGCAAAGGCCGACGCCGTGCCATTGCCGGTGGCGCAGACCACTTTCAGCGGCCGCGACATTTTGAAATCGCCGACCAGATCATCGAGATAGGCCTCGCGCACCCCGTCGACGAATTCATAAGCGCCGCCGGGCCGCGCCTCGCCCTCGCCGTTGAGCACGATGTCGCGCAGCTCGGCCATCTCCTCGGGCCCATGGGTAAGCGGGCGCTCGAACCCCATCTTCACCCCGGTCCAGCCGTTCGGGTTATGGCTGGCGGTGACCATGGCGACAGCGGGCGCATCGAGATGGAACTGCGCGAAATAGGCCATCGGCGACAGGCAGGGGCCGATGTCCTTGACGTGGATCCCGGCCTGCATCAGCCCGAGGATCAGCGCATTCTTGATCGACAGGGAATAATCCCGGTAATCATTGCCCACCGCGATCACCGGCTCGATGCCGCGGCGCTGCATCTGGGTGCCGAGACCAAGGCCAAGGGCGGTGATGCCGGGCAGGTTGATGCCTTCGGGATATTGCCAGCGCGCATCATATTCGCGGAAACCCGTGGGCGCGATCATTGCATCACGCAGGAATTCCCAAGTGTTGGGGGTGACTTCGGCAAGCGGTTTCATCATTGAAAATATCCTGAACTGAGGGTCACTTCGTGATAAAGGGATTGGGAGGGCGGTTCAACTGCGCGCGGATCGCGTAACGAGACCAAGCCAAAAGAAACAAGGCTTCTTCTGGCCCTAAATACCTCAGGGAGTTTGAAGGACAGCGTCCTTCATTCCGTCGGTCAGCCAGAAGCATTTACATAATGTGAATTACCGGATCGGCAGAAGGATCTTCCCCCTAAACCACCCCCGCCCGCAGCAGATCGTGGATATGCAGCACCCCTACCGGCCGGTTCTCGTCATCTGCCACCAACAACACGCTGACCTTGCGCGCATTGAGGATCGCCAGCGCCTCGGGTGCCAGGCAATCGGCGGTCACGGTGACCGGGTCCGGGTTGGCGATCTCCCCGGCACGGCGCGCCATCAGCCCGTCCATGTTGCGCCGCAAATCGCCGTCGGTGATCACCCCGCTGATCCGGCCGTCCTCGACCAGCACGCCGAGCCCGAAGCCCTTGGAGGTCATTGCCAGCAGCACCTCGCTCATCGGCGCGTCGCTCGGGATCACCGGGATCGCGTCGCCGCCATGCATCAGCTCGCCGACC
>NZ_JBHUMP010000045.1:0-6142 GCF_042685005.1 Sulfitobacter aestuarii | reverse complement strand
CCCTGGCGATGATCGCCTATCCGGTGATCACCCAGATGCTTGATCTCGACGACCGCGCCACCGGTGTATTCCTCGGCGGCACCATCCATGACGTGGCCCAGGTCGTCGGCGCGGGCTTCTCCGTCAGCAACGAAACCGGCGAGACCGCGACGCTCGTCAAGCTCATCCGGGTGACCATGCTGGCACCGGTGGTGCTTGTCTTCTCGCTGGTGATCCGCAGCTTCGCCGAGACCGAGAAACCCGCCGACGGCAAGCGCCCGCCGCTGATCCCGTTCTTCGTGCTGATGTTCCTTGCGCTCGCGGCAATCAATTCCTTCGGTCTGATCCCGGCGGCCCTGCAGGATTTCCTGAGCGACCTGTCGCGATGGGCGCTGCTGGTCTCGATCGCCGCGGTGGGAATGAAAACCTCGCTGAAGACCATCTTCGAAGTCGGAGGTCAGGCGATCCTGCTGATCGTGATCGACACGCTGTTCATCGCCGGCTTCATCCTGTTCGGCATTACCTATCTCGGCGGTTAAGGAGAAAGAGAATGAGCAAGCCGGTCATTGATTTCAAAGACGATGTCGTTGTCAGCAAGCGGCGCCTGGCGGACCTGCCCGACCGGGTGATCGACGGCGATCCGCATCATGAAACGCAGATGCGCTACACCAGCCCGGATGGCACCCTGCTGGCCGGAACATGGGAAAGCACGCCCGGAAAATGGCGTGCCTTCACCGGACGCGATGAATTCTGCTACATCGTGAGCGGCCATGTGAAGCTAATTTCTAAAGACGGCGGCGAACAGGAATTCCGCACCGGCGATTCCTTCCTGATCCCTGAAGGGTTCGAGGGCTACTGGCAGGTGTTGGAAACCACGGTCAAGCACTTCGTGATCCGCGATTACAGCGCCTGACATGCGGTCAGGCAAACGGTGCGTCGCCATTCCGGGCAGTTGGTCGGAATGGTGACCCCGGCAGGATTCGAACCTGCAACCTGCCCCTTAGGAGGGATTCATTCATTTTCCTGATCCTTCTTTGTTTTTCTGTGGTTACGCTTCTTAACCGGGGCCACCTGTACATGATTTGTACGAAACCGCGCCCTGACCGCAGCCTCGTCAGTCTCTGCGTGGGCGTAAATTCGCATCGGTAATGTGGCGTCTGACCACCGCCCTGCCTTGGCCGCCGTGACAGGATCGACCCCCTGCCGCACCACCAGTTCGGTGTAGAACCCGTGCCGCCCGGCGCGGTGGGCGGACAGGTAAGGGATGCCAGCGCGCTTGCAGATCGTTTTCCAGCGATTGTTGTAGCCGGTCGAGCTTCCGTATCCGAAGACGCGGGGCGACAGCACTTGCCCAGTCTTGAGGTTCTTTGGCCGCTTAGGCTTCAACGCGACCAGCTCGGCCATCATCTGCGGCGAGACGGTGATCCAGCCCTCGGGGTGACCCTTCTGTGCCTTGATCTTCACTTGGCAGGAAGCTGGCCTCAGATCGCTCGGTTCGATCGAGATCGCTTGGTCGATCCGGGCTGCTGTCTCAAACATGAAACGGGCCAAGGCCGCGTTGTAAGGATCGGCCTCCGCGCAAAACGCCTCGATCCAGTCACGCGTTGCCGGGGTGCGTTCGACCCGGCTTGTCTTGCCTCGCCGCTCGTCCTGCGCGATCCGCTCGAACTTGTCATAGCGTTTGACCGTCAGATGCGGCGTCCCTTTGTGCTCATGCGCATGGTTGATGACTGCCCGCGCCGGGGTCACGATTTCGCGCCACCAGGTATCTGTGCAGGCATTGGGCTTCAGCTTGCGGCCAAGGCTTTTCAGCAGCGCGCCGGTAATCGCTCCCAGCGGCATATCCCCGATCTGGTCCAGGATCGGCAGAAGTTGCTGCGCATCCTTGGCGGTTGCCGGGTAAAAATTGACCGCATCGGCGAACCGCAGACTATGTTCTTCGCCGACAAGGTGCCTGCGGATCTGAAGCTGCGTTTCGTCGTTTATCCAGTCCCGCGCGCCAGCTTCAGTAGTCGCTCGCGTGCTTTGGCGGTATGGACCGGCGATCGGTCGGCCATTGTATTCGACCCAGCCCTTGACCCAGAAGACGGAGCCACGCTTGTAGATTTCGAGCGGCATGCCTGTCCTTCCTCGAAGATGGTATCAATTTGGGTGGGCGTGATCAGCATGGTCCGCCCCAGCCGGAAGAACGCGCCAGTGTCGTTGGCCTTCTCGCGCAGGGTCCGCTCGGAAATCTCGATCCCGTGGGTAGCCATGATCTCGACCCACTGAGCAGGCGTCTTGCCGATGGTGAGGATCTGGGACTGCTCTGCATGTTCCGTGTTCATCGTCGCCTCACCCCTTCCGGCCGCTACGGGCGGTCTTCCGTTCTGCCGTGACGGTGAACTGCGAGACATACTTCTCCCACGCCCCGCTCGGGATCTTCGGATTGCGTTTGCCGGGGGCAGTCCGGGGGCAGTGAAGATGTGATCCAGCATGTCTTCTCGGATCAGATAGCGGATGTTGGACACGGGGATGCCCACACGTTCGGCTAGTTCCTTTGGGGTTTCCAGCAGCTTTTCCATGCTTTGCCTCCTCAAACCGTTTGCTTACAAACTGAGGCGAGGAAAATCGTTTTGCGTTCAGAATGAAACAAAACTACGCTGAACCTGCATGAATCAAGCGTGTCGCCATCGTTCGTATCTAACTTTGATATATTTGACTACGAATGAGGTCAACACAAATACAAACGAAAGTTGGACATGGCAGTATCGGGCCTTGGAAATCGCCTTGCGGCAGTACGGAACATGGCTCGCCTCTCCCAAGAGGAGATGTCGCAGAAGCTTGGCATCAGCCGAAGCGCCTATCAGAACTACGAACGTGGCCAGAGAGACCTGACCGCGCAGTTGCTCTTGGAAATCTACGCGGCCTTCGACGTTGACCCCCTCTGGATGCTGGAGGGTGACACCGAAGACGGCAAGAACCGTCGGCATGAAGAGATCGCGGCGGCCTATCGCAAGATCGGGATAGCCGTAGAGCGGCGGATTATTGATCGCGACCTGTCCGTGACCCCGGAAAAGAAATGGGATGCCATCGAATTCCTGTTCGATGAGTTCCTGAACACCGATGCCTTGGCCGCCGATGGCGGGGCACCGGATACCACAAGAATTGACAGTGTTTTGAGGCTTGTAAGCTGATGTTGGATCAAGAGTTTTCTAATGATGTGATGAAACTGCGCCCGCGCAAGTTGCGGCTGGGCCGCGACGTAGAGCGTCTGCTGGAAGGTGTGTGTGGCACCGAAGAAGACTCCGGCAGGTCACGCGATAGACAAGCCCTGCGTCCGAACGCCGACAGCGCAAACGCGATCCGCTGTACAGCCTGCGGGCAGGTCGAATACATCACACGCGAATATTGCCGCTGCGGCCACTACCTCGTCGGCCAGATCGAAGACGAATACTTCGCCTACGAACGCGGCTTGGCCGAAGCGCACGAGCGTTTCTCGACGGCAGCGGAGCGCAAACTGAAACCGCTTAGGCTCGCAACACTGGCAGGTTTGCCTTTCATGGTCTGGCCTTTCCTCCACGCGTTCCTTTACGGCGCAACCGGATCGCTCACGATCTGGCTCTGGATGCTTCCCGGAATAGCCATTTACGGCCTGTTCGGCCTCATCCAGGCCAAGATCAACGCGAAGCGCAACGCCAGCGCCCAAGAGCTGCAGGCCGCCACCTTCGAGCAGTTCCTGATCGACCGCGCGCCCGTAACAAGTACCTGATTTCGCATGAGCAACGCCCCGCAGATCGACGCCTTCATCGCGCGCTGGAAAGACACCGGCGGCAGCGAACATGCCAATTACCAGCTTTTTGTGATCGAGCTGACCGAACTGCTGGGCCTCGACCGGCCCAACCCAGCCACGGATGATGACAGCAACGATCATTACCGGTTCGAACGGCCCGTCACCTTCGCCCACACCCACAAGCGCACCACGGGCTTCATCGACGCCTATCGCGCGGGGCATTTCGTGCTGGAAACCAAGCAGGGCGTGAACCAGAAAAAGAACCGCGCCGCCGATCTGGCCAAGGGCACCGCGGCGCGCAGCCAGAAACGCATCGGTCATGGCGTGCGGGGCACCGCCGCCTGGGACGACACGATGCTCAAGGCCCGCAACCAAGCGGATAACTACGCCCGCGCCGTCGCCCGCGACGATGGCTGGCCACCATTCCTGATGATCGTCGATGTGGGCCATGTGATGGAGCTTTATGCCGACTTCTCCAAGCAGGGGCAGGGCTACAACCAGTTCCCGGATTGCAATCGCTACCGCATCTATCTTGAAGATCTGCGCAAAAAGGAAATCCGCGATCTCCTTTGCACGATCTGGACCGATCCCTACAGCCTCGACCCCTCGCTCAAGGCTGCCGAGGTCACGCGGGACATCGCCGCCCACCTGGCCGAACTGGGCAAAAGCTTCGAAGGTCAGGGCCACGACAGCGAAACTGTCGCCCGCTTCCTGATGCGCTGCCTGTTCTCGATGTTTGCCGAGGATGTGGACCTGATCCCGCGCGGTAGTTTCACCGACCTGCTGCGCAAGCTGCGCGGTCATCCGCAGGACGCCGAACATGCGCTGGCGGGGTTGTGGCAGGCCATGGACAAGGGCGAATACGCCCATGCTTTGCTGACCAAGGTCAAGAAATTCAATGGCGGCCTGTTCAGGGATCCGTCGGCGCTTCCCCTCAACGACCTGCAACTGGGGCTCCTGATCGAGGCCGCCGAGGCCGACTGGAAACAGGTCGAACCGGCGATCTTCGGCACGCTACTCGAACGCGCGCTCGACAAGCGCCAGCGCCACAAGCTGGGTGCGCATTACACGCCCCGCGCCTATGTGCAGCGGCTGGTCACGCCCACCATCATCGAACCCCTGCGCGAAGACTGGCGCGACGTGCAGACCGCCGTTCAACGCCTGACCGAGGATGGCAAGACCGACGAGGCGCTCCAACTGGTGCGCGACTTCCACCACAAGCTCTGCGAGACGACGGTGCTTGACCCCGCCTGTGGCTCGGGCAATTTCCTCTATGTCGCGCTGGAGATGATGAAGCGGCTTGAGGGTGAGGTCACATCGCTGATGATCGAACTGGGCGACACGCGCCCCCTGATCACCGTGGACCCGCACCAGTTTTTGGGGATCGAGCTGAACCCCTGGGCCGCCAACGTGGCCGAGCTGGTGCTCTGGATCGGCTACCTGCAGTGGCACTATCGCACTTATGGCACCGCCGCGCCGTCCGAGCCCGTGCTGCGCGACTTCAAGAACATTAAGAATGCGGACGCCGTTTTGGAATGGTCCGACCGTAGTACGCGCGTGGATGAATTCGGCACTCCAGTGACGGTTTGGGACAAAGTTACAACATCGCCTCACCCCGTCACTGGTAATGAGCTACCGGATAAATCGGCTAGAGAGCCAGTTTTCGACTATGTCAGTCCAAGGGCAACGGTTTGGCCCGCTGCTGACTTCATTGTCGGCAATCCGCCATTTATTGGGTCGAAGAATCTCAGAGAAGATTTGGGCGATGGGTATGTCGAGGCACTTTGGCAAGCTTACCCAAAAATGCCCGGCAGTGCGGATCTCGTGATGTTTTGGTGGGAAAAGGCTGCACTGGCGGCGCGTGCCTACGATCCGAAGAAGGGTAAAGGCACCCGCCGCTTTGGCCTGATCACCACCAACTCCCTGCGCCAAACGTTCAACCGCCGAGTGCTCGAGCCGCACCTCAATGATCAGAAAAATCCTCTGTCGCTACTTTTTGCAATTCCCGATCATCCTTGGGTGGATACACTCTATGGTGCAGCGGTCCGCATCTCAATGACTGTTGCCTCTCAGGGGCAACGGACCGGGGTGGTTTCAAGCGTTGCAAGCGAGAAGAAGGAGGAGCACGAAGCTGAAGGCCGCACCGTGACGTTCGAAAGAAGGCACGGAAAGATTTTCTCCAATCTGCAAATTGGGCCTAACCTCTCGGATTGCGTCCCACTTAGCTCCAACCTCGGCTTGGCTCATCAAGGTTTCAAACCATACGGTCTAGCATTCTGGGTTGACGAAGCAGAGGCGCGCCGTATGGGCTACGGAGATATGCGCAGAAGTTGGTGACGCTTGATCAGGCGGCGATTTGAACGTGGCGGAGACCGTCGCGGAACTCAACCC
>NZ_JBHUMP010000044.1:0-6732 GCF_042685005.1 Sulfitobacter aestuarii | reverse complement strand
TGAGAAGATCACCCGAACCGGCGCCGTTGAAGGGATAGCGTTCCGGATCAGCGACTAAATCAGCACCCTGTTAGAAGAGCTTCGCTTCCGGGAGGCCTTCCAGGGTTTCTCTACCCGGTGTTTGAAGCAGTATCCAACGCTCTACATTCGATTGAAGACAAATATGAATTCCGCGCTCACGAAGACGGCTTCATAAAAGTTGAAATTGATATAAATTCAAAAAGAATTGTGGTTGAAGATAATGGAGAGGGCTTCAGCGCGGCTAACCTGGACGCTTTTCTGACACCATTTACCGGGAACAAATTGCGTCGAAATGGAAAGGGCTTTGGACGCTTCGTGTCGTTCAAGATATTTGACCGTGTGTTCTATGCTTCGCCGACGAAATTCGTAGACGGAAGGATAGCCAATTCCGTTTTCGAGTACACTCCGCTTAGTCAAGACGACAACCTTAAAGAACTGAGCAGCACCGAGCATCTCGCACCACACAAGCATGCCTCAGGGCTTTCCGTCGCGTTTTGCAATCCTCAAGATGAGTACAGAAAATACTTCCACTTTACTCCTGAAGGTAAAGAAGAAGATTACACGGAAGAGGAAATACTGATCGCACTTCTGGACCATTTTCTCCTGGAGTTTGTCCAGAAGAAGACGCCACGGAACTTCCTGTGTGTAATCGACGGCGCGACTTTCAACCTCTCTGACTATTTCACAGACAGCGTGACACAGCGCGACGAGGACACTGTTTCGTTTGAGATCGAAGGCGAGAATGTCGAGTTTCACCTACGCTATATGCAGATCGACGCGAAAAAATCTAAACGTCACAGCCTTTACTTTTACGCCGATAATAGAGCCACTAGTGACCTTGAGAACATTGCCAAGGGACTCCGAGAGACGCCTTTCACTGACCAAAAACGGCGGTACAATTACCTTGTTTCTGTAACCAGTCCCTATTTCAAAGCCACTCAGTCTCGCGATCGGATTGAGAATCTCGGAATTGAGATACAGCATCAAGGCAAGGAAAGGTTGCTGAAAGACGCCCTCGCTGTCGAAGCAAAGGCTCGCATTCTAGAAATTGAGCCAACCTATACCGGGAGCAGGCGTGCAACAATAAAATCTAACGTGGAGGAGTTGATTGCACTCGACCCTGTCCTCCGAAGAGGTCTCGGGGGGAAAACTCTTGAAGAGTTTGTCAACGAGAGAGGTATCACAGAGTCAAAGGAGCAGCTGGCGCAGGACTTATTTGTTGCACGGCTAAGAAGCAAGTTCGACTTTCGAAAGATAAACTCAAAGACACCGTTAGAGGAACTCCAGAGGGTAGTTAGAAATAACATCCCAGCCGATGCGAAAGAGGCGTTGGCCATCTACGTAGCCTATAGGAACGACGTGATCAAAGTGCTCACGGAAATGCTAGATCGTAAGTCCGACGGATCGGTGGCCAAAGAGGATGCCGTCCACGAGCTGATCTACCCTCGGTACAAGGACAGCGAAGAGATCGACTATTCCTCGCACAACCTCTGGCTAATCGATGACGACCTTGCGTACGCGGAGTACATCTCCAGTGACCGGACCCCGAAGGGCAGGCAACGCGGAAAAGGATCGTTCGCTCACGATATATTGGTGAACAACGAGAAAGAGCTTCTTGTCGTCGAGATGAAACGTCCACACAAGAAGGGATTTGTCGCTGACGAGAACGCTGACAAACCAACCGACAATCCGGTGCAGCAACTTATTTCACAGATTGGGGAAATACGCGATTTTGGTGGCGTTACTACGAGCGGTGACAGAAAGGTTGAGGTCTCGCGGGAGAATATGGTGCGGGGCTATGTTATAGCCGACTGGAACGATGACTTAGAGACTTACCTCAAAGACAATGACTTTAAGATCACGAATTTCGGTGGCCCGATGGCCTACAAGTACTTTGATACGCGCAATATGATTGTCGAAGTATTGGCCTTCGACAGACTGAAAGATCGCGCCGCTAAGAGGAACATGGTGTTTGTCGATATCCTAGAGGGTAAGACAAATTTTGCTGGGCTTCAGATTAGCCGCTTGGCAGGTGAGTGAGTAGTGTCGCCTCGTCTCGCTCGGCGCACCTTCGCGTTGAGCGTGGTGAGTATCCGGAAACCGTCCTCATGCTCTGGGCTCGGCTCCATCCAGCGCCACGCACGAATGTCATAGATGGGCTGACACCGGCCATTCGCCAGCCGTAGCGTGAATGGCCAATTGGGACCAGACTCCCCCCCCCCGCCAGTTAAAGTCCTATCGACTGAAAACGCTCCCTACGATCTCAAAGATTTGTAGACCGTCGCTCGCCCGATCCCAAGCTCCTTAGCAATCGCAGTAGCTCCCATGCCTGCCTGCCTCAATTCTTTAACCTTAGCGTCATCAACAACCTTCGGGCGCCCTTTAAAAAGCCCCTTTGCTCTTGCCTTTGCGATACCCTCCGCCTGGCGTTTGCGAATGATGTTCCTTTCGAATTCTGCGAAAGCTCCCATCATCTGCAGTTGCAGCGTGGCAAAGGCATCATTCGACTTGGCGGAAAACGTCAGCCCCTCCGTTCTAAAGGTTATCGAGACGCCCTTGTCGTTCAACCGTTGAATTATCGATTGCAGGTCGCGCAGGTCTCTGGCCAATCGGTCGATGCTATGGACCACCACAGTGTCACCTTCTCGGACCCATTCCAGCATCGCGTTGAGCGCTGGGCGATCTTTGGCGCTTTTGCCGGAAAGCTTTTCTTCGAAGAGCTTGTCAGCGTCGCCCAGGTCCTGTCGGTCGAAGTTTTGCTCTACAGTACTGACCCGCCGATAACCTACGATAGACATGAATGTCTCCTATGACACTAGACCTTTGTAGAGTACCGTCTATTAAATTCAATTCAAGTCTAAATATACGCTCGTTCCGTCGATTTGGGCTGTCTCGGTAGGGTAGACCTTTATGGACGATTGAACTTGCCAGGTTCAGTGACGTTGGTGACATTTTCGATGTCTGGGGATGTCCTTCTAAGAGAATGAAGGTTGCAGGCAGGCAATGTCTGCCGTTCAAAAACAGCGAAATGCTTCGGTTCGATTGCAAAGCGATGGTCCGCAAGCGGCCATTCGGCTTTTAGGCTGACCCCTGCTACGCAAGCTTTTGGTAATCAGCGTGTTGCCACCGTATTAGTTGCCAGTCGGTATAGTTTGAAATGAAGGAACGAAATCGGACGCAAATATCAGGGACAGCGGACCGCCAATCCTACCGGCGAGAGTCGGTAATCATCTAGTCGCACCATTGAGGGCGGGACGAAACCGAGCCTGTTCCATCCCGCCTGTTGGAAAATGCGTTCGACCGCCGCTGCCTCACAAAGCTTCAGCAGGCGTGTTTAGTAGCCCAATACCTTGGCGCGGGCGTTCATTTCACCGGCGTCTGCGTATACCATATAGGGTCCGATAATCTTGCGATAGGCGAGGAAGCTTTCCACGGTCCTGCGGGTGATCTCATCGTCACTGTCTTGCAGCTCGTGATAGATCTCTTCTGCCGCTGCACCCATCGCGGCAACAATATCCTCCGGCATTTGGCGCACTTTGACGTCATGATCCGAAATCAGCCTCTGCAGGGCTTTGGCGTGGTTGGTTTGATATTCCACCAGGGAGGAAATATAAATGCTTTCGCTAGCCAGCTTCACGATGGTTTGCAGGTCCGCAGGGAGCTCGTCCCACAGAGACTTGTTGACGGCGATCTCTCCGGCTGAAGAGGGCTCGCCTACACCCGGCCAGTAGTAGTATTTCGCGACTTGGTGATACCCGAGCGCGCTGTCGGTCCAGGGGCCGATGAACTCCCCGGCATCGATGGCGCCGGTTTGCAGCGCTTGGAACATGTCCGGTCCGCTCATCGCTTGCACCGCCATTCCGATCTTGGAATGCATTTCTGAGGACAGGCCGGTAGAGCGGAAGCTCATCCCCTTGATGTCATTCACCGATTGTAGCTCTTCACGAAACCAGCCACCCCATTGCGGGCCGGTATTCTCGCACAGGAATGGCTTTAGATTGAACCGTGCGTAGGCTGCGTCGTATAATTCCTGCCCACCGCCGTTCTTGAGCCATCCCAATTGCTCGTCAGCCCGAAGCCCGAAGGGTTGCGAGCCAAACAGCAGCAGACCCTTCGATTTAGATCCCCAATAAGCGGGCACGGAGTGATAGATTTCTGCCGTGCCTTCAGAGACCGCGTCGAAAACGCCGTTTCCTGGAACCAGCTCCCCGGCCGCGTAGAGTTTGATTTCGAGCCGCCCGCCAGAAACTTCGGTGATCAGATCAGCAATTTTCTGTGCATTGATTCCTGGCCCGGGGAGATTCTTGGGCCAGGATGTCACCATTTTCCATTGACGCTTGTCCTGTGCAATCACAGGGGTCGCAAGAGTGGAAGTGGCGGCGATAGCTGCTCCTGCGGCGAGGAAGTTTCTGCGTTTCATATTTTGATTTCCCTGGTGGTGGTTGTGAAAGAAATGCGCCCGGTTCCGCGTTCTCCAGTTTCCGAGCGCGGCTGACCTCAGGCGGGGTAAAGAACCGGAAAATCAGGTCCCTCGAGCGGCTCTCCGGTTTGCAATGTCAGATGAGCAAAGGGCGGCGAGCCCTTCCCGCCCCTGTCCTGGAATACAGCGTCATCGCCGACCCAACGCGTCGAGAAGGCGCGGCGGCGGGTGGCCTGCCCTTGGTTGGCCGCCGCGCCGTGTACCGTGCGAAAGTTGAATGCTACGGCATCGCCCGGCTGCATGTCCCAGGCTCGGATATCGTAAAGGTCCGGGTTGCCATCGATATCGGGCATTTCCTCGGCATCATCACCTTCGTACAAATCTGTCCCGTCGAAGCGTTTGGGTTTGTGCTGTTTGTTCCAGAGATGCGACCCTGCCACGCAGCGCAACGCGGTTTCCTTCGCGACCGGATCAAGCGGTATCCAGAAGCTGACGCTTTGCTCACCTGTGGTGCAGTAGTAGGGTTGATCCTGGTGCCAAGGTGTCACGACAGAGGTGCCAGCCTCCTTGACCAGCACATGGTCATGGAAAAGTCGGCAGGTCGTGGATTGCATCAGCTTTGCGCCGGTTTCCGCCGCCACGGAAGAGGTTACGAAATTGCGGAAAGCGTCGATCCGCCCCCAGTTGCACAGGTCCTGAAAGAACGGGGCCGATCCATCGGTTGGCTGATAGGATCGTTCGAGCGGGCTGGGATCGCGCATAAGCGCTTCGATTCCTTCGGTGATAGGCTCAACCCATTCGCGGAAGAGTCCCGGTAGGAAGATCACGCCATCGCGCGTGAATGTCTCGGACATGTCATCGGTTATTCGATATTTTTCTTGCGTTTGCATGTGGGTCCTCGTTGGTTGTATATACATGTATATACAAGCATGTTAGTACCTGTCTAGACATTTGGGGTTGGGAGGTGCGAGAAAGAAGAACAGCGTCGCCAGAAGATTTGGTGAGGCATCCACTCTAGGAATAATCAGATGACCAGTGCCGTCCCTACACCCCGCCCCGGCCCGCAGTACAAACGGATCATGGACGATATTCGGGCGCGGATCGCTTCAGAAGAATTTCTGGCGGGAGGGCGGATTCCGTCCGAAAGTATGCTGGTTCAACGGTTCGGAGTTTCCCGAATGACGGTTAACCGGGCGCTCCGTGAACTGGAGAGCGAGGGCATTCTTACCCGTATTCAAGGTGTGGGTACTTTCGTGAGTGAAGCGCGCAATGAATCGGCAGTGCTGGAAATTCGCGACATCGCCGAGGAAATTTCGATGGACGGGCGACAACATTCCTGTCGTTGCCTGACAGCGGAGAAATCCTCCGCGCCTAGGATCAACAGTCTTCTTGGCTTGCCCGGCAACGCCTTACATTTCCGAACCTTACTTCTGCATTTCGGAGACGATGCGCCAGTTTTGCTAGAGGAACGCTTCGTTAATCCCGGTTTCGCGCCGGACTTTCTACAAGTGGATTTTTCGACTACGACAGCTCATGCTCATTTGATGGGGTTAGGAACGCTCCAAGGCGCAGAGCATGTATTCGAAGCAGAAGCAATCGAAAGTGACGCGGCAGGCTGGCTACAGGTCCCGCCGGGAACGCCCTGTTTGCTTCTTCGACGTCGTACCTGGTCGCGCGACATGGTCGTCAGTATCGCGATCCTGACAGCGCCGGGCAGCTCGCGCCGCTACGCTGGGGTATTTGGCGAAATTCCTCAGAAAGCACAAACAATCCCGAAGCTTTGAGCAGTGGGATTCACGATCTCACTTGAAATGATCGGTATGATTTGAGGGTAGCCGCTAGTTCGTGAATAACCTTGGACAATAAGGAAGAGCGGTGGGGCCGCCGGACCGCGAGCTGCTCTCCGAAATGGCTGTATGCGCGGTTTCCTGCTTCATAGTGAGCGCCACCGTAGAGAAGAGTCTAGGTGCGCGAGAATATTGCTAGTTCTTCATCGCGCTGATCTTCTGAGAACCCAAAATGGATTTCACAGGGCGGCCCGTCCGGCCGGTAATCGAGGTTCACCTCGGCGCCAAAATCGCCTCTCAGGAGGGTGTTGATCATCTATGCGCCTGCTTCGGGGGCGGGGTCACGCTCTGGCCTGAGATGCGAAAACGTTGGGCGCCGCCCGCTTCGGTCGTAGTCAGTTCGAGCAGCTCATGCAGGTCGGACTTTTGCAAGCGGTGCGCCGCCCCCACCTTCCTTGTGATCGCCTGATCTGAGATTCGGCCCTAATGGATGGATTATCAGGG
>NZ_JBHUMP010000043.1:0-6829 GCF_042685005.1 Sulfitobacter aestuarii | reverse complement strand
TTGTCTCGGCAACGCTGCCGGAGTGGGAGCAGAAAATCCACCTAACTCAACTGTCCAGATTCCTCGGGCCACCTCTCCGCTGCGCGGTTTCGTGTTGTGTGACAGCTGTGGGAAGAGAATGACGGCCGCTTGGTCGACAGGTTGCCGTCAACGCTATGCGTATTATCGCTGTGCGACCCGCGGTTGTCAGGCTCGAGGTAAGTCGGTCCGACGAGCGAGTCTCGAAGGTTCTTTGGAGAAAATTCTGGAGGCCATGCAGCCGTCTGATGACCTCGCGGAACTGGCGAAGGCGATGATCTCCGATGCATGGGATGCAAAGACAGCCGAAGCGCAGAGGGTGAAGCTTGAGTGGGCCCGTCAGCTAAAGGATACGGAGAAACAGATAGACGACCTACTGGATCGTGCGGTCGATGCTACCAACTCTTCGGTTAGAGTGGCCTACGAGGAACGCGTCGCTAAACTTGATCGCCGGAAATTCGTCCTAAGTGAGATGGTGCGCTTAGAGGGAGAAAGTTTGAACTCTCTCTTCGACACCCTCCAAGAGTGGGAATCCCATCTCGCACAGCATGATCTAAGTGATCTGAGGTGCGATGATGACCAATTCGCGCCATAACTTCAATCAGATAGCCAAAGTCGGCAGCAAGAAGCGGGAAGCGCCGTTTTCACTGCGCCTGACCTTCGAGGAACGCGCCAAGCTGGAAGCGGCGGCGGGCGGCGAGCCGCTCGGCGCGTACATCAAGGCCGTGCTGTTTGCCGGACAACTGCCTAAAACCCGCCGTCGCGGCGGTACTCCGGTTCAGGATCACAAAGCTCTGGCGCGGGTCCTGGCGGCTCTTGGACAGTCGCGCCTGTCCTCCAACCTTAACCAACTGGCGCGCGCCGTGAACACCGGCACGCTGCCGGTCCATCCTGAGATCGAAGACGAATTGCGGGAAGCTTGCGCCGAGATCGCCAAGATGCGCGTTGAACTCGTTACAGCGCTCGGCCTAAAAGGAGGATCGCCATGATCCTTAAAGGCAACGAGCGCGGACACGGCAAGGAACTGGCGAAGCATCTGCTGAACGTTAGAGACAATGAGCATGTTGAGCTTCATGATCTTCGCGGCTATGCCGCTGACGATCTGGCGGGCGCGATGCAGGAAAGCGAAGCCATCGCGCGTGGCACGCGCTGCAAGAACCACCTTTTCTCACTGAGTCTGAACCCGCCGGAACATGAAGATGTGCCGGTGGAAGTCTTCGAGGCCGCGATAGATCGGATCGAAGGACGGCTCGGCCTAGAAGGTCAGCCGCGCGCCATTGTCTTCCATGAGAAGGAAGGCAGGCGGCATGCCCATGCGGTCTGGAGCCGGATCGACGGCGAAGAAATGAAGGCCATCAACTTGCCCTGGCACAAGACGCGCCTGAACGAAGTGGCGCGCGAGCTCTACCGTGAGCATGGCTGGCAAATACCGGACGGCTTCCGTGATCGTGCTGCGCGCGATCCGCTGGCCTTCACGCTGGAGGAATGGCAGCAAGCAAAGCGCACCAAGCAAGACCCCAAACTCACCAAAACCATGATCCGCGAAAGCTGGTCGGGATCGGATAGCCGCGAGTCTTTCGAAGCGGCGCTACGCGATAAAGGGCTCTGGCTCGCCCAAGGAGACAAGCGCGGCTTTGTGGCCGTGGATTGGCGCGGCGAGACCTATTCGCTCAGCCGGATGAGCGGTGCCAAAACCAAAGAGCTCAAAGCCCGCCTCGGCGATCCGAGAGACTTACTCTCAGTGGACGAGGCCAAGGCACAGATCGGTGCGCAGCTCACGCCCAAGCTAAAAGCCTGGGCGAAGGAAGAGCAAGAAAAGGCTGAGAAAGCCGGTCTGGCGGCGCAGTTTCAGCGCGAGCAGATGGTACAGCGCCAGCGCCAAGCCCGCGCGCAGATCAAAACTCAGCAAGAGCAGCGCTGGCTGAATGAGGAAAAGAAACGCGCGGAGCGGACGCCAAGAGGCATTCGCGGCTTGTGGGGCTGGGTCACGGGTAAGAACCGCAAGATCAGGAACGAGAACGAGGCCGAGATTGCGCGGGCGCAACAGCGCGACCGCACCGAGAAACAAGAGACGATCCGCAAACAACTGACTGAGCGGCGGAACCTGCAACGGCAGGTCAAGCTCGCGCGGCAAAAGCAGCAAGCGCGTATTGCCGAGCTCAATCAGGATGTCGCCCGCGCCATGGCGTTGGGCCGCGTGCCGGAACGACAAGCCAGTAAACAAAAGAGCCGGACCCACAGGCGCGATCAAACGCGCGGGCGTGATCGCGGCAATGAATTTTCACCAAAGTAAAAAGGAGAACCGCGATGAGACACACACTCATGCTTAATTTAGATGATCGGCACGCCCAGCAGCTTGACGATCTCAGCCGCCATTTCCGGTTGGCTGCGGACGATACGGTGCGCTTTGCGATCCGGCTGGCGCATGCGCGCTACAAACAAAAGCCCGATGTGCTGGTGCCGGAATTCAAGCCGCGCGCGGCCAAGCGGGATAATACCGACAAGGATGACTTTTCGCCATGCTGAATGGACGGGAATATCTGACCAGCACGGGCGAGCGCGTGCTCATATCCGGCGATGTGGCGCATGTCGGCGCTGGCGATGCCATACAGGACTATACCGGCAAGCTGCTCAGCTTGCATGAGCTAAAGCCTGTCGGCGAGTTTGTGCGGCGGGGTGACGCTGTGATCGTCGCCGAAGGTGAAGACGGGGCTGTGGAGCTTTATGCGCCCTGTGATGGCACTGTGGTCTGGATCAACGGCGCGCCAGAGAGCGCGCCGTGCTGGCTGGTCAAGCTACGGATCGCACCCGCATGAGCGGGAGCGATCACGGGTGCTTAGAATAGCGACATCTGCTTTGCTGCATCCTTGCGGCGCTGCCAATCGGCGTTCTTGGCCTCATGGTCGAGCCAGGTACGGACAAAGTCTTCCGGCCCGCCATAGTCCTCGACGATCCCTTCTGGCAGGAAGTGCGAGCGGTATCCGGTTTCGGTGACGGGCAGGACGTGCCTGTCTTCGGCCAAGATTTCGATATGATCGAAATCTGATTTCCAGCGGCGTTTGCGGTACGTAATTTCGAGCGCAATGCCATCCCAGACGATCCGGGTGGTGATGGGGGCGCTCATGAGCGCCCCGCTTCGGTCGATGTTTCGGTTGGTGCATCTTCCAGCGGCAGGCGCAGGACGATGCGGCCATTGATTGGACAGGTCTCTAACTGGAGGGAGTAGCCGCGCCCGTCCTTGTGCTTCCATGCGGCTCCGACCTTGTTCCAGAAGGATTTCTCACCTTTTTGGGTGACGTGCCAAGCCAGATAGTCTGGCGCGTTGGGCTCTTGGGGTGTGTTTTCATTTTCGCGTGCCATGTTGTTTTCTCCTTTGCTTGGGTTTGGCTTGCTAACGCCCTCCCGAAGCGCCGGAGGCAAAGGATCAGCGTTCATGTTCAACACGGCTGGCGAGAGCCAGGTGGTGCGGGCAGGACATTGAAAGATGAGCCGCGTCCGGCCAGGGAATTGGGGCATCTGGTGCAAGCCGACACAGGCAAGAGGAAGCGACGGCATCCCCGCAAAAAATCAGACCAGCCGAGTCCCAGCGTTGCCGCGATGTCAGCAACCACGGCAATCAGCAACTATCCGTATCGGAATAAGCGGTAAGACGGCCATCGCGGCACTATCCGCGTGCAGCAACACTCCTGCAGGCAACCTATTTTCAAAACGCAGCGGCACGTTTCACGCGCATCGCTCCTCAATCTGCTCGCAAAAAGACTCCCGACCCATCAGCGCCTTTATGGGGCCAATGATGGTGATGGACGGGGCCGAAAGGCCCTGAGCGGTTCGGGGCCTCCTTCCGAGAAAAGGAGGATGAGCCATGAAACTTGTCACCCGTTTTGAAGCGGCGTCCCGCAGCACACCAGAGCTGCACGGATTGCTTCGCGAGGCCTTCAACGCCTTTGCCGCTGCGCCGCGCGGCAGCGTAGAGCGCCAGAGCGCGCTAGAATCGATGCACAACATCGAGACTGAGCTCGCGGCCCGCGCGCCTGGGCTGTAACTTTTCGCGGCTGGCCATTTGGCCAGTCGCTCCTTTGACCGGCGGCCATGAAACCGGCCATAGAAGCGGCCAAATAAGTGGATCAATATGAAGTTTCAATGTTTGCAACACTATGATATAGTTATAATAAGTGAGAAAATGAGTCCGGCCAACAAAGCGGCCAGAATACAGGCAAGAACATGGCGCAAGATGATGGTGAGAGTATAGGGCTTTTTGAGCCGCTCATGGTGAGCGAGGGCTCCCCCAAACGGGGCGCGCTGAACGACCTTGCCCTTGAGCTTGCAGAGAAATCTGCCGCTTTCCGCAGTAGCTTGCCGGGGTCCACAGCCGCCGCGCTGGCCGATCTGGTGCGCGCGATGAACTGTTACTATTCGAACCTGATCGAAGGCCATAATACGCATCCGGTAGACATCGAACGCGCTCTTGATGGCGATTACAGCGCTGATCCGAAGAAGCGCGACCTTCAGCTCGAAGCCAAAGCGCATATCACCGTCCAGAAGTGGATTGATGAGGGCGGTCTGGATGAGCCGCCCACGGCTCCGGCTTCGATCATCGAAATGCATCGCCGCTTTTGTGAGCTGCTGCCGGAAGACCTGCTTTGGGTGGAATATCCGGGTACGGGCGAGCGCGTCAAAGTCGTGCCAGGCGAGCTGCGCGAGCGCTATGTGGAAGTCGGGCGGCATGTCGCTGTGAGCCCCGGCGCGGTACCGCGCTTTATGGACCGCATGCATCAGGCCTATACGCGCGAGGGCCGGATTGGCTCGATATTGGCGGCGGCATGCGCGCATCACCGTTTGCTCTGGATTCACCCGTTCATGGATGGCAATGGCCGCGTGGCGCGGCTGATGTCCTATGCCATGCTGCGAGAATCCTTGGATACGCGGGGGCTCTGGTCTGTCGCGCGCGGGCTGGCGCGGCGTGAGAAGGATTACAAAGATCACTTGCAAGCCTGCGACGGAGAGCGGCGCGGGGATAGAGATGGGCGGGGCACGCTCAGCGAAGCCGCGCTGGCCAGTTTCACCGAGTTTTTCTTACAAGTCAGCATCGATCAGGTCGATTTCATGGCCACGCTGATGCAGGCGGACCGGCTGCGTGACCGGATCATGATTTGGACGGAAGAGGAAATGCGCGCGGGTGCGCTGCCGCCGAAGTCCGACATCGTTCTCAAAGCTATCCTGTATCAAGGCAAGCTGGAGCGCGGCGAAGTCGATTCCATGCTTGGCATGAGCGAGCGCGCCGCGCGGCGCATCACTTCGGCGCTGCTCAAAGCGGGCGCGATCACCTCGGAAAGCACGCGCGCGCCGCTCTATCTGGCTTTCCCTGCAAAATACGCGGAGCGCTGGATGCCAGGGCTTTTCCCTGAAGCCTAGAGACTCAGATGAGCGCCTGCCGGATGGCAGGCGCGAAAATTTTCATCTGAAAATGGAGCCGCCTTACGCGGCGACTCCTTCGGCTTCCTGCTCTTCATTCACCACAGGCTGCAGGCCGTGCAGGAAATCCGCTGCGCGCTGCGCATGGGCAGCGGCGGCGAAGATCGCGCGCTTGTCATCCTTCAAGACTTTCAGCCAGCTTTGAATATAGGCCGCGTGATCGCTGCCTGGCTCGGGCGTGAGTTCCAGATCGGCGCAAAGAAACGCCGCGCCAAGCTCGGCGACAAGTTCCTCTTTGGCGTAGCCTTCATCACCCCATTTCTTGCGCCCGAATTCACGCTCAAGACGGCTCTTATGCTTCGTCCAGTGGGTCAGTTCATGCGCAAGGGTCGCATAATAGGCCTCGGGGCTGCGGAAGGATTCAAACACCGGCATCTGCACATGATCGCTGCCGACGCTATAGTGGGCGCTGTTCCCGCCATGGCGAATGTCTGCGCGGGTGCTTGCGAAGAACGCTTCCGCATGATCGATGCGCAAGGCCGGATCAATGACGGGCTCGGGCTTGGCATAGTAGTGCTCGGGCAAGCCTTCGATCTGCTCGACGTTGAAAACGGTGTAGCCTTTCATGAAGGGGATTTTCCGTCCCTCTTCGCTGCCGTCGTCCTGCTCCTCGGCTTTGGTGATGGTGTTAGCATAGACCACCAGATTGCCGCGCTCGCCTTTCTTGACGTGGGCGTCCAGTTCTTTCGCCTGTTTGAAGGTCATCCAGTACGCGGAAGAATAACAGCCCTCGACGGCCGCGCCCCACAGCATCAGCACGTTGATGCCGTTATAGGGCAGCCCGTTATGCCGTAGCGGCTTGGTTATGCGGCCTTCCATGTTTCCCGCATTCCATGGCTTGAGCCAGCTGAGCTCACCTTGCTCCAGATCGGCGACGATCTTATCGGTCACTTTCTGGTAAACATCCTTTTTCATTTGTTTTTTCTCCTTTGTTCGGTTGCGCATGCAACCGAACTGCCCCTCTGGCGAAGAGAGGGGGGAGACCGTCCAGACCGAAGGCCATGGTGGATGGTGCGGGCGCAGCCGTAGGCGAGCCACGGCCCGTGGCTTTCGCCCGAAGCCATAGCGAAGGGCTTGGTCTTGACGGGTGATGGGCCGTCAGGCCCCTAATCAAAGAAAGGAGTGTCAGCCGTTCACGGCTGGCCGATGAACGCGCAAGGGATGGAAGCCTACTGGCCGAGACTACAGGCTCGGTTCACGACAGCCCGGCCGCGAAGCGGTGCGGACACAAATTCCGCGCTTGTTCTTGAGGCACGCCACACTGTGAGGTGGCTCGGTTTGTCTGAACAGCTTCGAGCCGTTTCCTAAGTGGATTTCCCGCTCGGTTATGCCGCGACCG
>NZ_JBHUMP010000042.1:0-7515 GCF_042685005.1 Sulfitobacter aestuarii | reverse complement strand
AGTGAGAAGATCACCCGAACCGGCGCCGTTGAAGGGATAGCGTTCCGGATCAGCGACTAAATCAGCACCCTGCTAAGGCAGCAAAAATGGCCGCGTCATTAAACAATCGAGCAAGAGACAAGATGAATCAAACCACGCACAACAAACTCATTTCTTTTATTTGGTCGATTGCGGATGACTGCCTGCGCGATGTTTATGTGCGCGGGAAATATCGCGATGTGATATTGCCAATGGTCGTACTACGCCGCCTCGATACTCTGCTAGAACCCACAAAGGACAAAGTTCTTGAAGAGCTGAAATTCCAGAAAGAGGAAATGGGCTCGACCGAGCTCGATGATGAAGCTCTTCGCTCCGCATCGGGCTACGTTTTCTTTAATACGAGCCAGTGGACCCTCCGCAAGTTGCACGACACCGCAACTAACAATAGGCAAATCCTCTTGGCCAACATGGAGGAGTATCTCGGCGGCTTCAGTGACAACGTCAAGGAAATCATCGAACGCTTCGACCTCATGGCCAAGATGCGCCACATGGCGGGCAAGGACGTGTTGCTCGACGTACTGGAAAAGTTTGTATCGCCCCGGATCAACCTGACCCCGCACGACAAAGAAGACCCCGATGGCAACCTTATGCCCGGCCTGTCCAACCTTGGCATGGGGTATGTCTTCGAGGAACTGATCCGCAAGTTCAATGAGGAAAACAATGAGGAGGCAGGGGAGCACTTTACTCCGCGCGAAGTGATCCACCTCATGACGCACCTCATGTTTGACCCGATTAAGGATCAGCTGCCTTCGGTGCTCACAATCTATGACCCGGCCTGCGGATCGGGTGGGATGCTAACCGAAGGTCAGAATTACATCATAGACCCCGACGGCCTGATACAGGCAAAGAGCGACGTTTATCTCTTCGGGAAAGAGATCAACGACGAGACCTACGCGATCTGCAAATCGGACATGATGATCAAGGGCAACAACCCCGAGAACATCAAGGTCGGATCGACCCTGTCCACCGATGAATTCTCGGGCCGTAAGTTTGACTTCATGCTCTCCAACCCGCCCTATGGTAAGAGTTGGGCGAGTGAGCAGAAGTTTATCAAGGACGGCAAGGACGTGATCGATCCGCGCTTCAAGGTCGATCTGACTGACTATTGGGGCGAGACCGACACGCAAGACGCAACTCCGCGCTCCAGCGATGGACAGCTTCTGTTCCTCATGGAAATGGTCAAGAAAATGAAGCCGCTCAGCGACAGCCCGATGGGCTCGCGCATCGCATCGGTTCACAACGGCTCCAGCCTTTTCACCGGCGATGCGGGCGGCGGCGAAAGCAACATCCGCCGCTACATCATCGAAAACGACCTGCTGGACACGATCATCCAGCTGCCGAACAACCTGTTCTACAACACCGGAATCACCACCTATATCTGGCTTCTGTCCAACGCCAAGCCGGAGGCGCGCAAAGGCAAGGTGCAGCTGATCGACGCGAACCTGCTGTATCGCAAGCTGCGCAAGAACCTAGGCGACAAGAACTGTGAATTCGCGCCTGAGCACATCGAGGCGATTACGAGCGCCTATCTGGGTTTTGGACCCATTGAGCGCCAACTGGACGACAACGGTGACCCGACGGGCATTGCCGTGCAAATCTTCGACAATCAGGATTTTGGCTATCACAAGGTCACCATTGAACGGCCCGACCGCCGCAGCGCAGGATTTTCCGCCGCACGTCTGGCCCCACTGCGCTTTGACAAATCCCTGCGCGCGCCCATGGAGCATCTTTGGGAAGAGCATGGCGATCAGGTTTATGAAGCGGGCTTCCTAAAGGACCATTCCAAGGACATCTTGAAATGGTGCGAGGATGAAGAGATCACGCTGAACGCCAAGGCGCGTGGCAAGCTGCTGGACGTGAAGTATTGGCAATCTCTGCGCGACCTGCACGCCACGGGGCTGCGCCTGATGGACATCATCGGCACAGACGAGACGAGTGATTATAACGCCTTCCGCGATACCGTTACGGTGACTCTGAAGGCGCAGAAGATCAAGCTGTCCGCGCCGGAAAAGAACGCGATCCTGAACGCGGTCAGTTGGTATGACGAAGACGCCGAAAAGGTCATCGGCAAAGAGCTGAAGCTGAAAGGCGACAAGCTGGACGCTCTGCTGCACCGCCTTGGCTGCGCCGAGGGCCAGTTGGCCGACTTCGGCTATTTTCGGCAGCCAGACGGCACCTATCTGACCTATGAAAGCAATTCAGACCTGCGCGATGCGGAAAGCGTGCCGCTAAAGGACAGCATCCACGATTATTTCCTGATCGAGGTGCAGCCTCATGTGCCTGAGGCTTGGATCAACATGGACAGCGTCAAGATCGGGTATGAGATCAGCTTCAACAAATACTTCTACCGCCACAAACCGCTACGCGCCGTTGAGAAGGTAACCGCTGACCTCTTGGAGCTTGAGGCGCGGGCTGACGGATTGATCGCGGATATCCTTGGGCTTGAGGAAAAGCCAAACGCGGAGGTGGCGTGATGCAGCTGCCGCAGTATCCGCGATATGATGACTACGTAGATTCCGGCTTTGATTGGATCAAGAACGTTCCTGGCCATTGGACTGTTTCCAAGCTAGGTTCTTGTCTTTCGCCTGTTTCGAAGAAGAACCACGGCGACAAACCGTTGCTTTCGATCACTCGCGAGGCGGGGGTAATTGAGCGTGATGTCGAAGATCAGGACAGCAACCATAACTTCATCCCAGACGATCTGAGCAACTACAAGCTCGTTCGCGAAGGGCAGTTTGCCATGAACAAGATGAAGGCATGGCAGGGTTCTTACGGGGTCTCCGAGCACACAGGAATTGTCAGCCCTGCCTACTATGTGTTTGACTTCGCAAAGTCCTTCGATCCGCGTTTCTTCAATATTGCGATCCGAAGCAAACTCTATGTCTCCTATTTCGGTAGCGCGTCAGACGGGGTTCGGATTGGCCAGTGGGATTTGAACAAGACGAGGATGAAGGCGATCCCGTTCCTTGTTCCACCTCTGGAAGAACAACAGGCCATCGCCCGTTTCCTCGATGACAAAACCGACAAGATGGATCAGGCGGTGAAGATCAAGGAGGGGCAGATTGCCCTTTTGCGCGAGCGCAAGCAAATCATCATCCAAGAGGTCGTCACCAAGGGTCTGGACCCCGACGCCCCCATGAAAGACAGCGGCATCGACTGGATCGGCCAAATCCCGGCGCATTGGACTGTGGACACGCTGGGCTCTCTCCTTTTCCCCGTGTCGGAAAAGAACCATCCTGAAAAAACGCTTCTATCTGTCACTCGTGAACAGGGCGTGATTGTGAGGGATGTAGAGGATCAAGAGAGCAATCACAATTTCATACCGGATGATCTAAGCGGGTACAAATTGGTGCGAGCCGGGCAGTTTGCCATGAACAAAATGAAGGCTTGGCAAGGCTCTTACGGTATCTCTGAGCATACTGGGATAGTTAGTCCGGCCTACTTTGTATTTTCTCTGCTGAAAGATTTTGATGGGGCTTTCTTCAATACCGCAATCAGAAGCAAGTTATACGTCACCTTTTTCGGGCAAGCTTCAGACGGAGTTCGGATCGGCCAGTGGGATCTAAATAAAACCCGAATGAAGGCCATCCCATTCATTTACCCATCAGTTGAAGAGCAAAAAGAAATTGTAAAGCATATCGAATTTGAGATGGCCAAGATCGACGGTGCAATTGAATTGAAAGAGCGCCAGATTGAGGCGCTGAAAGAATACAAGGCCACGCTGATTAATGCGGCAGTGACAGGCAAGATTAAGGTGATTTAAGGGGGTGGGCATGGTCAGTAATACAAAAGAAATCGCGCTGGAACAGGCGATCCAGAAACATCTGACGGGCTTCACCAGTGAGGAGCTGGCTGGCCAGCCGCAGCCCGACAATCCGACCAAGTTCCGTATCGGCTTGCCACAGGATTTTGATGCGCAATATGCGCTCGACACCAAGCTGTTCTGGCAGTTTCTGGAACACACGCAAGCCGATGAGCTGGACAAGCTGCGCAAGCATTCCCCGAATGATTGGCAGCGCAAAGTGCTTGAACGCTTTGACCGGATCATCAAACAAAAGGGCCTGCTGCATATCCTGAAAAAGGGGTTGCAAGTGGACAACGCCTTTCTGGTGTTGATGTACCCCGCGCCGCTGGCCAGCTCCTCGGCCAAGGTGCATGAAAACTTCGACGCCAACCTGTTCAGCGTGATGCGGCAGGTGCGCTATTCTCAGGCCAACCCGCTCCAAGAGATCGACATGGTGCTGTTCCTGAATGGAATGCCCCTGATCACGCTGGAGCTGAAGAACGCCTGGACGGGGCAAACCGCCCGCTATCATGGGCAAAAGCAATACCGCGAAGACCGCGACCCGACGCAGCCGCTTTTGCAGTTCGGTCGCGCGCTTGTGCATATGGCCGTGGACACCGACGAGGTATTCATGACCACCAAGCTGGCGGGCAAAGGCACGTTCTTTCTGCCCTTCAACAAGGGTTACAAAGAGGGCGAAGGCAACCCGCCGAACCCGAACGGCCACAAGACGGCTTATCTTTGGGAAGAGGTCTTCGACAAGCGCAGCCTGGCCGGGATCATTCAGCACTTTGTCTTGCTGGAAGGCGATGCAAAAGACCCGCTGGCCAAGAAAACCCTGATCTTTCCCCGCTATCATCAGTTGGACGTGGTGCGGAAGCTCTTGGATCACGCGGCAACGACCGGCGTTGGCCATAGCTATCTGATCCAGCATTCGGCGGGGTCGGGCAAATCCAATTCGATCACCTGGGCGGCCTATCAACTGATCGAGACCTATCCGGCGGATGCGCAGGCGGCAGGCGACCGGGGCATGGACCGCCCGCTATTTGACAGCGTGATCGTCGTGACCGACCGGCGGCTTCTGGACAAGCAACTGCGCGAGAACATCAAGGACTTCTCCGAGGTCAAGAACATCGTGGCCCCGGCGTTCCGATCTGCCGATCTGAGAACCGCGCTTGAGGCGGGCAAAAAGATCATCATCACAACGATCCAGAAGTTCCCTTTCATCATCGATGGCATCGCCGACATGAGCGACAAGCGCTTTGCCGTGATCATTGATGAAGCGCATTCCGGCCAGGGCGGCGTGGCCGCTGGCAAGATGAACGAAGCATTGGGCGCTGAGGCATCGGAAGATGACGACACCGACGATCCGCAGGACCGGATTCTGGCCGCTATGCAGGCCCGCAAGATGCGCGGCAACGCGTCCTATCTGGCCTTCACCGCGACGCCGAAGAACACGACGCTTGAGAAGTTCGGCGAACAGCAGGCCGATGGCAGCTTTGCGCCATTTCACCTCTACAGCATGAAGCAGGCGATCGAGGAAGGCTTCATCCTCAACGTCTTGGCCAATTACACAACCTACAAGAGCTACTACGAGATTCAGAAGTCGATCGAGGACAACCCCGATTTCGACACCAAGAAGGCCCAGAAAAAGCTGCGCGCCTATGTGGAGCGCAGCCAGCAGACGATTAATACCAAGGCCGAGATCATGTTGGATCACTTCATTGGCCAAGTGGTGAATGCCAAGAAGCTGAAGGGCAAGGCCAAGGGGATGATCGTCACCCAAGATATCAAGGCGGCGATCCGGTACTACAAAGCGATTACCAAACTGCTTGATGCGCGAGGCAATCCGTTCAAGGTGCTTATCGCGTTTTCAGGCGAGAAGGAGCTCGACGGCGTTTCATACACCGATGCCGGGATGAACGGCTTTGGTGAAACAGACACGCGCGACAAGTTCGGCACCGACCCATACCGTCTGTTGATCGTGGCGAACAAGTATTTGACCGGCTTCGACCAGCCTAAGCTTTCAGCCATGTATGTTGATAAGAAGCTGCAAGGCGTTCTAGCCGTTCAGGCGCTTTCACGGCTGAACCGATCCGCCAGCAAATTGAACAAGCGCACCGAGGACTTGTTCGTCCTCGATTTCTTCAACACAGTTGATGAGATCAAGGCGGCGTTTGATCCATTCTACACCGTGACGACCCTTTCTGAGGCGACTGACATCAATGTTCTGCATGAGCTCAAGGGCGCGCTTGACGATGTGGGTGTTTATGAAGCTTCCGAAGTAGATGACTTTGCGATCCGGTACTTCGCCGGAGAGGACGCGCAAGTTTTGAGTGCCATCATCGATGTGGCTGCGGCCCGTTTCAATGACGAGCTAGAGCTGGAGACCCCTGACAAGATCGACTTCAAGGTGAAGGCCAAACAGTTTGTCAAAATCTACGGCCAAATGGCCGCGATCATGCCATTCGAGGTTCTGGAATGGGAAAAGCTATTTTGGTTTCTGAAGTTCTTGGTTCCAAAGCTGAAAGTTACAGATCCGAACCAGGATACACTCGATGAAATTCTAGAAGCCGTAGATTTATCTTCCTACGGCCTAGAGCGTGTAAAGCTGAACCACGAGATCGGATTAGATACCTCAGAGACCGAGCTGGACCCGCAAAACCCCAACCCAAGGGGATATCGAGATGGCGAGCCTGATAGCGACCCCCTAGATGAGATCGTGCGAACGTTCAACGAGCGTTGGTTCCAAGGCTGGAGCGCCACCCCCGAAGAACAACGCGTCAAGTTCGTGAACATCGCGGAAAGCGTGCGAGCACACCCAGATTTCGAGGATAAGTATGAGAAGAATCAAGACCCGCAGAACCGGGCCTTGGCTTTCGAGCGTATTCTGAAGGATGTAATGCTGCGCCGCCGTAAAGACGAGCTGGAGCTTTACAAACTCTTCGCAGGCGATGACGCGTTCAAGACTGCATGGATGCAGAGCTTGGAGAGCATTGTTGCCGTCAGCCCCGGAAAAAAATTCGGTGGTGACCCAGACGATCCAGGCCCAATGGTCAGTGGCCGTTAAAGGACATTTCTGTATGAGCGAGTCTGATCATGACCGGAAGTTGAACCGGATCGATCGAAAGACTGAAGTTACATCAAGAATCAGCGAGACCAGCAGGTTCGTTGGTGTCGGTATTGTTGCGTGGGTTTTTGCACAGCACGCTTCAGGAGAGAAATTTGCATTAGACTATCTTGCGAATTTCGGTGCGATCGTTCGGTTTGCAGGTGTGTTGGGGGTTCTAGTCATTGTGTTCGATTACCTCCAATATATCGCGGCGTATTTTTCCGTTCGTGCTGCGCTTCGAAACGAAGAAAGCAGCTATGCCTATGATGCCAGCAGCATAGCGATGCGGGCGCAGACTTTTTTCTTCTGGGCCAAGCAAATCGCCGCAGTGGTTGCGGCACTAATCATCGTAGCTACTTTTGCTGGGAGCATCTATTCGCCGCTACCTACTGAACCGACGCAGCAAATCGGCGAGCAGGCGGAGTGACTAAAACTAGGCTCCCCTGCCAATAGGCGGGGGTAGCCCTTCTCATACAACTACATATGCACAACGATCAGACCAGAGAGGTGGCCCGAGGAATCTGGACAGTTGAGTTAGGTGGATTTTCTGCTCCCACTCCGGCAGCGTTGCCGAGACAAA
>NZ_JBHUMP010000041.1:0-7611 GCF_042685005.1 Sulfitobacter aestuarii | reverse complement strand
AGCCGCATCGACGATCTGCTGCCGTGGAACTTCAGGACGTCAAGCTGAACCGACAGTGCTATCCCGCGACCGCTTACTGAAGAGTTGTGGCGATGGCTGAAGTGTCTTCAGGATGTCTACGAATCCTGCTTCCATCTTCGCGCGCGCGACCGATTTGCTCTTGGCTTCACAACCGCGCGTCTCGCAGCGGTAATACGCATAGCGTTTACGGCAGCCCGTGCTCCACGCAGCCGTCATGGCGTTGCCGCAGCAGTCGCACAGCACGAAGCCGCGCAGCGGGAAATCCTCATTGTAATCCTTACGCGCCGCAGGCGCGCGCTTCTTGCCTTCCAGATTGTCCAGTATACGCTGATGGGTCTCGAAGGTGATGAGGCCCTCATGCTGACCTTGGCGGAGGCTGACATCCCATTTCGGGGCTTCGACATAGCCCGCATAGACAGCCTTCTTGAGCAAGCGCGTTATGGTCATCGGACGAATCGAGCCATCCTTCTTATCCTTCGGATAGAATGGATTGCCCTCCAAGAACCGCTGCACCTCCGCTTGTGATACAAATCGCCCGGTTGCGTAGCCCTCCAGCGCCTCGCGCACGATTGGCGCGAGCGTCTCATCAGGCACCAAGACCTTGCCGCCACCACCTTTGGCAGCAACATAATTGTAACCCACGGGAGCCTTGAAGACCCAAAAGCCGTTCTCGACGCGTGCCTTCATCTTCTGGATCACCTGGCGGCGGTTTTGTTCCCGCTCCAACTGGCCCTGCGCGGCCATGATCGTCTCGATAAACACGCCCTCGGGCGTGTCTTCGAGCTTGAAGTTCAGGCACTCGACCAGCGCGCCGCGTTTTGCAAATTCACGGCGCAGCTTGATGTGAAACTCGGTATCGCGCGCAAAGCGTTTTAGATCATCAAAAATGACGACATAAGGCTTGCCCGCTTGAGCATCGAGATAGGCCAGCATGGCGCGCATGCCGGGCCGCTGCATGAAGTCGCCGCCGCCGGACACATCGTCGGGGAAAACGGCTTCAACGTCATAGCCTTGCTGATCGGCATAGACGCGGCAGCGCTGCTCCTGGCTCTCTAGGCCGCTGCCCTCGATCCGTTGCTTGGTGGACGAGACGCGGCAATATATGAGTGCGCAGAGCCCTGCTTGTTGTTTTTGCTCCAATATTTGTTGCATGAATCCTACCTTTCCCGCGCCGCTTCACGAGCGCGGCGCGTCATGGTCATCTATTATCTGTGAACTTGCCTCTGAGTTTAGCGCGCCTCGTGCGTTCTTGTCCTGTTCTTCCAGCGCTTTTTCGTCTTTTCCACAGACTTCCTGAGCGGGATGGACTTCAAAACCGAGATCGACATAGGCGATGATGATGCTCCACAGCGCCTCCAGGAACTGGTCTTTCTGCTCTTCGCTCAAGCCCAGCTCATCGAGCATGTGCTGATAGCGCTCGACATCGATGCTCAGCGTTTTCTTGCTTGTCGCCGCATCAAAATGCAGCTGCAGCGCGCTGCGGTCATTCCCATCCATCATATTAGCCCTTCTTGAACATACGAGCTCGTCATCGCCGAGGCCCATAGGCCGCGCGATCTGGCGCGTAATCGTGGATTTTTGGGTTGTCGTTGTTCCGGTTGCCCCGCGCGATCCTCGCGCCCCGGATTATGGGTCCAAAATTGGGCAATAATCCTGTGCAGACCGCTACGGGCCTGCGTTTTGCCCGGGCCCTCAGCTCCCATTTTACCACCTATTGGAATTGTCATGCAAATTCACCTCTCATGTTCTGGCCCCCGGTAGTCGCGGGCTGTGCTGAAATCGCGCCGTGCTTCTTCGGGACGCTGTCGAAAATTCTCGCGCAAGCGGTTGATCTTCGCGCGGTGTTCTTCCCGCTGAGCCTCAAGCGCAGACTGACGAACCAATAGGTCCGCCGGTCTCGGCTCTGGTGCGGGCACTCCGGGATGCAAGGCGTCTTGCCAGTCTATGCTTTCCTTGGTCTGGATGCCGCGCTCGACGAGCTTTTGCGGGTCCGGCAGGCATTCACGCCGAACAGATGTTTCTGCATGCGCTTGCTCTGCAAAGGCCTGCCGTATGCTTTTGGGCGTGCTCAATGGGGAATGTCCTTCGGCCTAGCTTGGAATCTGCTATTTCGAGAATATCGCGGCATAGCCGGTGCAGATTGCGGCAAACACAAACGACGATGCTATCAAGGGCTCGCCATCAGCAAATGCCGGGTAGATAAGGGCGGTGGAAACAAGGCACCCCACACCGAAAATTGCGCGTTCACTGATACCGGAGCCTTTTCTTGGCTTCGCTTGTTTCCGTTGGACAAAAATGAATCTGATCACTGCTGTTCTCCTTCTCACTTGAGTTTCGGGCGATAGCCCTCGATGAATTCCCATTCGCCGTGCTTGTATTGAGGGAATGCTTTGAAGCGCTCGGGCACGGCCTCGCGGATCACGCGGCGGCGACGATAGCCAAGGCGCGTTCGCACGCGGACCGAACCCATGTCGCGGTCGAAGTAAGGATTAGGGCCGTACAGCCCTGCATATTCGGGGCGTGTGAAATACGGGCGAACCGGCGCGACGAACGGGTCAATGCTATAGCCAGACGGAACCACCAGGGCGTTGCCACGCGGTAAGCTCATGATTTCACTTGGCTGCATGAGACGCCGCGCCTGCTTGCGCACATGCTGGGTTTCGGCATCCAGCGCCCGCATGACCATGCCTGTCTTGAAGGGGTCTGCGCCTTCATACAGGACGGCATGGATGGCTTCACGCTTCGCCCGTGCCGCGCGTTCGCGCGTGAGCGTATCGGCCAATTGAAGAGTTTGATCACCAAGCTTTCGGCTCAGATACTCCGCCGTCTCCAGATCGGACACGCCGCCGCCGAGATAAAGTTCGAGATCGGCACTGGCCGTAAGCGTCGTCGCTGCGGACTCACCTAAATTGCGGCGTATTTGCCCGTAGTCCTGGAAAACACACAGCGGGGTCAGCCCTGGCCCGCGATCAAAAGTGTACATTTCCAAGAGCTCGCTTGCCCGTCCGAGCTGTCCCGCCTCGTCGATGACAACATGGATGCGCGGAGCGTGCGGCTTGCGATGCTTGGTGGTCCTGAGTGTCGAGATGGTCTGACGCAGCACCGCAGCGTTCCGGACCGTCAACTCCGCAGGGAAGACGATAAAGAGAATGATCGGCTGGTTGCGATCCTCGGTGAGAATATCAAAAGAAACATCCGCTTCATCGCCGCCAACAAATGCTTTCTGGATGTTCGGGTCGCTAGCAGGCGCAAGCGCGTTGGTGATCTCGCCCAGCACGGACTGATAGGTTCGCTGGCCATCCTCAGACATCTTGAGCATCTCACCGAAAGTGCCCGCCAGATCGGGCTCACCCAGAGCCGCGAGTGCCGAGCTCATCTCAGCCCAGGCGTCCGGCGCGCTGACGATCATGGCAACGAGCTCTCTCAGACGCGGCAGGGAAAGCGTGCCATCGGCGTGGACAAGGCCGCGCATGATGGCGGCAAGCCACGTCCGCGCTTTGATTTCAAAGAAGCGGGAGTCACCGTTTCCACCGTCGGGAATCCAGTTGAGCGCCGCCCGGTCGCAATCGGCAACCAGCGTGCGGGAACTCGGCGTCAGATGGCTGAAAAGATTGAGGCTGTGCGAGGCTGCTCCCGTAGCGCCATAGGCATCTATCAGGTAAACATGAGCGCCTTGATGAATGAGCCCGGCACCAAATGTGAGGAACATCTCGCCCTTAGGATCGATTACCACCATGCGCACCGGTCCTGGCGCACGTGCGAGCGTTCCCATCAGGTGAGCAAGCACGCTGGTGAATTTACCGGCCCCAGCCCCGCTGATGAGCAGCATTCCGGCATCGCGGGAATGGCTAAGAAATCGACCACGGCTATAGGCCACAGGCAACACGCCCTTGGCCTTAAACGCGCGGCGAATTTCAGCATCGCTCGCAAAACGCGCCGAGCCAAACGGATGATCGTGGGAATGGGACATGCCTGCCGAGTTTCCTTGTGCATTTAATGGGGTATGGGGAGGAACTGGCGGGCTCGAAGAACCCGCCAGCCTTTCTTCAGCCAAAAATCGCAGCAACGATTGCGCAGAATACGACTAGGCTGACGACTCCTGCGGCCAAGTTCTGAACAAACTCGACAAACTTCTCCCAGCCAGTCTTGACCGTCCGAACTCGGATCACTTTCCCAACTTCTTCACGAACTTCTCTTGGCATTTTTTTTACCTCCTTTCTATTTTTCTGAGGGTTGCGGTTAGAACGAGAGTGCAAGCCGGTATCCGACTGCAGTAATGATGGCGGCGAGCGCCAATTTCGTAGCGACGCGGGTTGCCGCAAAAATGAATAGGTGCAGAAACGCCCAATACGCCCATTCCAGAACATCGAGCATTTCGCGCCCGTAGTTGCGCAGAGCAATCTGACGAAAAGCGCTCAACGTGATTTCGAAGGCCGGATCGGCCCAGAGAAAGGCTGCGCCCGCACCCGCGATGATTGCGACAAAATCAGTGGGGTCAGAGCCATTCCCACCTTGCTGCCTGCCATGATGTCCAAAGCCGTTCATTTTTTGTTTCCTCTCGGGTTGCGTGCCGACCTGCCGATAGACCTGGGCGTCTAGTCGGGGTGCTCCAAGGAAGAGCTTGGCGCTGGAATGATCTAAACCCTGAGTGGTGTACGGCTCAGCGAGCGTGAGAGCCTCTGAAAAGCTGTCGTACCGGCCACCGCGAAAATGGCATGATGGCGGCTTTAAGCCTGTGTACCTTGACGTTTTCAGCCTGCCGACAAGCTACTGCCGCTGGCTGTTCATGTGCCTTCTTGGTGTCGTCTTGCACTATTTGACACGAGCCAGCCCGCACGATGAACTTCACGACGTCGTACTGGGTCATGTCCTGCTGCTGCAGGATCAGCGACCGCGTTGATCTCGCACTTGGCGGATGACCAGGTGGATCACTTCAATGAGCACGACCGCTTCGAGATAGTCCCCAAGCTATCCGGCCACCGTGCTGCGCAGTGATAAGTGCCAGTATGGAAAGTTTGCACTGCTCTGAGCGTCTAAGCGCGCGCGAGCAAGAGTTTGCAAAATTGATGGCAATGAGGCGTTAAAATGGATTATCCGCCTCTGCATCCTCATCATCGTACATGCTTGAGCGGGGCTCAATGGCAAAAGAAATCGTGCCAAAATCGTCTTCGTCAATATTACGGAATACGACTGGAAGGATAGTGCGATCATAAATGAAAGCACCACTCGCGTGCAGGTTTTGCATTACAGGATCTGAGAGAAGTATCTGCTCATGCCCAGGCCAACGCTTGGTCTTCCACTCCAAAAATAGAGGCCAATACCGCCCTCGATCAGTTTCGGTGCTCAGCCGTGTTTGCGCGTCAGCGAGAACAGCAACATCTACGAGGCCCGGTTCAATACCATTCAATAGAGCGACGGTCGTTAATGCGCCACAATTCTGGATGATACGTCGCGCATGTTCGATATTGATGGAAATATTCAGATGGTGGTGAGCGTATATCGTCCAACAGACTTCGCTGTCGTTTCCCAAGCGTCCATGATTATCGAGAATCGTAGCCAATATTGAGTGCCATGACTCGACATCTAGATCACCAATTGCCAACTGACGCCAAACTAATATGCGAGCGACGTAGTCAACAGTGTGTCCAAAATGGACGGCAAGCCGTTTGAGAAACGGCTCAACAACATCCCAGTGGTCAAGACTCAACTCATGTTGATCAATATAACGCAAAACGTACTTCAGAATTCCATCGTCATTTTTGGCAACGGCACTCGCAAAGGCGTGCTCAAGTGCGGATCGCAGCCGGTCTCTGGCCCGCCGTCCCGTTGTCCCGACGGCGAACTCGATCTGCCCTGAAATTTCCGACGGCCAGAAATCAGAGAAACTGAAATCTTCGGAATAAATTCGTGTCTTATTCTCGTTGATGTCTAACTCAAATTCACGGATGGCTTCCCGATAGCGAGAAAGTGCGCGCTCCGCATCGGCATGTGAATTTGCGCCGATCCATACATCGTCAACATGCCGCACTACCGTGCAGTCGATCCCGTCAAGCCGCCGCATAAATTCAATATCGATTGCGGTGCCGATTACTTCTGCAAAAACTCGTGACATATCAGGGCCTACCGGAACTCCAACGGTTTGCCCGTCTTGACCACTGCGGATCAGCCAATCTGCTCGATTGAAGAAAACATTCGCTGATTGTACCCGCCGATCAGCTTTGGAAGCTGCCTTGCCATGATAGGCCCAGGGTATAGAATGCGTGTAAATCGAGTGATAAAACCGGGCGATGTCTGTTCCGGCAATAAATCGGTAAGAAGAAAGTCGGCTCACCTTCTCTTCTTCAAGTGCCATATGCGAATTGATTACAAGGGCGCGGTCAGCATCTACATCATGGTCCGGCACCGAAAAACTGGCCGAGCTTCTTGCGAAGAATTCGTTGATGTCTGTCCAGCGACTCGAAACGAACTCAGCCATGTCGTGTGCAGTTGCAGGATGAACTGCAGAGAACACGCGTCGCGTAAGCCCCCGTTTTGAGGCGTTGTAGGTTGCAGCTCGCAGGGGATTTCTGCCATCGGTCACGTAACCACGTGGCGGATTGGCCGAGAAATGATCTGCGATTGTCGCTGTCGTAAAGGCTGGTGGCAAATTTTCTGGCAAATAGCCTTTTAGCAATAAGTCATGCTTAAATGTCATGTGAGGATGTAGCCATAAAAGTACCTACTTTTCAATGCTAATTTGCTGACATGCCAGCGCACTAAGCCTTCTTCAGTATTTCCTTGGAGACCGTCCTCGTTGTTACTTTTCGCAGCAGGCATGGTTCAGAGCCCCGCCACGCAAAAGATCGAATTCCTTCCTGCTCCTTTGGATTAAGAGCAAACGCAAGATGTGTGTGGTAGTACCACACCGATCTTGGCAAGGGAGCCCGCTGCGCGCTCCCGTTGCATCCCTCCGGCTGCTGGCTCTTCCAGGGTATCGAACCCATCCAGAGCCAGGAGACCGTATCGCCGGTCAAATACTCATGGGAGACTTCAGCTCTCCCAAACCCATCGATCCCTTCAGGAAGATCAGGGGCTACCGCGCCACCCCTGAACCCCACTCGAAGGGACTTGGAGCACTGCCGCTCCACCCTTCACCCGAACCATGCACGAAACGTCTGGCCGTTCGATCACCAATCAGGGGAGCCTTCGAGCGCCCAGCGATACCCCATGACGACTTCATCGAGACCAAAGAAGGGAGCGCTTCGCCGCTCCCTTACCTTGGAACCATCCCATCGACCAAGGAGCCTTCGTGCCCCTATGGAACCCTGACCAACCTTCACGCGGCGTTGGTTGCAAGCAGCTGATTCTGACCGGCAGGTTTTCTGTACGCCAGCTTTGGGTTGTGCTTGTTGCTAAAGTGGTAGAGCCATTGTGGATAAGTTGCCGTGCGGGGCTGGCTGACACCGTACTCTCTGATAAGCTACCGATATCAAACCGCTAACTTCGTATTGACCGCGTCGACGACCAAGATGCACTAACAGGCCGCTGAAATAGTCCCACCTCGACAGCGGTTTGAGAACATGATTCACCCTCATCACGGTAAAGGCGAGG
>NZ_JBHUMP010000040.1:0-7699 GCF_042685005.1 Sulfitobacter aestuarii | reverse complement strand
GAACCGATAATGCCGAAAGCATTGTCGATACCATGCATCTGCAAGACCTTAACAAAGGCTTCTTCGGTGGTCATCTTTATAGGGGTTTCCTCTCAAAGTGATCGGGGCGTCGTTGGCTTGAGAAGGGACAAGCTGATAGCAACCCCCATCGTCAGACCCGATAAGTTGGTCGAGCTCGAAAGATCCAGAACGTTCTACCCGAGCGTTCCATGAGGAGGGAATTCGGATGACATCCTCACTTGGCTTGGGGATAAATTTCACGCTGATGAAGTGCATCGAACATGTCGCTCAGCTTCTTGCGCTGGATTTTTCCGGATGGACCTTTCGGCAGATCATCGAGGATATGAATACGGTCGGGTGATTTGAATGCACCGACCCTGTCTTTACAGACTGCGATTAGCTCCTGTTCGCATAGCAAGGATCCGGCCGCGAGCTTCACGGCAGCCTCGACGCGCTGACCATAATTGGAGCAGGGGCAGGCGAAAGCGGCGGCTTCAATGATGTCAGGGTGGGTATAGAGCGCCTCGTCGATTTCTCGCGGAGCAATGTTCTCTCCACCCTTGATGATGAGTTCCTTCAGTCGCCCAGTAATAAACACATAGCCTTGCGGGTCCATCCGGCCCAGATCGCCGGTCCGTAGCCAGCCTTCAAGGGTTATGGACTCACGGGTGGCTATCTCGTTCTTAAGATAGTGCTTCATAACGTTCGGCCCGCGGACCAAAACCTCGCCTTCTTCGCCGCGCTCGACCTCCCTCTGTGCGGTGTCCGCAATAATCACCTCGTTTCCGAACGCGATACCTGGAGAGCCGATTTTCCGCTGCGCTGGCGGCAAGGGGTTGGAGAGAATTTGCGCTGCAGTTTCTGTCAGCCCCATGGTTTCAATGATGGGCACCCCGAAACGTTTCTCAAACGCCCGCTGAACTTCGGGAGCGAGAGGGGCCGAGGCCGAGCGCCCAAACCTCAGCTTGTCCGATATCTCGTCGTCCTCAGCGGGCTCCGCATGAAGCAAGTAGGATATTTGCGTAGGCACAACCGAGAACCATGAGCAATTGTTGTGCCTAATGATCGGCCAGAACGTCGAGACCGAGAACTTTTCGGGCATCACAACGCTTCCGCCCGACGAGAGTGGTGCCATAACCGTGACGATGAGCCCGTTGATATGGTAAAGCGGCAGTACGCACATGGCACGGTCGTCATTTTGCAAATTATGCGCGAGCGCCGTGGCGCTCCCGCCAGCTAGAAGATTGGCCTGCGTCAGAACCACGCCCTTGGGCCGCCCCGTGGTGCCGGAAGTATACATCAACAACGCATCGTCCTGCAGGTTAGGAGCCCCACCGGTTTCGGGCGCGCCCCCTTCTAGTTCAAAGAGAGTGGAGGTCAGCATTTTCACTGGAACTGCGAGGCCAACTGCCGCCTGCGCATCGGCGACAGTTGCCGCAGTCGCCTCCTGCGCGATGATGAGCTTGGCCTCCGAGTGTTCGAGGACGTAGCCGATGACATCCCTTCCAGCGACGAGGTTGATGGAGGTGGCGCACCATCCGCCATAGAAGAGCCCGAGGATAGCCAGCGCGGATTGAGGTCCGTTTGTCAGCGCGAAGGCGATCGCGTCTTCCGGGCGGTATCCTTCAGCGGCAAGATGGCGAGCGAATGCCCTCACCTTCTTAGCCAGCTCGCCATAGCTAAAGGTATCGCCGTTATTCGGGTCGATCAAGAAGGGCGCGTCTGGCGCTTCCTGGGCACGAAGGTCGATGATGTCCTTCACAGTGCGGCCTTCAATTGACAACAAGTCGATAGCGGGAACGTTCATTTTCCAACAAGCTCCCAATATGCGCCTAAAACATCTTCGACCGTCGGCTCTGACACCGGGATCGGACGCACAATCTTAGTCAAGTTCATAAAGTGGCTGTAGTTGAGGTTCTCATCAATAGAGTTGCCACCCCAGCTTCCACAGCCCATCGACAGCGAAAAGGGCATGCCATTCTCGAAAGAACCACCGGTTGCGAAGCAATGCGGCTGGTTGACGATAACCCGGCAAGTGGGCAGAGATTTCCCCAAACCGATAGCACGATCGTCGCGCAAGGTATGAATGCCGATGGAATGCCCGGCGCCCTGATGGTGCAGTAGCCGGGTTGCGACAGATACTGCATCGTCATAGTCACGCGCACGGTAAATCGTCGTAACAAGTGACAGTTTTTCGCCGGATTCCGGATGGTCCGGCCCGATCTCTTTGCCGGGGATCATCAAGAACCGGGCATTATCGGCATCTTCTACAGAGAGACCGGCCTCGGATATCACCTCGCCAATGTCCCGTGCGATGATCTTGCGGTTAAGTCCACCGTTCTGAAACAGGGCCAATTTCAACTTTTTGGCTTGGACATCGTCGAGAAGCCGACCGCCTGCATCGTGGAGCGCTTGAACCATAGCGTCATGAACTTCATCCACGATCACCAGCGCATTTTCTGACGAGCAAGAGGTTGCGTTGTCGAAGGTTTTTGAGGCGGTGATTTTCGCCGCAGCAGCCTTCAGTTCTGCCGTTTCATCAACAATCACTGAGACGTTGCCCGCTCCGACCCCGACTGCGGGCGTGCCCGAGGAATAGGCACGGCGGACATTGTCCTGGCTGCCGGTGACGACCAACAGGTCGGAAGTTTCCATCAACCGTTGTGTTTTGACTTTGGAAGCGGGAGCAGGGAGCATCTGCACCAGATCATGCGGCAGACCCATCTTGTCGAATTCGGCGTGAATATATCCGATCAGCTTCTCGCAGACCCGGACCCCTTTCGGGGAAGGCGCAAGAATGATGGCATTGCCGCACTTGAGCGCGTTGACAGCGTTGTTGACTGGTGTGGCCACCGGATTGGTCGAGGGTACTATGGCTGCAATGACGCCGATGGGGCGGGCGATAACCGTAAGCCCGCGGTCCGGTTCCTCCCGCACCACGCCATGCGTCGGGACTGGCTTGATGTCGCGCAGCAAACCGAGCGTCTTGCGGTGGTTTTTAAGGATTTTGTCAGCCACATTGCCGAGCCCAGTCGTCTCCACCGCCATCTGGGCGAGTTCCCGGTTGCGCCCAGGCTCCATCAGCGCCCATGCCGCAGCCATTGCGGCATTGTCGTAACGCGCCTGATCGGCGCCGCTCTCGAATTCAGCCTGCGCGGCCCGCGCACGGGCCACCAGCGTGTCCACGAGAGCTTCTTCTTCGGAGGGAGCGTCAGTTTCCCGTGCCTGAGCCATATCGTATTCCTTCTTTGTTGTTAGTGTGGTGGCGTGTTGCGAATTTCACAGACCATCAAGAACCTTGGCGAGTTCGGCTTTTGAGATTTCCCACATCTTGCGAACCTCGTCGGAGCCCATGACCCGCACTCCTGCACCACCTGCCTTCAGTTGCTCGGTGGTGCGTGGATCGTTGAACATCTCGGTCACCTTCGCGGCCAAGACCTCAATGACTTCGGGTGGAGTACCTTTCGGTGCCATTAGACCGCGAAAATTCACCGATGTGTCATCAACGTCGATGCCGCGTTCCATAAGCGTAGGCACATCAGGCAGGAACTCGGTACTACGTTCCAGGTCCGCCACAGCTAGCACCTTGACGTCACCTGATTTCATCGCCCGGTAGGCATCAGAAAGGTTGTTGATGCCCGCCACAACAGTACCCGCCATCACCGCCGTCATCGCTGCCGAACCGCCGCCCTGCGTTGGGATATAGGCCAGCTTGATACCCGCCGCTTGCTCCAGCTGCAGCAAGGCGATGTGGTGGCCTACAAACAACCCCGCGCCCGATACGGTCACCTTGCCGGGATTCTCTGTCGCGAAAGAGACGAGATCCTCGATCGTGTTGAACTCGCTGTCCTTACCGACAATGACCACAGCCGGGTCTGCGCCCCAATTGGCGATGGGTTCGAAACTATCGATGTCGAACTGCACGCCGCCTTCCACAGCCTGCGCCGCGAAATGCGGCATGTTATAGGCGGCAAGGGTGTAGCCATCGGCTTCGGCCTGTCGGACAAACCAGTTCCAGCCGACGCGCCCCCCCGCACCCGGTTTATTGATGATGACTATTGGTTGGCCCAGATATTGCTCCTCGCTAGCGGCCATAGTTACGACGCGCGCCTGAAAATCAGTCGCGCCACCGGCACCGTACGAGACCATCACGGACACGGGGCGGTCCGGATATTTCTCGGCTTGCGCGCCCTGCACCGGCATCGCCAACAACGCCGCCATTGAAAAGATCATCAGTTTTATTCTGCTAGGCATCGGATTTTTCCTCCCTTAGGTGTTTTGTGTTTTCTTAGAAAAACAGTCCGCTTGGCGTCTGCACCTGCAATACCCGGTCGAAGAGGCCATAGATTACAGCGATGAAGCAGGTCGTTACGGCGATGCGCTTCAAAAACGCCTGGCCATTGCGCAGCGGTACCGGATCGTAAATCGTATAAAGCGCCAGAAACGCTATGAACGATGCGGCGTAGAAACCGAGCCATGTCAGGACCAGAAATACCAGAAGTCCGATGACAGTCAGTCCTGGTGCGATATTGAGGAACGCCCCCATTGGGATACCGCCACCGACCTTCGCCAATCCCATCGCGGCGCGCATGAAGTTCCAAAACGCCAGCACAAACATGACAACCGATATGATGCGTGGAAAGAGGAAGGCGGCAGCCGGCTCCTGCGTAAAGCTTAGGACGATCACCACTGCAGCAAGCGCAAGTACGACAGAAGCTGGGATCAGGTGTTGGATGCGACGCGAATTCATGGCGCCACCTCCAGGGGTTCATCTGCGCCTGCCGAATCCAGCTGCAGCATGTTTGTCCAGAAGCTATATCCGATGGACGCTGCGATCAGGACGATCAGAATGATATTCAACGTCCCTATGAAGAAGTAGGGAAGAACTCCGTCACCCGCCGTGGCGATCATCGAGCCCTGTACGAAGTTGGCTTCGGCGATGGGCCCCAAGATCAGGCCCAATACAAGGGGTGCCGCCGAAAAACCAAACTTCTCGAAGAAGAACATGCCGACCCCGAGAACCAGCATCACGTAAACATCATCCATTGACTGCTGGACAGAATAGGAGCCGAAGATCGCTAGCACAACGACAGCAGCGGCCATAACCGGCTGCGGCGCGCGTGCAATTTTCGCGGCCCAACCGGCAATCATGATCCCGAAAGTCACCATCATGATCTGTCCGATGAGCATGGAATTGATAAATGTCCATGCCACGTCGGGGTGGTTGTCAAAGAGATCGCTTCCCGGAAATATGCCGTGGATCAAGAGCCCTCCGAGCAGCACCGCCGCCGTCGGGCTTCCAGGGATGGAGAGCGTTAGCAGGGGCACCAACGACGGGCCGACCATGGCGTTGTTGGCGGCTTCGGCAGCGATCACTCCTTCGGGATGGCCGCGGCCAAATTTGCGCCGGTGGGGCGAGAATTTCTTCGTCTGGTCATAGGCAACCAGCCCCGCGATTTGCCCGCCCACGCCCGGAATTAGGCCTACGAATGAACCGATTGCGGTGCCAATACTTAGCGCGCGACAGCTGCGGCCAAGTTCTTTAACGGAATCCATGATCGAATGCTTGGGTACATCAATCGAGATGATCTGGGCCTTGTTCTGGCCCTTGGCAAACATATCGAGCACCTGCGGAATGGCGAATAGGCCAAGCAGTGCGGCAATGAAATTGATGCCCCCGGTCAGGGAATCGGTGAAGATGAACCTTTGTGCCCCTTGGATATCGTCATAGCCGATCATCGAGAGCCACAGTCCGATGCAGCCCGACAGCAGCCCTTTTACAAAAGATTTTGAATCGAGCGAGCCGATGACGGTGACCCCGAGAATCGCCAACCAGAAGAGATGCGAGGGCCCGAACGCCAGTGCCCATTTCGACAGAAGCGGCGTGAGAAAGATAAGCAGCAGCACTCCGAGCACTCCGCCTACACCAGAAGAGAGGAATGAAAGATGGAGTGCTCGTGCGCCCTCCCCCTTTTTGGCCATCTCGTAGCCATCGAGCGAGGTCGCAATATTGGCCGGTGCCCCAGGTATTCTGAGCAGGATCGCACTCACCGCGCCGCCTGCCACTGTCGAGGTATAAGCTGCCCCCAGTAGGATCAGCCCGTGCGTTGGTGTCATTTGGAACGTGAATGGGATGAGCAAGGCCACGGCCATAGTGGGCGACAGTCCCGGCGTCGCGCCGAGAATGAGGCCGCCAATTGTTCCGCCTAACAGGAGCAGAAATGACATCGGCTCAAAGACGTTGCCGAAATAGGTTAAAAATTCCATGGTTGAGAGATCCCCGTCATTTGGCGTGGCCGTTTATTGGACGTGGGAACAGGCCGCAGATCGACCGATTTCACATCATAGGACCTAGGGTTAGTTTATGAAAATTAACTTGCAACCTTTTTCATTGGGAGCATTGTGTCATCATGGCAAGAACACGTTCCAGAAAGGGCGCACCCGGAATAGTTGAGGTCGCAGCGCGCGCGAAGGTCTCGATTGCAACGGTTTCGCGCGCCTTCAACTCCCCCGATTTAGTCGGATCAGAAACCCGCAAACGTATTGAAAGTGCGGCGAAAGAGCTTGGATACCAGCAGGACCTGACCTCAGGCACGCTCGGGCCTGGGTTTTCCGGCACCATCGGGATGATCGTGCCGACGGTCGACAACGCGATATTTTCGGAAATGGTCGAGTCTTTCTCTCGCCGTCTAAACGAACATGGTCGCACAATGCTGATCGCGACGCATGGTTACGATCTCGCGCTTGAGATTCCCATCTTGCGCGCGCTCATCAGACGGAAGATCGACGGAGTGGTACTGGTGGGGTTCGATCACTTCGATACGTCTATCGCCATGTTGTTAGATCGCGCAATCCCGACCCTCACGATCTGGAACTACGATGAAGACGCTAGTGTATCCTGCATCGGTGCCGACAATCGGAAAGTTGGCTCCTGCGCGATGGGTCATCTCTTGAAACTTGGTCATCGTGATATTGCCATGCTGTTTCCGGATACCGGATCAAATGACAGGGCACGTCACAGGTTCACTGGTGCGCTGGAGGAAGCTTCAGCAAATGGTGTGAACATTCCCTCCCACAGGATCATCCCCTGCCCTTATGACATCGGAGCTGCGAAGGAGGCGGCTATCGAGATGCTAAGGGATAACCCGCCGAGCGCGGTGCTATGTGGCAATGACGTGATCGCTCAAGGCGTGATTTATGCTTGCCTCGCTTCGGGCCACGCCGTACCAGATGACCTCTCAGTGATGGGGATCGGAGATTTTGCCGGATCCGCCCATATCGAGCCAGGCCTCACGACAATCCGCATTCCTGCACGCAGCATCGGCGCAATGGCGGCTGACGCTATCGTCAAGGCAAGCCGTGCCGGTTTCGACCCTGAACCTGTGGCTACTGAGGTGGATTTCACCTTAACGATCCGTAGGTCGACGAGAGATTTCTGATCGTGCGAGCGTACTCCGATGAGCGTCAAAATGGTGCTGTCAGACCAATTTGAGTTCATCTCTGCAAGGACAGTGAGGCTGCTATGTCAGCCAGATGCTTTCTGCGATCTTTTATAAAAGGGGAGGCTTGGCCGCTGCAGCAAAGCTTTTGGCTAGGGTCAGGACCCATTGATTTCCTGTTAAGTGAGGTGGCTCGGTTTGTCTGAACAGCTTCGAGCCGTTTCCTAAGTGGATTTCCCGCTCGGTTATGCCGCGACCGG
>NZ_JBHUMP010000039.1:0-8376 GCF_042685005.1 Sulfitobacter aestuarii | reverse complement strand
CGGCACCTGGCCCGATGCACATGCTTCCGTACTTTCCGGACTTGCCAGCTCGCATGAGAGCCCCCATCATAAGGAAAGATTCAATCACTTCTTAAGGGCCCTCGCGCGCGAGTTGGCCCGTGCCGATCACAGCCAAGATGGCTGATCGCCAGCTTCGGATTCCTGTCATGACACACCCGCTCCGCACCGTCATCTATGCCCGCTTTTCGACCGACATGCAGCGGGATGCCTCAATCGAGGACCAGATCCGCTCCTGCCGGGAGCACGCGGAGCGCCAGGGTCTGGACGTCGTGGACGTCTATTCGGACAAGGCGGTCTCTGGCGCGAGCCTGATGCGCAGTGGCGTCCAGAAACTCCTGCAGGGTGCGCAGGACAATTGCTTTGACGTCGTGCTTTCCGAGGCACTCGATCGCCTCTCCCGCAATCAGGCCGACATCGCCTTGATTTATCAAAAGCTGCAATTCCGGGATGTGTTGATCGAGACGGTCAGCGAGGGCAGCATCTCGGAGATGCATATTGGCTTGAAAGGGACGATGAACTCGCTCTTCCTCAAGGACCTCGCCGCCAAAACCCATCGAGGGTTGAAAGGCCGCGCCCTGGCCGGGAAATCGGCCGGTGGCAAGGCCTACGGGTATCGCGCCGTCATTCACTACAATGCGTCTGGCGACCCTATCAGAGGCGAGCGCAAGATTGACCCGACCGAAGCCAACATCGTGCGACGGATATTCACCGATTACGCAGCGGGGCTTTCGCCGAAGAAAATCGCCGAGGCGTTGAATGCGAAGAAGATCGCCAGCCCCTCTGGCCGCGGATGGGGTGCCTCCACGCTCCATGGCAACCGCGAACGCGGCACCGGCATTCTGAACAACGAACTCTATATCGGCCGTCAGATCTGGAACCGGCTTGCCTACATCAAGGACCCCGAGACTGGGAGGCGGGTGTCACGGCTTAAACCGGAAGCGGAGTGGGTGATCACGGAAATTCCGGAACTGCGGATCGTCGATCAGGACCTCTGGAATGCGGTCCGGGCACGCCAGGGTGCGATGAAGGTCAAAAACACTCCTACCGCAATCTGGGACCGTCGCCGCCCAAAGACATTGTTTTCCGGTCTGATGAAATGCGGCGGCTGCGGGGGTGGGTTTTCCAAGGTCTCGCAGACCAGTTTTGGCTGCTCCACCGCCCGCAACAAAGGCAAAACCGTCTGCGACAACATGGCGACGATTGGCCAAGCAGAGCTTGAGCGCCTGGTCCTCGATGCGCTGCAGAACAACCTGATGGATCAGGAGGCACTTGCCATCTTCTGCCAGGAATACGCCAGGGAACGAAATCGGCTTCAGGCTGAGGCCTCCCTCAGTCGCAACGCTTTGGAAAAGGAACTTGCGGCGACCAGAAAGGACCATGCCAAGCTGGTGGATGCAATCATCGCCGGTATTCCGGCTGAGCACGTCAAGGATCGCATGCTGGCCCTTGATGCGCGACGCATCGAACTGGAGGGCAAGGTTGCGCGCGAGGCCGACCCCTCCCCTATCCGGATCCACCCGAGTATGGCGGAGAGCTATCGGGAGAACATCACCACCCTGATCAGCCAGCTTCAAAACCCCGACGGGATGCTGGAGGCGAAGGAAGCGTTGCGCGGCTTGATTGACCGGATCGTGCTTCAGCCGACAGAACCGAGCGGCAAGCTTGCGATCCACCTTGAAGGCGCACTGGCGGGGCTGCTTATGATCAGCTCGGATGCCAAGCGCCAGAAAGGCCTGAGTGGTAGAACTCAAGTCTTTGAAGATATTGACGAATTAGTGTTGGTTGCGGGAGTAGGATTTGAACCTACGACCTTCAGGTTATGAGCCTGACGAGCTACCGGGCTGCTCCATCCCGCGACACTTTTGGCCTGCTGCGCTTTGCGCCGCTTGAGGCCGATTTGGCCTGACGCGCATTGCGTTGCGTGAGGCCGGATTGCCCGAGCGCGTTTGCGGTGGGGCGGTTGTCGCTGTTGTCATCGTTTCGAGAGATACGTTTCAGAGGTTTTGCTAGGTTTGGCGGTGACCTACTCTCCCACGTCTTGAGACGCAGTACCATCGGCGCGGCGGCACTTAACTGCCGAGTTCGGGATGGGATCGGGTGTTTTGCTCGCGCTATGACCACCAAACCATGTAAAACCTCTGGGTCTCGCTTTGCCGGGGGCAAAACGCGACAGGCGGGTGGCAGCGCATCGCAGATGCGCTCTCCCGCCGCCTCACCATTCCGGGTGAGGACCGTCGTCCAAGTCAGTACAGCTGATTGTATGTGTATGCTTTTGATTGATAAGTCGAAGTCTTGCTTCTACTGGATCAAATCAAGCCTATCGAGCCATTAGTACCAGTCAACTGAACACATTGCTGTGCGTACATCTCTGGCCTATCGACGTGGTGGTCTACCACGGCTCTCAGGGATACCTTGTTTTGAGGGGGGCTTCCCGCTTAGATGCCTTCAGCGGTTATCCTGTCCGATCATAGCTACCCTGCACTGCTGCTGGCGCAACAACAGGTCCACCAGTGGATCGTTCACCCCGGTCCTCTCGTACTAGGGGCAACTCCTCTCAAGTATCCTACACCCACGGAAGATAGGGACCGAACTGTCTCACGACGTTCTAAACCCAGCTCACGTACCTCTTTAAACGGCGAACAGCCGTACCCTTGGGACCTGCTCCAGCCCCAGGATGAGATGAGCCGACATCGAGGTGCCAAACACTGCCGTCGATATGGACTCTTGGGCAGTATCAGCCTGTTATCCCCGGCGTACCTTTTATCCGTTGAGCGATGGCCCTCCCACTTGGGACCACCGGATCACTATGGCCGTCTTTCGACTCTGCTCGACTTGTCAGTCTCGCAGTCAGGCTGGCTTCTGCCATTGCACTCAACGAGCGATTTCCGACCGCTCTGAGCCAACCTTCGCGCGCCTCCGTTACGATTTAGGAGGCGACCGCCCCAGTCAAACTACCCGCCACACAGGGTCCCGGAACCGGATAACGGTCCGCGGTTAGACATCAAGCAGAACAAGGGTGGTATCTCAAGGGAGGCTCCACCGAGACTGGCGTCTCGGTTTCAAAGCCCACCACCTATCCTGCACATGTTCGGCCTAATGCCAGTGTGAAGCTGTAGTAAAGGTGCACGGGGTCTTTCCGTCTAACCGCGGGTAACCGGCATCTTGACCGGTAATTCAATTTCGCTGAGTCTATGTTGGAGACAGCGGGGAAGTCGTTACGCCATTCGTGCAGGTCGGAACTTACCCGACAAGGAATTTCGCTACCTTAGGACCGTTATAGTTACGGCCGCCGTTTACCTGGGCTTCAATTCAGAGCTCTCACCCCTCCTTTTAACCTTCAGGCACCGGGCAGGCGTCAGACCCTATACGTCGTCTTGCGACTTCGCAGAGCCCTGTGTTTTTAATAAACAGTCGCCACCCCCTGGTTTGTGCCCCCAGCCCCTAGTTGCCTAGGAACCGGGCCTCCTTCTCGCGAACTTACGGAGGTATTTTGCCGAGTTCCTTCAACATAGTTCTCTCAAGCGCCTTGGTATTCTCTACCTGTCCACCTGTGTCGGTTTAGGGTACGATCTTGCGATGGAGCTATTTCCAGGGACCTCTGAGCAGCCCATTCAATCCGATAAGGATGAACTACCTTCGAGATCCGTCACTTCCATCTGGCCCAGGAATATTAACCTGGTTCCCATCGACTACGCCTTTCGGCCTCGCCTTAGGGGTCGGCTTACCCTGCTCAGATTAGCTTTAAGCAGGAACCCTTGGACTTTCGGCGAGAGTGTCTCTCACACTCTTTGTCGCTACTCATGTCATCATTCTCGCTAGTGATCTCTCCACCGGATCGCTCACGCGCCGGCTTCACAGAAAAGACTTTGTCTCCATTATTTTGCGCTACCGCCTTCGGCTACTTGAGCGCGTTGGCACTCAAACAAAACCCGGCGGTCCGCTTAAATATAAGAGACATAGTCTATGTCACACTACGCTCTGCTACCATGCAACTAGTGCATCCTCAGCTTCGGCTCATGGCTTGAGCCCCGTTACATCTTCGCCGCAGGACAACTTGTTTAGACCAGTGAGCTGTTACGCTATCTTTAAAGGATGGCTGCTTCTAAGCCAACCTCCTGGTTGTTTTGGTCGTCCCACCTGCTTTCCCACTTAGCCATGAATTAGGGGCCTTAGCTGGAGGTCAGGGTTGTTTCCCTCTTCACGACGGACGTTAGCATTCGCCGTGTGTCTGCCATCTAGTACTCCTCGGTATTCGGAGTTTGGTTAGGATCAGTAAGCCTGTGGGGCCCCATTACCCATCCAGTGCTCTACCCCCGAGGGTATTCGGATGACGCTCTACCTAAATAGATTTCGCAGAGAACCAGCTATCTCCGAGTTTGATTGGCCTTTCACCCCTAGGCACAGCTCATCCCGATCCTTTTCAACGGATGTGGGTTCGGTCCTCCAGTAAGTGTTACCTTACCTTCAACCTGGCCATGCCTAGATCACTCGGTTTCGGGTCTGATCCCACGAACTCGACGCCCTATTAAGACTCGCTTTCGCTGCGCCTACACCTAACGGCTTAAGCTTGCTCGTGAGACCAAGTCGATGACCCATTATACAAAAGGTACGCTGTCAGGGCGTAAAGCCCCTCCAACTGATTGTAGGCGTTCGGTTTCAGGTACTGTTTCACTCCCCTCGTCGGGGTGCTTTTCACCTTTCCCTCACGGTACTGGTTCACTATCGGTCAGTAAGGAGTACTTAGCCTTCGAAGGTGGTCCTCCGATCTTCAGACAGGATTTCACGTGTCCCGCCCTACTTAATACGTCCAATCATGCTTCTCATACGGGACTATCACCCACTCTGGTTGCGCATTCCAACGCATTCTGACCACATTCATGGCTCGGCTGGTCCCCGTTCGCTCGCCGCTACTGGGGGAGTATCATATTGATTTCCTTTCCTCCGGGTACTTAGATGTTTCAGTTCCCCGGGTTTGCCTTTATAAGCCTATGTATTCAGCCTATAAATACCTGGTTTTGCTCATTATTAACTGCGCCGCTGCAGGCCCCAGTGCCGATCCAGAGGATCGGTGTACCGACCAAAGGTCGGCGCGGAGCGTACATATTGCGAAGCAATAATAACAAACAATCAGGTGGGTTGCCCCATTCAGAAATCCATGGATCAAAGCTTATTCTCAGCTCCCCATGGCTTATCGCAGAGTATCACGTCTTTCATCGCCTCTTACTGCCAAGGCATTCACCAAACGCCCTTTTCGCGCTTGATTTGATCCAGAAAAAGCAAGACTTGGCGTCTCGCGCGAAGATCAGAAGCTGGTAAGAAACTGATCCTCTTTATCCTGTATCAAAAGCATACTTTTACCCGCCCAGACATACGTCTGGACAAACGAGCGATGCAGATAGCGAACCGTCCGTGCAGGAGGTCCGCGTCATCGCTCTGGTTAGTGTACTTGACTTGGACAACATATTCGTTTCGATCGCGATATGTCTGAGTGGCCGAGGAAACAGCCCGTCAAACACCGGCCCCGAAGGGCAGCAACCGAGATCATCCCCTCACGCGGGGCGATCAAACATGTTGTTAGTATCTCTCTTTACGATGTCAATCACGTGCATCCCAAGGATGTCACGCTACCGTCTGCGGACAGACGATCAAACACATGCATATGTGCTTGATGATATGTCCGAATGTCACTCTGGTTAGGAGTGGTGGGTCGAGGAGGACTTGAACCTCCGACCTCACGCTTATCAGGCGTGCGCTCTAACCACCTGAGCTACCGACCCAGTGTGCGCCGGAGGCGCGCACGTCGCACAAACAGCATATTGCGAGGCAATGTGCGAGTTGTGCAAGAGATTTTGCCGAAGGCAAAACTCGTCGTTCCGGCAGGGCATTCCGAAGGAATGGCCCGAGAGGAACCAGCCCCTAGTGGTTGAGGTTAAGGACCGTTACGCTGCCCTTCCCGCGCGTCCGTCGGACGGGCAACCAGGGCGACGCCTTTTGCTTCGCAAAAGGCTTGGTGGAGCCTAGGAGGATCGAACTCCTGACCTCCTGAATGCAAATCAGGCGCTCTCCCAGCTGAGCTAAGGCCCCAAACTATTGAGACCTACGCAGGCTGCGCAGGACCTATGACTGAAGAGATATGAGGACGGCTCGGTCCGAATATGGTCGGCTTTGTTTGCCGACCTGCTAAGTGTTCCATGAGTTGAGCAAGCTCAACTGGCTAGGAACATCCTTAGAAAGGAGGTGATCCAGCCGCAGGTTCCCCTACGGCTACCTTGTTACGACTTCACCCCAGTCGCTGATCCTACCGTGGTCCGCTGCCTCCCTTGCGGGTTGGCGCACGGCCGTCGGGTAGAACCAACTCCCATGGTGTGACGGGCGGTGTGTACAAGGCCCGGGAACGTATTCACCGCGTCATGCTGTTACGCGATTACTAGCGATTCCGACTTCATGGGGTCGAGTTGCAGACCCCAATCCGAACTGAGACAGCTTTTTGGGATTAACCCATTGTCACTGCCATTGTAGCACGTGTGTAGCCCAACCCGTAAGGGCCATGAGGACTTGACGTCATCCACACCTTCCTCCCGCTTATCACGGGCAGTTTCCTTAGAGTGCCCAGCCGAACTGCTGGCAACTAAGGATGTGGGTTGCGCTCGTTGCCGGACTTAACCGAACATCTCACGACACGAGCTGACGACAGCCATGCAGCACCTGTCACTGCGTCACCGAAGTGAACGCCCGATCTCTCGGGTTAGCACAGGATGTCAAGGGTTGGTAAGGTTCTGCGCGTTGCTTCGAATTAAACCACATGCTCCACCGCTTGTGCGGGCCCCCGTCAATTCCTTTGAGTTTTAATCTTGCGACCGTACTCCCCAGGCGGAATGCTTAATCCGTTAGGTGTGTCACCGAACAGTATACTGCCCGACGACTGGCATTCATCGTTTACGGTGTGGACTACCAGGGTATCTAATCCTGTTTGCTCCCCACACTTTCGCACCTCAGCGTCAGTATCGAGCCAGTGAGCCGCCTTCGCCACTGGTGTTCCTCCAAATATCTACGAATTTCACCTCTACACTTGGAATTCCACTCACCTCTCTCGAACTCAAGACCAGAAGTTTTGGAGGCAGTTCCGGGGTTGAGCCCCGGGATTTCACCCCCAACTTTCTGATCCGCCTACGTGCGCTTTACGCCCAGTAATTCCGAACAACGCTAACCCCCTCCGTATTACCGCGGCTGCTGGCACGGAGTTAGCCGGGGTTTCTTTACCAGGTACTGTCATTATCATCCCTGGCGAAAGTGCTTTACGATCCTAAGACCTTCATCACACACGCGGCATGGCTAGATCAGGCTTGCGCCCATTGTCTAAGATTCCCCACTGCTGCCTCCCGTAGGAGTCTGGGCCGTGTCTCAGTCCCAGTGTTGCTGATCATCCTCTAAAACCAGCTATAGATCGTAGACTTGGTAGGCCATTACCCCACCAACTATCTAATCTAACGCGGGCCGATCCTTCTCCGATAAATCTTTCCCCCGAAGGGCGTATAAGGCATTAGTCATCGTTTCCAATGGTTATTCCTTAGAAAAGGGTACGTTCCCACGCGTTACTAACCCGTCCGCCGCTCACCCCGAAGGGCGCGCTCGACTTGCATGTGTTAGGCCTGCCGCCAGCGTTCGTTCTGAGCCAGGATCAAACTCTCAAGTTGAAAAGCTGTTGCCAGCTTATCCTTGACGTCGAACCTCTGCACATCGACCTGCATCCCTTACTGAAAGATGCAGACCATTCTCTGTTCATCGTGCTTCAGGTTTTCATAAGAAAACAAGAAACCGTCCAAACAGTGAAGCTGACACTCCATCATCGGGCCGAAACCCTAAGAGCGCGATATACAGACGTTGATCCATCGAATGAACCAAACCGCCCACATATCTCTTCAGATATCAAATTTTCAAACAGCGTTGAGACAAAAGAAACTGAGATGCGCCCTGACTTCCTGGCGCGCCCCGCCTCACCTACCTCGAATTTCTCCGCCTTCCGGTTTGTCCGCCCGCGTCTCCGCTGCCGTCCGCCCCGTCTGGCGCCCCGCCGCTGCATCTCTGCGCCGCCGGTGAAGGGGGTTCTAAGGTTACTGCCCGACAGGCGCAAGCGCTTTTTCAAAGAAAATCGAGAATTTCACGGAACCCAGGCAACATCACACGAAAACAACAGCTTACCCCACCCCACCCGCCGCAGCTTCGGCGCTAACAAAGCCAGCGCCGCACCGCCCCGGCCCCAAGCCGCACCGCCCGACACCAGATCTTGCGATTCACCCGCAGCAAACCCCAAGCCCCGCGCGACTCGCCGCGGTGGAAGGGCGAGTCGGGGTGGGG
>NZ_JBHUMP010000038.1:0-8967 GCF_042685005.1 Sulfitobacter aestuarii | reverse complement strand
CGCGACAACGCGCTCACGAAGTGCCACAGGATGTGGCTTGCCCATCTCAAACCCCCATATCTGTCCTACAGACAGGGGAGCACAGATCAAGCCTCATGGGAATCCTGAACCGGAATGGGCGCAACCCGCTCTAATGTCGGTCTTTCAAAAGGTCGAAGTAAGAGTGGCCAATCTGGTTCCAAGTGTAGCGCCGTTCGCCTATTTCAGCCATATCTGAGCCGATCCGCTCCCCTTCCTCCTTGGACAGTCGGCGTATTTGCTCCGCAAGCTCGGCCGCCGACCTGAAATAGCGGGCCTTATCTTCTGTCGTGTAGCGGTTGAAAAAGCAGCCATGTGCGAGAATCGGAATACCAAAATGCATCATCTCAACTAGCGCTGGGTTGGTCCCCCCAGCCGAATGGCCATGTAGGTAGAGCGTAGCATTATCACGGATCGCACGTAGACTGCGAGCTTCATAAACCGGCTCATGGATAATGATATTGGGATGCTCCTTGTAATTTTCCTTGAGTGCGCGGCCATAATCACTCTTATCCCAATTGCCGACGAAGACTAGCGGTGTGTCGAGGTCCTCGTAAGCTTCGAGGATCATCGAGACGTTGTTCTCAGGCTCGATCCGGCAGAGAGCAAGGGCATAGCTGTCGGGAAGGTTGGCTGTAGCGGCCCGGTCTGGCTCGGCATCGCGGGCATGGTCGCCGCCATAGGGGATTACGGCACAGGGGCGGCCGTAGGTCTTGGTCACGTAATCGGCGATCGCTTGATTGTCGGCGATTACACCGTGTGAGAAACGCACCGCTGCCCATTCCGAAGCTCGCAGGATTACCTTGGCCAACCCCTTCCATTTCTCGCGTTTCCATTCGATCCCATCAATATTGGTTACGATACGGGCGCGACTGACCAGCCTCACAATTGGTAACGCAAGCGCGCCCGAAACGCCGAGCAACAATAGCTGGTTGTCGCCTTGCCGGATCGCGTCGAACAAAGAGAGAACGTCATAGGCGATGCTCTGAGGCCCATTAGCGTCAAGCCTGATATAACGCAGTCGCGCAGTGCCAAAGGTCTTTGGCTGTTTCTGAAAGGCCTTGGCAGAACAGTAGACGGCGAGATCCGATTCGTGGGCGTTGGCTCTGTGAAATTCGACTAGGTTCTGTGCTAGAGTTTCAAACCCTCCGTAGCTACCAGGTACTCCGACCGTGCCGAGGATGGCTATGCGATTTTCTTTCATGTATGGTTTCCATTAGCGGGGCTGGGCAGGTTGGTGTTCAGTGACGTCATTCCTCTAAGCGCTCGGCCATCGCGATTAAATCTGCGATGGCCAACTTACATTTCAAAGCTGAATCTTTTCTATCAGTTGCTTATTGAGGACATCGTGACGAAGGCTCCTGAAGAGGCGATGATCCCGTATCGCAGCCATCTTGAAACCCAATCTAGAATTCGTCTGCGTCTGCGTCTGCGTCTGCGTCTGCGAGGGCGGATGCGCAGCGTCTCACCTATATCGAACACGACAAACGGGTAGAAGATGTAGATGAATCGATAGAAATAAATATCGCTTACTGTCATGACGATGCAAAAAGCGATTGTCCCGAAGAACAGGATCCGCCGAACGCGCGACTGGATGTAAAGGCAGAGGAAGGCTAAGAAAGCCAATTGAAAGTAGACGAAGTAAATGAAGTGAGAGCCGAACTCCGCTAAGCCGCGTTTGGCGTCGAGTTTGGCCAGACCCATTTCAAAGAAGGTAGAATTTAGTGCCAAGACGAGTGCCAGCACAGTCCCAAGAATCAGCAACATGCCGTTTAGGAGCCCGCTAAGTAAAATTTTTTCAAACCTGTCAGATACGTAGAGGAAGGCAATGGTGAGAATGCCGGAGGGATGGAATAGGAAGGCCAAGCTAGCCAACATTGGTCCACTAAGGGACAGAAAGATGGCTGCTATCCCCAAGGCGAATTCTTGCCGAATGACATTTAAAAGGAGGTCCGGTCCGGGAAAGAAACTGAAAAATAGGAACCAATGAAGGCCGCGGAATCCGTAAAAGCAGAGTCCGACCCAGAGAACCAGCCAGGATAGGTAATAGGGAAGCTCCGGCGAGATTCTAAAAACCGGGTCCATGATCTCATAAAACGATTTTGATGTCCAAACGAAGCCGATCAGATCGGTCAATGACCTGATGTCCATCGACCAGTGCGCTGCGAATAGGTCGTGGTAGTTCCAGAAGTCGGCGCTTTGCGTGGCCCCTAAATGGATCAGTAGGGCGCCGAAGGTGAGGGCGAGCAACCGCGTCAAGACTACAAGAGGCAGGGAATTCATCTCGCACCTTCCCGTCGGTATTCGACCCTATAGGCCCAGAGCACTAAAGGAATGACTGCCATGCTGAAGCATCCTGCAAAGGCAACGTCAAAGGTAAGGCCGACCAGGTCGAATAGCAGCCAAAAGAAGGGAACCATCAAGAGCGGCGCCAACAGGCTGACCCGGAACAAGATGCCGCCGCTAGCAAAGAAGCGAAGGATCTCGCCGATATAGGCGGCTAGGCAGATAGCAAGCGCATAGAGCGCAAGAGGCAGCGGCTGCACCTGAGGGGCCACGAGGTAAACTGCAGCATAGCAGACTACGAAGGCTGCGAGCGCCGCGGTTGCCGCCAATGCGAAATATCGCCCTCTGAAAGCCATATCCAAAGACCCGATCCGGGGAGGGATAAAATTGGCATAAATAAACATGGGCAATCGCACGCTAATGTTAGCGACGCGAAAGCCCAGTGAAGCGGTCATATCAGCCTGGCTGGCGCCAAGCATCTGAAGGAAAAAAAGATCCATATAACGCGGAGCGGGTACAAAGAGCGCCACAGCGCTGAGTTGCAGGAGATTGGCACCTTCGGGCATCTCTCGTGGGCTGAAGGCCTGTGTCCGCCCTCGCTTATGAGCCGCCAGCGCGTAAAGCGCAATATAGGCTATGAACGCCGCGCCTGCGTCGACGAACCAAAGAAGGACCGAAAAGAAAATTAGCGAAAGCAGCATGATTGCGAAGAACACACGATCGGCAACCTTATCGCGGGAAGGGCCGCTCCAATAGGACAGCAGGGGCAGGACGGCGAATAGCGCGGTCAAGGCAATGACCTCCTGCCCGGCGCCCTCGCCGACGAGTAGCATCAGCCCACAGGAAATAAGGGCAAAAAACAGCCCCTTGCCGACAAAATGCCAACAGCCTGGGCGTATGCCTCTGACCAGAAAGGCGCCTTCACAATATTCGGCGACAGAAAAGAAATACAGGTAGATTGAGAAGAACAGAAAATAGGATGGATCTCCGCCGCCGTGGGCCGCAAAATAGAAACCTTGCAGGATCGCAAGGGAGTTCAACATCTTTGCGGCTGTAAAGATCACTTGGGTTGTTCCGACGCTGCTTTGTGGGTAGGAAAGATACGTGCATCACGTCCAATCCCGGACATCTCAGTCAAAAACACCGGCAGGTAGGCTATCTTGAGGAGCAGGTTCGCAGACTTGCGGAGTAGCGAAGTGCTTCCCAGCGTCCGTGAATGCAGCCGATCGAATGCTTTGACCAACGCACTCTTCCGCCCTGTCGCGGCATAACAGGCCTGCCAGCCAAACCGTTTCTTGATCCAAAACATGCGCGGGGTATCGGCCCATCGGGCATTTTCATAGACGATGTCAAAATCCACGAAGCGGGAAAAGGCGAAATCATTTGCACCCGAGCCAAAAATCGCTTGGGCACGGTCACGGATTATGGATTCGGGAATTCCTTTGGCGTCGGTGAAACTGGCTGCAAAACCCTCGGTAGCCCAAATCTGGGCATATGCCTTGCGTGGGAAGGCCATGAACTGGTCGGAAATGTAGTGCGATTCTACCGCGACCGGATTCCAGGCCAAGCCGCATTCACCAGACTGAAGCCGTTTGACACAGTCATCGTAGAATAAGATGTCGCTCCGCAAACGCCCGATGATCTCTGGGTCATCCGTTATCTGCGCGGCGACTTGGCTGTTCTGGTAGAACATGTTGAAGATCGCGTGGATGGGTGTGGGGCTTTTGCTAGAGAGCGCTTCGCTTTCGTTGATATGTTCACGCAGTAGGCTCCGCGAGTCTTCGGTCCACGTGACATGAACGTCTCGGTCGTTGAAACCGACTTCGGTGCGGGCATTGTTGCCCATGTCTGAAATGGTCAGTACGGCCCGAATGTTTTTCGCATCGACCCCTTGCCGCTGCAGTCGAGCAATTACGTAGGATGTGTGACGGACGGGGCCGCAGATCGCGAACGTGGTCATGGCATCCGCTCTATTTCGGTCTTCAGGCGAGCCTCGAATAGGTCTTTACCTTGGTTGTTCTGTCGCGTCACCTCGGACCAAGCCGCAGCGTCAAGCATCGGCACGCGGGCGAGGGCGTCGCCCAGACCCGCGGCATCAATCACCAGAAGATTGTCCCGCTTCAGTCCAAAGGCGCTGGTGCTCAGGCAGGGTTTATGCGCGGCGCTGTACTGATAGTATTTGATGGGCGAGTTACCGTGGATGCGATCCAGAAGAAAGGGAATCACCCCGATGCGGAACTGCGCCATGATGCCCTGCAGATCCGGCGCGCAGAATTCCCCCATGAGACTGATGCCGGGGATCTCGGAGAGCTTTCGCTCGACCTCCGCGTCGAGGATATTGCCCCAGATCCCCATAGGCCCCACCGCCGCCAGTCGGGCGACGAGATCGATATCTATTTTGTTGTCCACATAGCCGATATAGCCAAATTCATAGGGTGTACAGCCGTCCTCGGCCGTCGGCGCGATCGGAGTGAAAACCCAATTGGGAATGGAATCTCCAACGGTGGATTCCAAACTGGAGGCTGTATGGATGGCATGGCCGCGCGCGCGTTTGGCAGCAAAGGCCCGACGATCGCGCCCCGGCATCCGGCGATGCTTCGAGAAATCGTCGATTTCGTCGAACCAGTGGGTCGCGTTCGCAGGCGCGGTGATCTCGGCGAATGGGTCGAAGTCGATTACAAGCAGGCTGTCGTAGCACTGCGCGATGTCATTCAGGACTTGCTCAACGATCGGGCCGGAGGCCTTGCGGCTGGACAAGAGCGCCGCAGGCAACGAGACACGCAACTTGCGGGTGATCTGCGTTTCGGGCACGATATCGGTGATCCGGCGAAGGGAAGTGTCGGCGATAGTCCCTGTGCGCCAAGGAGGAAAAGAGGGGCGGTCGACCACGTGAACCGGCAGGCCTGAGGCATCGCACAGTCCGATGGCGGTTTCCATCATTGCCCAGTCGCGTACACAAGGGCCGAGGCGTTCATAGTACCAGATTGGCCGATACGGCACGAAGACGACAGCTCGTCCTGACATACTTTTGCCTCTTCTCGTGTGGTTTTTAAGCAAGAATATCGATCAGCTCTGCGACGCGAGGTAGTCCTGATATTCATGCGGCGTTCCAAGGAAATCGAATTGTTGGCGAGGCATGCTGCGGTAGCGTACTTGCTCGCCCGCGTCGATCAAAGCCTGATACATCGGCGCGACGAATTCCTCCCTTTCGCCGTGGCTTCTGGCGTAGTGACGTGTATGCACGTTGAGGAACAGATCTGTGGAGCGGAATCCATAAAGCCCAACCGAGCACATTGAGGAGATGCGCTGCTTTTCTACCACGCGCCGCACGACGCCCGGCTCGGTCGGATCTGCGTCGACAAAGGACCAATGATCACCAAGCATTTCAGTCACGTCGAGGTAATTATCCGGACCTCCTTCGGGCTTTGCGAAATCGTGGTAGATGGTGTCAATGTTGAAGATCACCACCTCATCGTCGCTGGCGGTGATCGTTTCGAGAATGCCGCGGCGCACAGTATCGGCCTGGCCTTGTGTCGGCTCAGACAGCCGAACGGTGGCACAGTTAGACGCTGGCAAGCCGATCTGGGCAGCCCAGCTGTGGATCGTTTCCGCGTTGATGACGCTGTCAAGGTAGATGAAGCAGAAGCCGTCCTGTTCGAAATAGCGCGAGAAGCCTTTTAGGCTCGCTTGAAACAGGTTCATCCCATCCCCGACGTCGAGGTAGTATTTCGGCTTGTTGTAACCGGCATTGGTGAAGCGCGAACTCAGGCCGGCCATGGGGAAATAGAACATCTATCGCTCCGTCAAAATGTCAAAGGATTTGTAGGCGGTGCCTAGCATTGCAATTTGTCGATCCGGCCGGTCGGCGTGCAACGGAAGCATGGACAAGAACAGGTGCATCAGCATGGCATTAATCGCGCGCACGTTGTGAATCTGCGCGACTTCGGAGGCATCGAAGGCTGAGATTAGCCGTTGCCAACGATGATTGTCGTGGTGGGGTGCATCCATGGTTAACGTGTCGCCTCGGATCTCGCCGCGCACGTAACCAGCGATGATCAAATCGTACCCACCCAGCACCGAATGCGCGAGCTTGGCGATATCATAGCTTTGCAGACCGTAGATCGAACGCCGCCCATCAGGCAGTTCGCCGCGCGGATCGATTACCTTGATTGAAGCACTACGGAAGTCGTAGAAGATGTTCGAGAAACAGAAGTCGCCATGGATTAGGCATTCGGGTCCATGGTCCAAGTCGCGAATGATTTCGTCCGTCACCGCAAGCATCTCGGAAATGTCAGGTAGGTTCTTGCCGTTCATCCGGCGACATCCCAAGAGTTGCGCGCCGTGTTCACTTCGGGCTAAGGTCTCCAAGCGTTCCTGCGTCTTTTGGCCGAAATACTCGTTTGCCGCGATGCCTAGCGATTTTACGGCTCGTGCCGAACGGCTCTCGCGCAGGAATTCGGAGCATGCGTTAAAAATGTTCACCCAAGTGTCGGCCTGCAGATCGCCAAAAACAGCCAAGTGACTTAGGGTGGAAAGGTAAGTGTTTGCCGTGGCATAGCCGCTGAGCCCGTTGATATCGCGCGCTCCCAGGAAGGCCGGTGTGAAGCAAGTGAGGCGAGCCGGAATATCGGAGAACCAAGCCGCTTCTGCGCGTATTTTTCGGTCGTTTTCACTTCCCTTGACGACCTCCCGCGCTGTTATTTTCAATCTGTTGAAGCCGCGTTCCGTTGTAATGAGTCCAGTGGATTGGAAATAGGTCTGGACGTGGCCGAAATCATACCATTGCCCGGTGTCCACAATCGCGATCTCGTGGACTTGGTCGTAGAGGCGGATGGCCTCGAGGAAATCTCCCTTAGCACGGATAATTGAGCGCAGAAGCTCAGGCACGCTGGAAAATGCGAATAGTCCGGAGAGTGTTCCCTTCAGATGCTCTTCCGCACGCAGTCCGAAAAGACGCTTCAACTCGGCCCATCTGTACTCACCGATAGATGCATGTACTGATACGCCATCGCAGGGAAAACTTTCTAGCCCGCTGATGATCGTGTCACCGTAGAGAACTAAGAATTCGCAGTCGTAGACGCCAATGGTGTTGATGCATTGGGCCAATGCCTCGCCGATGTTTAGCGTTGATTCGCAGTAGATAATCTGGATGCCAAGGTTCTCAATCTGCTGCCGGTCCGCATGGTGAAGCTCGAAATTTTCAGGCAAGGATATAAAGACTTTATCCACCAGATGCCGGATTTCATCGTACTGTCGGTATAGCAAGCGTCGGCTCCCGAGGGGTACAAAGGAGGGTGGAATTCTGCCAAGTTCGGCAGAAAGACTCTCCGAGATGAAGCTTCCAGATAAGATTAGGCCAATGCGCACGGTGTTATCCTTTGGAAATCAGGGCTTCGATTTCCTTTAGCGACAAAGCTACAAATTCGCTTGGACGAATTGCGCGGTCATCTACATAAAAACCTTCGTGACCGCACCAAGGTTTGCCGACCAGGATTTCATCGTAGGGCACATCGTGTTTCGCCAACCAGGCAATGATTTTCGGTAGAGTGTGAACGTTAATCTTGCCGACGTTGCCCTCAAATGTTCGCATATTACGCGCGGTAAAGATACAAATTTGGAACCCAAGATCACGGTAGGCGCGCATGCGCGCAATGACTTCAAGCCGAGGTAAAGCATCCTCATAACCAACGCTATCCGGCTTGGCCGAAATAGTTTCGTCCAAGTCCATCACAATTCTTTTTGTCATAAATTGGCCTTTTATCCTGTCGTTTACAGGGTCAATATTGAAGTGTTCATATGGAATTTAGTCGGTTCTAAAAAGCGGCTGGTGCCACTAAATAGTGACGTTTCGCTTGAAGGATCAGCGAAGCGAATTTTACTTTTCACTGACGGTAAGTTGAGCCAAACCCCCAATAACGCAAACTATCGGACGTCAGCTCGGTCGTTTCGACCTGTCGGCACCGCCCGATCCCAGCTCGCGTTGCAGGGCCTCGATCTCGGCGCGCAGCGCCTCGTGTTCGGCCATGCGGCGCTTCAGGAAATCTCGCGTCAGCCTCGCCTTGGCGGCCAGCCCGCTCGGGGTCAGCACATAGGCATAGCGCCGCTTGTTGTCCGCGGCGCGGAAGTTACGGATCTTCACCTGGCCTCTATCGACCAGGGCTCTCAGGCAATAATTCACCATGCCAAGGCTGAGACCCAATTCGGCGGCAAGGGCGCGTTGCGACAGGGCGGGATCACCCTCCAGCGCGCGCATCAGGCGGAACCGCGTGTCCTCGTTGATGTCCCGCGTCATCCTAGGCGAACCGCTCCATGGCTACCGCAGCGGATCTCGCGGGGGCGGATCCGTGTTTGCTCAGGGTTGCGACAGGGTCGTTCACGAGTGAACGCATATGGAACCCAGGCGGGAAGGGCAAGCGGGAAAGCGCAGAAAACGCGGTGATGATCGACCGGATCGGCCCAAGCGCGCGTAGCAGAGGAGGGCGCGCGGGTCCAGTGGCCCGCTGGCCTGCCAATTGCCGTATCGCCTCCAGGGCATTTTAAGGATTCATTCGTCCAATCGGTAGGAGCCTTGCCTGTCTGTCCCGGGCGCCCGGCCCGTCATCGCAGGACCACACGGGTTGAAATCTCGCCGGTCTTGCCCCCGGCCCATTGCCGCGACTGCAC
>NZ_JBHUMP010000037.1:0-10597 GCF_042685005.1 Sulfitobacter aestuarii | reverse complement strand
TGCCCTCCCCTACCGCCGTGTTCACCCCCGTCACGACATCAAAGCCGTTTCATGCTACCCTTCTTCCCGCGCGCCGGGGTCGGCGCGGCCGAGGAGCCCGTATCATGTCCCGTTTCCACATCCTCACCTCCGGCCATGAAAACCCCTCCCCGATCAGATTGCGCCCGATCACCTTCGGGGACGTTGTCGCGGCACTGACCGAAGGCTGGGCCGATTTCCTGCAGAAGCCCTCGCATTACGGTTTCGTGGTGCTGCTCTACCCCGTGATCGGACTGGCCCTGTTCTTCTGGGTCTCGCGCGGCAATGCCATGCAGCTGATCTATCCGCTGATCAGCGGTTTCGCCCTGCTCGGCCCGGTCGCCGCGATCGGGCTCTACGAAATCAGCCGGCGGCTCGAACGCCACGAGGAGGCGTCATGGCGCCATGCATTCGCCGTGCTCCACTCCCCGGCGCTTCCCGCGATCCTCGCGGTCGGGCTGGCGCTGCTCCTGTGGTTCATCCTTTGGGTCTATGTCGCGGGGCTGATCTATGCGCTGACCTTCGACGGGCAGGCACATGAAGACCTCCGGTCGCTGATCCGCGACGTGCTTTCGACCCCCGAAGGCCGGACGCTTATGGTGATCGGCAATCTCGTCGGTTTCCTCTTCGCGGTGGTCACCCTCTGCACGACGGTGGTCACCTTTCCGCTGCTGCTCGACAGGGACGTCGGGGCGATCACCGCCGTGAAGACCTCGATCCGCGCCGTATGGCAGAACCCGGCGGCGCTGCTCGGCTGGGGGCTGGTCATCGCGGTGCTGTTGGGCCTCGGAGCCCTGCCCGGTCTTGCCGGGCTGATCATCGTGCTGCCGGTACTCGGCCATGCCACCTGGCATATCTATCGCAAGCTTGTGGTCGGCAGTGGTCCGCCGGCGTCCCGCGGCACGCCGCCGGTCAGGGACCGCTGAAAGAGAGCCCCCGGGTGAAAACCGTATAGTCGGATTCAATCGCCATGATCGCGACGAACACCAGGATGATGAGCGGCGGCAACAGGATCGCGTAGCTGAGCGCCAGCCGCTCCCAGGCGACATGCATGAAGACCGCCACGATCAGACCGGCCTTGAGCACCATGAAGATCAGGATCAGCCCCCAGCGCAGATAGCCCTGCAGCCCCGCATAATCGACCGCGTAGGAGAAGGCGCTCAGAACAAACAGCAATCCCCAGACGGTGAAATATAGTCTGAGCGGATGCTCCTGACCGTGCTCCTGCGATTTGCTCTGTGCGTCCATGATGCTGTCAGTCACGATCGTCCCTTTCCTACCAGAGATAGAAGAATGCGAAGATGAAGACCCAGACCAGGTCGACGAAATGCCAGTAGAGCCCCATGATCTCGACGCTTTCGTAATCGCCCCGCCCGGCTGACATCCAGCCGCGCTTGTCGCTGTCGAATTCGCCACGCCAGACCTTGAACGCCACGATCAGCAGGAAGATCACTCCGAAGGTCACATGGGTGCCGTGAAACCCGGTGATCATGAAGAAACTCGCGCCGAATTGCTCCGCTCCAAAGGGATTGCCCCAGGGGCGCACCCCCTCATGGATCAGCTTGCTCCATTCAAAGGCCTGCATGCCGACGAAGGTCGCACCGAGCAACGCGGTCAGCAGGAGCAGCATCGCGGTCTTGCGGCGCGCCTTCGCATAGCCGCATTTGACCGCCATCGCCATGGTGCCGCTGCTCGAGATCAGCACGAAAGTCATGATTGCGATCAGCAGGAGCGGAAAATCGGTGCCGCCGACATGCAGGGAGAAAACCTCGCTGGTATTGGGCCAAGGGGTCTGCGTCGACATTCGCGAGGACATGTAGCTCAGCAGGAATATTCCGAAGATGAAAGTATCGCTGACGAGGAAAATCCACATCATCGCCTTGCCCCAGGAGACATTCTTGAACGCGCGCTGATCGGAGGACCAGTCGGCGATGACCCCGTCCACGCCGACGGGCCGGTCGCTGCGATGTGGTGTGGTATCAGCCATGATCGTCCCTCATGTCAGCACTGCGGCGCAGATATCGATGATCCGGTTCGCCCAGCCGAGAAACAGCACCAGCAGCCCGAGCCAGACGAGAAGCAGGAAATCCCAGTAGATCGCGCAATAACGCAGACGCCGGGATTTTTCCTGCGGCCCCGCGTCCTTTGGCTCCGCCACCAGCGCCAAAGCCGCCATTCCCCCGAGGATATGCAGACCATGCAGCCCGCTCAGCAGATAGAAAAAGCTCGCCGCAGGACCGGTGGTGAGCCGATACCCGGCGTCCATCAGGAGGAACCAGACCAAGAGCTGACCGATCATGAACCCGAACGTGGCCAGCAGCGCGCCGGTCAGCCAGGTCTGCGCGGCGGATGGCTGATGGGTGGCATTGTGCAACATCAGGCTGGCACCGATCAGCATCAGCGTATTGAGCCAGACCAGCGGAGGCATCGTGAAGAAACGCCAGTCGGCCAGTTCCATCCGCATCACGAAAGCACTGCCGAAGAGCGCGAAGACACAGCCGATGATCGCCAGCACCACCGCCAGCCAGATCCCGGCACCGGGCACCGCATCGCGCGGCGGTGGTGCGGGCGGCGCGATGCCGGTCTCCAGCCAGGGTTTGCCCATCACCCCTTGGCGCAACAGGTAATGGCCGCAAATTGCCAGAACCGCCAGGATGAAGATCAGGATGATGCTCATCTCGCGGCCCTCTGCCCCGGCCAGGGATCATCCTGCGCGATAAAATCATCCGGCGCGCCTGGCACCGAGTAATCATAGGCCCAGCGATAGACCAGCGGCAATGTATCACCCCAATTGCCATGCCGAGGCGGGGTTTCGGGGGTCTGCCATTCCAACGAGGTGGCGCGCCAGGGATTGCCACCCGAAGGGCGCCCGTGCCGTACCGACCAGAAGATGTTGAACAGGAACAGCAGCTGTGCCGCGCCCACCACCAGCGCTGCCACGGTGATAAAGGCGTTGAGCGTGGCGACACTCTCCGGCACGAAGGCCGCATCGCCGATCTCGGGATAGCGCCGGGGCACGCCGATCAGACCGACATAATGCATCGGGAAGAAGATCAGATAGGCGCCCACGAAAGTAACCCAGAAATGGATCTGCCCCATCGTCTCGTTGAGCATCCGCCCGGTCATCTTCGGATACCAGTGATAGATCGCTCCGAAGATCACCATCAGCGGCGCCACCCCCATCACCATGTGGAAATGCGCCACCACGAACATCGTGTCGCTGAGCGGTACATCGACGACCACATTGCCGAGGAATAGACCGGTCAGCCCGCCATTGACGAAAGTGACGATAAAGGCCAGCGCGAAGAGCATAGGCAGGGTCAGATGGATATTACCGCGAAACAGCGTCAACACCCAGTTATAGACCTTGATCGCCGTCGGCACGGCGATGATCAGCGTCGTAGTGGCGAAGAAGAAGCCGAAATAGGGATGCATCCCCGACACATACATATGATGCGCCCAGACGACGAAGCTGAGCGCCCCGATCCCGACGATCGCCCAGACCATCATTCGGTAGCCGAAGATATTCTTGCGCGCATGTACGCTGATCAGGTCGGACACAATGCCGAAGGCGGGCAGCGCCACGATATAGACTTCCGGGTGACCGAAGAACCAGAACAGATGCTGGAACACGATGGGCGAGCCGCCGCCATAGCTCATCTGCTCGCCCATCTCTACCAGCGTCGGCATGAAGAATGACGTGCCGAGCAGCCGGTCGAAAAGCATCATCACGCAGGCCACGAGCAGCGCCGGAAACGCCAGCAGCGCCATGACCGTCGCGGTGAAAATTCCCCAGATCGTCAGCGGCATCCGCATCAGCGTCATGCCCCGCGTACGCGCCTGCAGGACCGTGACGACATAATTGAGACCGCCCATGGTGAAGCCGATGATAAAGAGGATCAGCGAGACCAGCATCAGCACGATTCCGGCATCCCGCCCGCCCGGCGTGCCCGAAAGGATCGCCTGGGGCGGATACAACGTCCAGCCCGCCCCCGTCGGGCCGCCGGGAGCGAAGAAGCTCGCCGCCAGAACCAGCACCGCCAGCAGATAGACCCAGTAGCTCAGCATGTTGACGAAGGGAAACACCATGTCCCGCGCACCGACCATCAGCGGGATCAGGTAATTGCCAAACCCGCCGAGGAAGATCGCGGTGAGCAGATAGACCACCATGATCATGCCATGCATGGTGATGAACTGGTAATAGGCCTCCGCCGAAAAGCTGAACACCTCCGGAAAGGCCAGTTGTAGCCGCATCAGCCAGGACAGCACCAGAGCAACCATGCCGATGGCGATGGCGGTGCCGGAATACTGGATCGCGATATATTTTGCATCTTGTGAGAACACCCATCTGGACAGGAAACCGTGGGCATGCGGCGGATGCACGTCCGGCACTTCGGCGGGCGGAACCTGGGTATCGCTGTGGCGCGGGACGTCAACCATGTCTTCTCCTTGCTCCATTGCGGGCACGAAAAAAGTCAGTTCATTTCACCCGGCAGAACCTCACGGTTCGGCACTCACCGTTCTGATCCGGGGCCCGCCCGAGAGCGCCGCGAATGTCGGCATCTCGGTGAGCCAGTCCTGATAGGCGTCTTCCTCCTCGATCTGCACATAGCCGCGCATGTAGCCATGCCCGACTCCGCAGAGCTCGGCACAGAGGATCTCGAATTCGCCTGTCCGGATCGGGGTGAACCAGAAATAGGTGATCATTCCCGGCACCATGTCCATCTTGGCGCGAAACTCCGGCACGTAGAAATCGTGCAGCACATCGGCCGAGCGCAGCAGCATCTTCACTGGCTTGCCGCGCGGCAGATGCAGGTCCTCGTTTTCCACAATCACATCGTCCTGCCCCGCCGCATCGCGCGGATCGATCCCCAGCGGGTTGTCGGCGGAGATCAGCCGCGCATTGGACCGCCCTAGCTGCCCGTCCGCCCCCGGCAACCGGAAACTCCAGGACCATTGCTGCGCGAACACCTCGACCTCGGTAGCCTCGTCAGGCACAGTGACATATTGCTTCCAGACAATGAGCCCCGGCGCCAGCATCGCCGCCACGCCGAGGCCGGTGACGACGGTGAGCCACAATTCCAGTCGCTTGTTCTCGGGCTCGAATTCGGCAACGCGTCCGGGTTTGTGACGGTAACGCCAGACACAGAAGGCCATGAACAGGATTACCGCCCCGAAGACGGCGCCGGTAATCCAGAAGGTGATGACCAGCGTCGTATCGATATAGCCCCAGTTCGAGGCGATTGGAGTCCACCACCAGGGGCTGAAAGCATGGAACAGCACCGATCCGACCACGACGAGGATCAAGACGATGACAATGGCCATGTGCGCTGCCCTTCCGGTTGTTGGTCACTCACTTGCCTGGCAAATTGTAGAAATCCGACAATACCGTTCCCGGCAATATGGCAGATTTTTCGGGTGAAATCCAGTTGGTTGACGGCTCCCCGACAGCGACAGGTTGTATCCCCTCGTGTTCGTTCACCTGACCACGCCACCCGACCATCCCGCCCTGAGACCTTTTGGCTCGGCGCGATCCGCTTCTTTGCCCTGTTTTTCGACCCCCTGCTTCTTTACCTTCCCGGTATGAAGTGACATTTCTGATGCCTGTTCACCGCCGTTCATTCCTCAATCCCTGCAACCGGCGCGAAACCGGGACCGGACCGGAATGGCGTCAACTTGACGGTGATCACCCGACATCTTACTGATCCGGCCTTATAAAAGGCGTCATAATATTCCAACCAACCGGATTGGCAGCGCGCCCTTCACTCGATCACGGAGTAAAGAGATGTCTGACACGCATATGCCGCCCCTGCACGAATTCCTGACCGACCCTTCGCGCGCGGAGCGTCTAGACCCCGCGCTGGTCTCCCTTGTCGAAACCATCGCCGACGCTTGCCGGGCGATCGCCAACCATGTCAGATATGCCGCATTCGAAGGGCAATCCGGCGCTGCGGGCGGGACCAACGTGCAGGGCGAGGAGCAGAAGAAACTCGATGTGATCGCCGACGATGAATTCGCGCGGATCTGTTCCGATGTTCCCCGGCTCGCCGCTCTGGTCAGTGAGGAACGGGACGAGATTACTTGGCTCAAGGAGCCGGAGGAAGGCGATTATCTGGTCTATTACGATCCGCTGGACGGATCATCCAATATCGACGTGGACCTTTCCGTCGGAACGATCTTCTCGATCTGCCAGATGGCGGAAGGCGATCGCGCCGAAGTCCTGAAGTCGGGCATTCATCAGGTCTGCGCAGGCTACGCCATCTACGGACCCTCGACCATATTGGTGCTAACCACCGGTACCGGGGTCAATGGCTTTTCCTGCGACGATCGCTCTGGAGATTTCCGTCTTACCCATGCGGATCTGACCATACCGCCCACGACATCGGAATTCGCCATCAACGTCTCGCGCTACCGGCATTGGGACGATGCCGTGCGGGTCTATGTGGACGAATGCCTGGCCGGCGAAACCGGGCCGCGCAACCGTGCCTTCAACATGCGTTGGACGGCCTCGATGGTCGCCGATGTGCACCGGATCCTGATCCGCGGGGGCGTGTTCCTCTATCCCTCCGATGCGGACAACCGCGACAAGGGCGGAAAACTGCGTCTGCTTTACGAGGCCAATCCGATGGCGCTGATCGCCGAACAGGCGGGTGGGAAGGCCTCGACCGGCCTGACGCGCATCTTGGAGGAGGTTCCCCAGAGCCACCATCAACGCATTTCCGTTATCCTCGGCTCAAGCGAGGAGGTCACGCGGCTGGAAGAATATCACCAAAGGCAGGGCTGAATATCCTGATCTCGAAGAAGCCCCTGCCGGTGCGGGTCCGTTTCGCCGGAAGCAGCCTACCGGCCATGAGCTTGTGCAAGACAGCTGCAATGGCCTCGCGACCCGTCAAACAGGAAAGAGTACCTATTCAGCCCCAAGGCCCCGCTTGATCCCGATTCCGCGTTGTCGGCGCGCGGCTGGCGATAACAGGCCGCCCCGCCCCGCCCGATGCCTGCCCGCCTTGCGCTGCCATGGCACGAAGCGCGGCTACCCGGTTCTCGGTTGCGGGATGGGTCGCGAAGAGATTGTCGTGTTTATGCGCGTGCAGCGGGTTGATTATGAACATATGCGCCGTGGCCGGGTTGCGCTCGGCAGCGTGATTGTCGATCCGGGCCGCTCCCATGGCGATCTTCTCCAATGCCGAAGCCAGCCACATCGGTTGGCCGCAAATCTCGGCCCCCGCTTTGTCAGCCGCATATTCGCGCGTCCGGCTGATCGCCATCTGCACCACGGCCGCGGCCATCGGCGCAAGGAACATCATCAGCAGCGTACCCACCAGACCGAGCCGTTCCCGAGAGCCGCCGAAGAAAAGCGCAAAATTGGCCAGCATGGAGATCGCCCCGGCAAAGGTCGCCGTGACGGTCATGATCGCAGTGTCATGGTTGCGAATATGCGCCAGCTCATGGGCAATCACACCGGCCAACTCCTCGCGTGTCAGGCTGCGCAGCAGCCCCGAGGTCACCGCAACCGCCGCATTGGCAGGGTTGCGACCCGTGGCGAAGGCATTGGGCTGGGGCGTGTCGATCAGATAGACTTTCGGCTCGGGAATGTCGGCATTGCTGGCAAGCGCCGCCGTCATGGCATAAAGCCCCGCACGGTCGCCCCGCAGCACCGGCTGCGCATTGTGCATGCGCAGGATCATACGATCCGAGTTCCACCATGTGAAAACGTTCATCGCCGCCGCGAAGACCAGCGCAATCAGAGCACCGCCCGACCCGCCGATCAGATAGCCCACACCCATGAAAAGCGCGGTCATCGCCGCCATCAGCATCGCTGTCTTTACATAGCCCATCTCGGTCTTCCGAACCTCGCAATAAGGGAATGAAGGAAATATGGGATTGCTTCCGTTTTCTGCAAGCAGGGGGCACCTGTTCGGCCGGAGACGTGCAATCGTTGGTCTATAAGTTAGGGAAAACCGGGCAGCGGTCTGTGGCGCGTCATTGGCTAAAATGAGGCCCAAGAGTTTATCTGATCTTAGGGTTGAACTTGCCTCGGAACTGCTGGAAAAACGGTTCGGCAAGAAGCTCGGCTTTGCCGACGATGGGGTGGTGTTCCTTGACCCCGCCGTTGGCACCGGCACCTAACTTCGGCATCCATCAGAATGCTCCGCTATCCACCTATGCGCGCAGCAATAGCTGCGAATTGGTGGGAAAGCAGTTCATCCCATATGCTTAAACAGACGGCGCATGGCTTGGACCCGCACTAAAGTCGGTGCTGGATCTGTGTCATGGGTAATTAACCGCAAGAAGCCGATCCATGCGTGTGGATCGGCATGCAAAATTGACCCCCGTATTGGGGTAATCGGCGTCCAAAAGTGACCCCCCTGATAATTCTGATCAGAAGCTTCCTCAAAAGCATGAGGGAGCAGTCAGGGGATGTTGGTTGTGGAGACGATCGCGAAGATCAGGCGTGCGCATTTCATCGAAGGCAAGTCGATCAAGCAGATTTGCCGTGAGCTGCGATTATCCCGCAATACGGTGCGTAAAGTCATCCGATCTGGCGCCACCGAGTTCACCTATGATCGCACGACGCAGCCTCGGCCTAAGATCGATCCCTGGCGGTCAGAATTGGATGCGATGCTGGCCGAGAATGCCCGGCGTCCGAGGCGGGAACGCCTGACGCTCATCCGGATCTATGAGGAACTGCGCAACCGCGGCCATGGCGGGGGCTATGATGCAGTGCGGCGCTACGCCTCCAGTTGGTCGAAGGCGGCACAAGAAGCCTCGGCCAGCGCCTATGTCCCGCTCAGTTTCGATCCCGGTGAGGCCTACCAATTCGACTGGAGCCATGAGGTTGTCGTGATTGATGGCGTGACCACGACCATCAAGGTTGCCCATGTTCGCCTGTGCCACAGCCGGATGCCGTATGTCCGGGCCTATCCGCGTGAGACGCAGGAGATGGTGTTCGACGCCCATGACAAAGCGTTTGCCTTCTTCGGTGGGGCATGTGCCCGCGGGATTTACGACAATATGAAGACGGCGGTGGACACGATCCTTGTCGGCAAGGACCGCGCCTACAATCGGCGGTTCCAGCAGATGTGTGGGCATTATCTGGTCGATCCGGTGGCCTGCACGCCTGCCTCGGGCTGGGAGAAAGGCCAGATAGAGAACCAGGTGGGCGTGATGAGGCGGCGGTTCTTTGTGCCGCGTCCGAAATTCAAATCCTATGCCGAGTTGAACAGCTGGCTGGAGGACCGATGCCTGGCCTATGCCCGGGCAAACCCGCATCCGGAGATGCGGGACAAGACGATCTGGGAGGTGTTCGAGGAAGAGCGCCCGAGCCTGATCCCCTATGTCGGCCCCTTCGACGGGTTCCACGCGGTTCCGGTGTCTGTGTCCAAGACCTGCCTCGTGCGGTTTGACAAAAACAGATACTCGGTCGATGCCCGTGCTGTAGGGCGTCCGGTGGAGATACGTGCCTACGCTGATCGGCTGGAATGCTGGCAGGATGGCCAAATCGTCGGTCGCCACGCGCGTGCTTTCGGGCGCGACAACACCGTCTACGATCCCCTGCATTACATACCCGTTCTGGCCCGCAAGCCCGGCGCCCTTCGTAACGGTGCGCCATTCAAGGAGTGGGACTTGCCGACCGCGATCCGCCGGGTGCAGCGCAAGCTGGAACGCCAGCCCGGCGGCGACCGCCAGATGGTCGAGATCCTGAGCGCTGTGCTGACGGATGGCATCGATGCGGTAGAAGCCGCTTGTACCGAGGCGCTGTCCCACAACGTCCATTCGGCGGGCGTCGTGCTGAACATCCTGGCCCGCCACCGGGAACCGCCGCCACCCCTGACAATCACCACACCGGACGCGCTGCGGCTGAACTGCGAACCCACGGCTAATTGCGACCGATATGACAGCTTGAGGAGACAGACAGATGGAACGCTCAGATGTGCTCGACGCGATGGGAAAGCTGAAGCTCTACGGGATGAGAGCCGCCTATGACGAGATTCTGACCACCGCAGTCAAACGGCAGCATGAACCCCAGCAGATCATCGGCGATTTGCTGACGGCTGAGATCTCGGAGAAGCAGGCCCGGTCGATCAAATACCAGATGACCATCGCCAAGCTGCCCCTGGCCAAGGAGCTGGAAGAGTTCGACTTCGAGGCCGCCGAAGTCAATGAGACCCTGATCCTTGATCTGGCCACCGGAGACTTCCTTGATCATCAGCGCAACCTGGTCCTGATCGGCGGCACCGGAACGGGCAAAACCCATCTCGCCGTCAGCATCGCCAGGGCTTGCATCCGAGCCGGGCGGCGCGGGCGGTTCTTCAATGTCGTCGATCTGGTGAACAAATTGGACGCCGAAGCCCGCGCCGAGCGTCAGGGCCGAACCGCCGATTTGATATCGCGCTTGGACTTCCTGATCCTCGATGAACTCGGCTACCTTCCGTTCGCCCAGACCGGCGGCCAGCTCCTGTTCCACCTGATCAGCAAGCTCTACGAACGCACCTCGATCATCGGTAAGCGTTTCCTGCCTGCCACCTTCCGTCTGTCATCATGATGGGTTCATTGGACCCTATTGATTGTTGGACTGGAT
>NZ_JBHUMP010000036.1:0-11229 GCF_042685005.1 Sulfitobacter aestuarii | reverse complement strand
GACGCAACCCTCGAACGGAGAATGCCGCGGGAGAGGCCGCCGAGCCAGTCAGCTCACACGGCGATCATGGGGTCTAGCCCTTCGTTGATAATGACATCCTCGTCCGCATAGAGGATCTCGCCCGGGATGATCGGATCTTCATCGGGGCTGAGCGGCTCTTCCGTCTGTCGGCGCGGCGCCTGCCGCGTGCCGCCGCCGGGCCTGCGGGGCTCGCTCAGTCCGCTCGGGCCGGACGACTTCGTGCGCTCTTCGGACTCGGCGCTGGACTGATCGTAATCGCGCCCGGGATCGTCGGTGGCATGCATGGGGCGGTCGGGATCGGCGTCTTCCGAAACAAGTTTTGCAAAGGGGTTAGGTTTCTTGGTCATCTGATCGGCTCCATCACTGTGACGAGTTTGGTGCCGTCGGGGAACGTCGCCTCGACCTGAATCTGCGCGATCATCTCGGGCACCCCTTCCATCACGTCATCGCGGCTGAGAACATTGCGGCCGGATTCCATGAGATCCGTCACCGTCTCCCCGTCACGCGCCCCTTCGAGAAGATAGGACGTCAACAGCGCTGTCGCTTCAGGCAAATTGAGTTTCAGGCCGCGCTCTTTGCGCTCCAGCGCGAGCTTCCCGGCCGTATAGACCATAAGGCGCTCTTGTTCGTGCATGCTCAGTAACATTCGTGCCCTCCGAATATGTAAGCTGTTCTCGAAAGATAGTTGCAAACCGGCAGTTCAGAGTCACGTCGGAATGAGAGAAAGCGAGATTTTTCCCATGAGCGGCCCGGCGGCTGCGAGATCCCGATGCGATGACAGGGCCTGGCATCATGTGTCAGGGAGCGACGCCGAGCTTGAGTTCCGCATCGATATGATAGCCTAAAGCCGTCAGAAACCATGAGACCTTGTTAAAAAGGCCAGTCTATGTCACCAAATCTCCAGCCTTCGCCCAACGACCCGAGTCCCGAAGCGCTCGATCGGTTCTTTCGGCAAACGCGACCCGTCGACCTGGCATTATGGCTTGCCCGTCTGCCCGCGAACGAGGCATGGCAGCACCTCGCCGCGATGTCGCCCCAGCAGCGGGCCGAGATCTTTGGCGAATTCTCACCGGATGATCAGAATGCGCTTGCGACGCTCATCCCCCCTCAGGAGCTGGTCGGCATTGTCGCCCTGATGCAGTCCGATGACCGGGTTGACCTGTTTCAGCGTCTCGGCCCGGATGAGCAAAGGCGGCTGATCCGTGACCTTCCGCCCGAGGTCAGCCGCGATATCGAACGGCTTGCGATCCATGCCGAGGAAAGCGCCGGGGCGATCATGACCTCGGATTACGCGGTGCTGGATGGTGCCATGACAGCGGCCGAAGCGATCGAGGCGCTGCGGCGGCAGGCAGGCGGGTCGGAAACCATTTACCGATCATATGTCGTTGACGAGACTGGCCGCTTGACCGGCTCGGTGCGGCTGCACGCCCTGATCCTTGCGTCGGAGCATACTCTCGTCAGGGATCTGATGGGGCAGGACCCGGTATCGGTGTCGATTGACACGGATCAGGAAGAAGTGGCGCGGCGTATCGCGCATTACGATCTGCTGGCGATCCCGGTGGTGGACGGCGATGGCCGCCTGGTCGGCATCGTCACCCATGATGACGCCGCCGACGTGATGCAGGACGAAGCGACCGAGGATTTCCAGAAGATTTCCCATGTTTTGCCGTTCAAACAGACCATGCGGCAGGCCGGGATCGGGATGCTATACTCACGCCGTATCGTTTGGCTCGCGCTTCTGGTCATAGGCAACCTCTTCTCCGGTGCCGGTATCGCCCATTTCGAAGATATGATCCTGGCGTATGTGTCGCTCGTGTTCTTCCTGCCCCTGCTGATCGACAGCAGCGGCAATGCCGGATCGCAATCGGCGACGCTGATGGTGCGTGCATTGGCGACCGGGGATGTGGAAATGAAGGACTGGCGCGATCTGATCCTGCGGGAATTGGCCGTAGCAGCGGCGCTTGGCGCAACGATGGCGGCAGTGGTTTTCCCGGTCGGCGCCTGGCGCGGCGGAGTCGATGTGGCCCTGACGGTGGGGCTAACGATGTTCATCGTGGTATTGATCGGCAGCCTTGTCGGTATGTCGCTGCCCTTCCTGCTGAGCCGGTTGCGGCTGGACCCGGCGACCGCAAGCGGGCCGCTGGTCACGACGATTGCCGATGCAACCGGGGTGGTGATCTATTTCTCCATCGCCACGATGATCCTGAAAGCTTGAATCCGGGGCGCGCCGGACAGGCCAGCGCGCCCCGGACATGACCTTAGCCCGCCGTGGCGCGCAGCATCCAGGCGGCCTTTTCATGGAAATCCGCCCTGGTGGTGGCGAGATCGGCGGTGACGGGGTCTTCGGCAGCCTCCGCCGTGCCGACGAGCGCGCGCATCCGGGCCGCGAGACGCTCGTGATCGGACAGCAGATCGCGCAGCATCTCTTCGGCGGAGAGCGACACGTCCGCATCACGTCCCTCTGACCGGGCGGCCAGATGGGCGGGCTCGATCGCCGCTGGTTTGCCCAAGGCCCGGATACGCTCGGCCAGCACGTCGGCGGCGGCAAACATGTCCGTATATTGCGCCTCGGTGAGCTCATGCACGGTGAGGAAATGCGGCCCGGTCACGTTCCAATGATACATGTGGGATTTCAGAACCAGCCGGTAGGTGGCGGCCAGCGCCTCGGAAAGGGCGTCTGCCACTGACGCGACATTGGAAATGCTCGCGCGGGCTGTCTCGGAACTTGATGATGACATGGAAAACTCCTGATTATTGGCGTGATGACACGTGTGAAAGGCAATTCCCCTCGCCCGGCGCAAGGACCGGTGCGAGGGGTGCCGTTCGCGTTTGGCGTCGGTTCATGAGGATGAGCTAGGCGGGCGAGACGTTCTGACCAGCCGCGAGCTTCGGCTTTCCGGCAATTTCCTGCGACGACTGGCGCGGGCGGCGCAATCCGAGATCCGCGTCACTCAACCCGTCCACAACGCGCCGAATATCGCCGCGGTAGATACCGATATCCCGCAACGTGGCATCGTCCATCGCTTCCAGCTCGGCAATCGCGCGGCGGCGTAGTCCGTAACGCGCGATCGACCGACCCAGTTGGTAGAACACGCCGAACGGCTCGACACGAGCGCTTCCCCGGGCGAAGTCGGCTAGCATTTTGCGGGTGATATAGATGGTCATTTCATCCTCCAGGCAGTGATACCGGTGCCGGAACGATGCTTGCGATACGTCGCTGAAGCTGCATGGCTTCAGGCCACCGCAAAGCGTGGTCGTTCGGTTCGGCTGATTGAAGTGAAGTCAGAAACCCCCGAGGCGTGGACAGACCAAAAGGCCCGCCCGCCCCGGGCTACCGGCGGTTCAGCAGACGTCCTGCGATCGGCAGGACCCTCTTATGAAAGCGGATCATCATGCTATTGATATCGGCTCTGCCCCGGAGCTTTTCAAGCTTGAGCCGGGCCATCCGGCAAAGATAAGGCTGCCGCGTGCCGCTTGGTCGTTATTGAGGTGCGGGATCCTCCAGCGCGCGAAGGGCCGATTTGATCTTGCGCAGAAGCTCTGTCCGGTCAGTGCCCTCCATCCCCTCATCCGAGGCGCGCATATAGGCTTTCTTATCGTCGCGCCATTGCTCGAGCAGTTCGATCTTGCGCTCGCGGTCCAGCGTTTCGTCCCGCACGATTTCCTCGGGGCTGTCGTATTTTCCGAAATACGGCATGGCAATGCTCCTGTGACAAGTTCGAGAATGAAGATAGCACGAAAGCCGCCCGGGCAAAAAGCTGCGCTCCGGGGCCTCGCAAAGCCTGGTTGGAGCCGATTGCCATAAGCCCCCATTCCCCGCCCCGGAGCAACCCGTCTCCCCTGCCGCTCCGCTCAGCGCGAGACGCCGCGGCGCTTGGCGACATCGACGAATTGCAGCAGGGCGCGGGATCGGTTCGTGCGCTTCCAGACCAGCACCGTGCGGCTGCGGAAGGTTTCCTCGAAGATCGGCCGCACCTCGACATTGCGGCCGAGGAAACCGATCAGGCTTTCGGGATAGACGGTCACGCCAAGCCCGGCTGAAACCAGCCCGATGAGGGCCAATGTGTTGGACGCTTCAAGCTTGGGCTGCAGGGCAATGCCCACCTGATTGAAGAGATCGTCGAGCCTGTAGCGGTATTCGCCCCATTCGGTCATGTCACCGAGGATCAGGTCACTGCTGGCGATGTCGCCGGGGTCGAGCTGGTGCTTGCGCAGCAGCGGATGGCCGCGCGGCATGACGACGTAGAGCCGTTCGGTCGCCAGCAGCAGGCTGTGGCAGTCGGAATTCTCATAGGGGCCGATCATGAAGCCGACATCGATCTCGTCGTTGGCCAGTGCCAGTTTCTGCCCCTGGGTGCGCATGTATTGCAGTTCGAGCGCCACGTCAGGGTGTTTCGCGCCGAAACGCATCACCGCCTGGGGCATCAATTCGGTCGCGGCAAAGGCCATGTAGCCGATCCTGACCCGGCCGGTACGCCCCTCGGCGACGCTGCGCGCCTCGGTGATGGATCTGGCGCAATCGGCGAGGATGCTGGTCGCCCGGCGGAAATACAGCTGCCCTGCCGGGGTCAGGAGCACCTCGCGGGTCGTGCGTTCGAAGAGTTGATAGCCGAGATTGGCTTCGAGCTTCTGGATACGACGGCTGAGCGCCGATTGGTCGATCGCCAGCCGCTCGGCGCTGCGGCGGAAATTGAGCTCCTGGGCCACGGTGACGAAAGAATGAAGCAGCGACAATTCGGGCAGAGCAGGCATGTTTTGCCTTTCGTTTCAGGGGCTAGCCGATTTGATGTTGAGCGTGCATCAATAATTGACCCATCGTCAATTCTTTCTACGTCCGGACCGGCGCATGATCAGGTCAGTCGGAATCGAGGGCATGACGCCATGGCCCCGGAAGTTACTGACAGAACACGTTTACTACCTTGTCTGAGGATATGGAGGTCCCATGAGCGACATCGACAACAAGTACCTGGATCAAATGCTGCAAGCCGCGTTCGATGCATCAACCAAGCTGTATCAGGAACGCGGATTCCAGCGGCGCGTCGGCTTTGGCAAGCGCCCGGCGCTGGTCAGCGTGGACCTTGCCAATGCCTGGACACGGCCCGGCAATCCCTTCACCTGCGATCAGGAGAAGATGGACAACGAGATCATCCCCTCGATGCAGAAGCTGCTGAAGGCCTTCCGCGCGCAGAACCTGCCGGTCGTGCATGTCACCACCGCCTATGAGATCACCGATCGCAACGCGCCTTTTACCGACATGGGCCTGTGGCATGACAAGATCCCCGTGGATGTGGTGGATCTGGCGGACAAGGATCTCTGGGCGATCGACAGCCGCATCGCACCGGTGCAGGGGGAATACACGCTGCTGAAGAAACGCGCCTCTTCCTTCCACGGCACCGAGCTGGCGGGGATCCTGCGGGCCAACAATGTCGATACGATCCTGGTCACCGGCGTGACCGCCTGCGCCTGCGTGCGTCAGACCGTCTGCGACGGCATCGCCGACGGCTTCCGCCCGATCGCGGTGCGCGAGGCGATCGGCGACAGGGTGCCCGGCGCCGTTGCGTGGAACCTTTTCGATATCGACGCGAAGTTCGGCGACGTGAAATCGGTGGATGAATGCGTGGCCTATATCGATGGCCTTGGATCGCACGCCAAGGCGGCGGAATAAGAGGAACAGAGGGCGCCGCGGCAACGTGGCGCCTTCGTTCATTCAACTGGGAGGAGGATAACATGGCCAGAATTGGCGTCGATGTCGGGGGGACGAATACCGATCTCGTTCTCGAAACCGGGGCGGGGGTGTTCTATCACAAGGTCCCCACGACCCTGAAGAACCAGTCCATCGGGGTGGTCGAGGGGGTGCAGGGGATCTGCGCCATGGCCGGGATCGAGCCCGGCGAGGTCGAGACCATCGTACACGGGACCACCACGGCGACGAACATCACCATCGAGCACAATGGCTCGGAATGCGGGATGATCACCTCGGAGGGGTTCCGCGACATCCTGCATATCGGGCGGCACAAGCGGCCGCATAATTTCTCGCTGCATTTCGACGTGCCGTGGCAGAGCCAGCCGCTGGTCAAGCGGCGCAACCGCATTGCCGTGAGCGAACGCATCCTGCCGCCGACCGGCGAGATCGAAACGCCGCTCGACGAGCAGGCGGTGCGCGATGCCTGCGCGCTGTTTCGCAAGCGCGGGATCGACTCGGTGGTGATCGGCTTCATGTTCGCCTTCCTCAACGACGCCCATGAGCAGCGCGCCCGCGAGATCGTGCTCGAGGAAATGCCGGGTGCCTATGTCACCCTGTCTTCGGAAGTGGCCAATGTGATGCGCGAATACGAGCGTTTCTCGACCGCGGCGATGAATTCCTATGTGGGGCCCAAGACCGCGTTCTACCTGCGCGATCTCGAGGCCAAGCTGCGCGAGGCCGGGGTCGGCTCGAAGCTGCGGATCATCCAGTCCAACGGCGGTGTCTCCACCGTCGAGGCCTGCGCCAAGCGCCCCGTCCGTATCCTGATGTCAGGACCTGCGGGCGGCGTTATCGGCGGCGCCTCGGAAGGCGAGATGGTCGGCACCGGCAATGTGATCACCGTCGATATCGGCGGCACCTCGGCCGATATCAGCACCATTCCGGACCATCAGATCAAGATCATGAACCCGCGCGACACCTATGTCTCGGGCCATCCGGTGCTGACCCCGATGATCGATCTCGTGACCATCGGTGCGGGGGGCGGTTCGGTCGCCTATGTCGATGAGGCAGGCGGCTTCAATGTCGGGCCGCGTTCGGCAGGATCGGAGCCGGGCCCGGCCTGCTACGGGCGCGGCGGCACCGAGCCCACCGTCACCGATGCACAGATCGTGTTGGGGCGGCTTGATCCTGACATGGCGCTTGGCGGCGACCTGCAGCTCGACGCCGAGCTGTCGCGCAAGGCGGTCGAGGAAATGATCGCCAAGCCGCTTGGCATGAGCGTGACGGAGGCCGCGCTGGGGATCATCAGGATCATCAATTCCAACATGGCGCTGGCGATCCGCTCCAACTCCGTTGCACGCGGGGTCGATCCGCGGGAATTTTCGATCATGCCCTTCGGGGGCGCCGGTCCGCTGCACGGCGTGGCTCTGGCCGAGGCGGTCTCGGCCAAGGAGGTGATCGTGCCGGTGGCTCCGGGGATCACCGCCGCGGTCGGCCTGCTGAAAACCGATCTGCAATATGAGCATACCGAGGCGCTGGTGATCGAGCTCAGAGCCGCCGGCAGCGCGGAATTCGACCGTATCAACGCAGCGGTGAGCGCCCTGCGCGAGCGCGTCGCGGCCGAGCTTGACGCCGACGGCATTGCCCGGGCCGAACAGCATGTCGAGGTGATTGCGGAATGCCGTTATCACGGTCAGGGCTTCGAGCTGCGCGCCAGCATGCCGGAGGGGCCGGTGAGCGACGACAATGTCAGTGCGATCACCGATTCATTCCATGATCAGCACCATCTCGATTACGGCTACAGCTATCGCGAGGCGGAGGTGGAGCTCATCACCCTGCGCGCCATCGCCACCGCCAAGGCCCGCAAGATCGAGATCCCGAAAGTCGCCCCCACCGATGGCTCAAGCCCCGACCGGGCGCTGATGTTCGTGCGCACCACGACATTCGATGATGGCCAGACGCTGGAAACTCCGCGCTATGATCGCGGCAAGCTGTTTGCCGGGGATGTGGTGAACGGGCCGGCCATCCTGATCCAGCACAATTCCACCACGCTCGTGCCCCCCGGCTATGCGGCCGAGACGCTGGCGCATGGCAATACACGCATCCGCCCGCTCGGCGCCGTGTGAGACAGGGAGAGAACAACATGAATGTCATGACAAAAACCGTCGCCGCGCAGGAGGTCGATCCGATCACCCTGCAGGTGATCCGCGGCTCCTTCGAGACCATCGCAGAGGAGATGGGCCATGTGCTCTACCGCATGTCCTTCTCCTCGATCATCCGCGAAAGCCAGGATCTCGGCGCCGGGCTTTTCGATACCGATTACAACACGCTCTGCGAGAGTGAATCGACCCCGATGCATATCGGCTCGATCCCCGGCTATCTGCGCGGCATCGAGGAGACGCTGGAGGATGGCGAATGGTACGAGGGCGATGTGGTGGTGCATAACCACCCCTATCACGGCGCCTCGCATACGCCCGATCTGGCAATCGTGGTGCCGGTCTTCTACGAGGGCCGACTGGTCGGTTTCGCGGGCAATACCGCGCATCACGTGGATATCGGCGCGGCAACGCCGGGGCTGATCATCGACGTGCCGGATGTCTATGCCGAAGGCATGTTGCTGGCCGGGGTGAAGCTCTACCGCAAGGGTCGGGCCAATACGGCGATGTGGAATTTCATCCGCAACAACAGCCGCGCGGCACAGCAGCTGGTCAGCGATATCGAGGCGCAGGTCGCCTCGGCACGGCTCGGGGCCAGGCGTTTCGTTGAATTGATCGAGAAATACGGCGAGGAGGTCGTCTTCGGCGCGGCGAACCAGCTCATGGCCTATTCCGAACGTATGACCCGGCAGCGGCTCACGGAGATTCCCGACGGCGAATATGTCGCCGAAGGCTGGCTCGATGACGACGGGCGCAACCGCGACCGGCAGCTCAAGGTGAAGGTGACGGTGCGGGTCAGCGGCGACGAGGTCGAGGTGGATCTGACCGGCTCGGCGGATCAGACGCCCACCGCCTATAACGTGCCCTTTGAAGGTTCGACCAAGGTCGCCGCCTATGCCGCCTTCCGCAAGCTGCTGCTCGACACCGCGACGTCGGATATCAGGGTACCATCAAACGAGGGCTCGTTCCGCCCCGTCAAGGTCACGGCGCCGCTCGGGTCGATCTTCAACCCGAGGGCGCCGGCCTCGGCCGAGGCGCGTTTCACCCAATGCAACCGGATGATCGACCTGATCATCCGCGCATTGGCGCCGGTGCTGCCCGAACAGGTGATCGCCGGGAGCTCCGCCTCGATCTCCTTCGCCGCCTATTCAGGGGTGCGGCCCTCGGGCGAATACTGGGTGTTTCTGGAGGTCAACGAGGGCGCCTATGGCGGGCGGCCGCGCTCGGACGGGCCGGATGCCATCGACAACCTGATGGCCAACACCCGCAACAACCCGCTCGAAGATCTGGCGATGCATATTCCGATGATCTGCGACCGTTACGAGCTGCGTGACGACGTGCCGCCCGGGGCCGGGGAGTTCCGCGGCGGTATCGGCGTGGTCAAGGCGCAGCGGGTGCTGACGCCAGGTTTCATCACCCATGAAAGCGAGCGACATACCGAAGCGCCCTGGGGGATCTTCGGCGGCCATGACGGCGAGGTCGGCAAATGCCTGCTCTATAACACGGACGCACCGGACGACCCGGCCCAGGAGATGCATTCGAAATTCTCCGGTCTCGAGGTCAGGGCCAATGATGTCATGGCCTATTACAGCCCCAATGGGGGCGGTTTCGGTGATCCGCTGAACCGGCCCGCGCAGAAGGTGCTCGAAGACGTGCTCGACGGTTTCGTGCCGCTCGATCAGGCGCGGGACGCCTATGGGGTCATCATTGACCTTGCGGAGGAAACGGTGGATCTCGAAGCAACCAACCGCCAACGCGAAAAGCTGCGCAAAAAGCAGTGACAAGATGAAGGGGCGCCTGTTGCAGGGCGCCCTTCTTCATCGGGCCGGAAACAACAAAAGGGAGGAATGTAACATGTCCACGACGGAACAAGTCGGCAGAGCGACGCCGCAGCGTGAAGCCCTGGTCGAGGAATCTATCTTGCCGACCGGGCTCGGCCAAAGGCCGATCGGCATGCTCGGCTATGCCTGGATCTGGGTCGGAATTGCAGTAATCATCGCGACCTATTCGCTCGGTGCGGCGGGCGTCGGTGGCGGCGTGTCGCTTTCGACGGTCATCATCACCATCGCGCTGGCCAATCTGACGATTGGGCTGTTCATGTTGCTCACCGCGGATATCGGCACCGAACACGGGCTGACCTTCGCCGTTTATCTGCGCGCGCCCTTCGGTGTCCATGGCACCCATCTTCCGGCGGTCTCGCGCGGGGTGGTGGCGGCGATGTGGTTCGGCATCCAGACCTATCTCGGCGCGCTGGCGCTCAACGGGATCGGCCAGTATTTCCTCGGTTTCGACAATTGGTTTGTCTGGTACGTGCTGTTCGCCATCCTGCAGGTCGCGAACACCGCTTCGGGCATCAAATCGGTGGAGCGCCTGGCCTCGCTGGCCGCGCCCGCGATCATCGCGATTTCGGTGTGGATGTATTTCACCCTCGAAGGCGTGGCCGCGACGCAAGGCATCAACCTCTGGACCTATCAGGCCACCGGCGAGATGAGCCTGCTGGTGCTGTTCATCGCCAATATGGGATTCTGGTCGACCCTGGCAATCGACATCCCGAACCTGACCCGCTTCATCAAGGTGGCACCGGGCCAGCGCGGATTCTTCAGCCGCAATCGCAACATCTTCCTGGCGCAGCTCGTGGCCCTGCCGGTGACACAGGCGCTGATCGCCGGGCTCGGGGCGGTGTCCTTCATCGCGGCGGGCAACTGGAACCCGGTCGAGGTCATCCAGGCACAGGGCGAAGGGCTGTCGCTTGTGCTGCTGCTGGCGCTGGTGGTGCTGGCCCAATGGTCGACCAACAACTCGGCCAACCTGATCCCCTCGGCGCTCACCTTCGTCAACCTCGCGCCACGGCTGATCAACTACCGGATCGCGGTGGTCTTGGCCGGGATCGTCGGGACGATCTGCTTTCCCTGGGAGATCCTCAACAACCTCTTCGTGTTCCTCGGCTATTACGGTGCCTTCCTCTCGGCGATCGGCGGCATCATGGTGGCCGATTACTACCTGCTGCGCCGCCGCCGTCTCAACGTGCCGGACCTGTTCCGCATGGAGGGGCAGTTCTACTATGCGGGCGGGTTCAACCCGGCCGGGTTGATCGCCTGGGTCGTGGCGGGCGGCGTGGCGGCGTGGTTCTCGCAATACGCCTTCCTCATCGGCTTCCCGCTCGGGCTCGTGCTCTATCTGATCGGAATGAAGGCGATGGTGCTCGGCGCCCATCCGCAGGCGGAGATCCGCAGCAATTTCTCGGATGATTATCTCGCCACCAGCATCGGCCGAAGCTGGGTCTATCGCGGTGCCGGGCGGTTCGACAAGTTGACCCCGGAGGAGGCGCGGGGCAGCGATGTCCGGCGCGAGGATATGTAAACCGGAAGA
>NZ_JBHUMP010000035.1:0-11253 GCF_042685005.1 Sulfitobacter aestuarii | reverse complement strand
GACGCAACCCTCGAACGGAGAATGCCGCGGGAGAGGCCGCCGAGCCAGTCAGCTCACACGGCGATCATGGGGTCTAGGTATCCCGCTCCCTGAGTAGAGATGTCGCAGATGCGCCGCGGAGACGCCATCGGCCTCCATCACGAGGCATATCATTGGATCAGCCAGCATTCCTTCGAGAAAAAAGTCGGACAACGCCCTGCCCGTCAGCTTGTCCCTGGCGCGTGCAAGGTCCAAGTCGGCCAGAGAAACGGTCAGAGTCCGCGCAAGTCCGGGATGCGATATCTGCGGGTGAAGCTTCATCAGGACCGAGGCTTTCCAGGCCTCGGAATCCTGTTGATCCGGAGGTGAAACCAACTCCGTTTCGATCTCGTACTCTCCCGCCGGGAGCATCTCGGAAAGGCCAGGAACGGTGAACGGTCGGGCGAAAACGGCGATGGTCTTGCTCGTCAGATTCTCCATTGGCATGGTCCTCGCATATTGCTGTGGCGGGCCGCGCGCCCCTTGGGAATGGGGCGCGGGGCCTGGGTACGTCTCAAGATATCTTGGGTTTCGCTGGCGCTTCCTTGCCGACAGCCTTGGTCTCGTTTTCTTTGGCAGGAGTCTTCGCAACATCCGCAGGCTTTGGCTTCATTGCGGCCGCAGCCCTGGCGGTAAGGTCCTTGAAGGACATGTCATCGATCCTTTGATTGGCCGACGTCAGCTCCCCGTTCATATCGAACCGGGATGCGTAGCATCGGTACCACCTATATAGGGATTGACGACCCTGTTTACGATGGCACCCCGCGAAGGAAACCAAAGCCATTCAGGACATTTCACCGTCAAGACGTTGCATTCCCTTAAAGTGCTCTCACCGAATGTCTGGGTCGAAGTTAGTTGCCGACCAGTCCTGCGCTGGCAAGCAAGATACGTTTCCTTTCGTGTCCCTCGGGCTAGGTGATTTGAAGAGCGCGCTCCAATTTCGAAGCTGCGTAGGGCGCTTTTGGCGCCAGAGAAGAGAAAATGAGATGACAGTTCCAAAACCCCTTCAAGAACCTACGAAGCGCGAGACGATCGCCGAGCGCACGACCGCTGCAGCGATCGAAATCATCGACAAGGAAACCAGCCAGCGATTGGAAAAGACCGCTAGACTGCGCGCAGCCCGGCTGACGCAAGATCAAGCTGGTAATCCAAAAACGTCGAAGACGGCCTGATTGAACGCGCGTCGGCCCTATTTCGGCAGTTCAAACGGAACGGTTGTCGGTGCGCTTTTCTTCGAACCTACACTTGGGCCCTATTCCGGCGACGACAGGCTCAGCGGCCAGCACTTCACACCACATGGTGCAGTCTGTGCCGAAGCCTCTTGAGGCTGCGAAGACATGTCGTGTCGAAGTTCCCTAAGAAACCTTTGAGAATCTGCAAGCTGGATGTCCCCTCAGTGGATTGAGGGGCATTGGCGCATCTAGAAAACGCTGCCCGCGGGTCAGACCTGCAAGACCTTACGCTGCCGCCCCTGAACATCGAAATTCTCGGGCGACAGCCAGTTCTCGTAGATAGGCTTCATCCGCTGCCAGTCCCCGTCTGTCATCGCGAACCAAGCCGTGTCGCGGTTGGCGTTCTTCACGACCATGTGCTGGCGGAACACCCCCTCCGGTCGGAAGCCAAACCGCTTGGCCGCGCGTTTTGACGGGCCGTTCAAATCATTGCATTTCCATTCGAAACGCCGATATCCGAGGCGGAATACGCGATCTGCGAAAAGGTAGAAGGCCTCGGTCGCCATTCGGGTCCGCTGCAATGCTGCACCCCACATGATGTTGCCGATCTCGGCCACGCCATTGGCCGTGTCGATGCGCATCAAGGCTTGCCGCCCTTCGGCGCGGCCACTCGCCTTTTCGATCACGGCGAAAAACAGGGGATCGGTCGACGCGGATGCGCCTTCCAGCCACACATCGAACTCTACGCGGTTCGGTGGTCGCTCGGGAAGCCAGCGAAATCGGTCTTCCGCACCCGGCGCCGAAGCCGCCATGAACAATGTGTCTGCGTGGGCAGACCGAAGAGGTTCGAGCCGCACATATCGTCCTTCCAGCGTGATGCGCGTGGGCCGTGGGCGCTCGACCCAATCTGATAAGTCTGTCATCGAATGCGCTCCCTACCAGCCTCTAACGGAAGATGTCACCATCTGTAGGTTCATGGGAAGCACCCGTCCAGTTTAGGGCGTTGTCTTTGGTTCCCGCCGCTTGCTGTAACCCGACCTATGTCAGCTGCGCGGACTTTTGCCATTCCCCCCAGCTGCTGATATTACGCATACCGACGCGGTCAGGTTGACGGATCAGGACGCTTGCGCGATTGCTTCACCTACCGACTAAAGCTGAGTAGCGAAGCATGGCAGCAACTCAAGGAGCTGGAAGCGCACAAGGCGGCCCTGGAAGCCCAGCTCGAGGCCCCCGCCCCTAATCCGGTAGGGCTCCATCCCGGCCTCGCAAAACTCTACCGCAAGAAGGTCAGTGCGTTCTCGGATAGTCTTCGGGTAGAGGAGCTGCGGACACCGGCGCTGGACCTGCTGCGCAGCCTGATCCATTTAGACATAGGCCCCAGCGGAATAGGTCAGCTCGTAGCTATGGCTGTAGAGCTCGAAGACGGTGCCGAAGGGGTCCTCGACGTAGACCATCCGATAGGGCTTCTCGCCCGGGAAGTATTCGCGCACGGGCATCCGCTGCTTGCCACCTGCCGCGACGATCCTATCCAGCAGGCCCTCGAGGTCGGGGTCCTGAATCGCGAAGTGAAAGGTGCCGTGGCGACGATAGGCGAAGTTGTCCTCCGGGGCGCGGTTGCCCGCGAATTCGAAAAGCTCGATCCCGATGCCGTCGCCAGTGGACAGGTGCGCTATACGAAGCCGCTCCCAGCCGGGGCCGAAGACGTCGGTACACATCACGCCGATTGCGGTGTCATCCTCAGTGACTTCACTGGGCTGCATGAGCACGTAGAAGCCCATGATCTCGGAGTAGAATTGCACGGCGGCGTCGAGATCTGGGACCGAGAGGCCGATGTGGGAAAAGATGCGCGGTGTCATGTTGCGTCTCCTGAAGTTTGCGTCTGACAGGAATGTAGACAGCACGACCCCGTTCGTGAAATTATCATTTATCATCGAAATCCAAACGAAACGCTATGAACCCATGCTGAATGCCACTTGGATCGAGACCTTTACCGTGCTGGCCGAAGAGGGCCATTTCACCCGCGCGGCGCAGCGGCTGAACATGACGCAGCCGGGGGTCTCGCAGCACCTGCGCAAGCTGGAGCAGCAGGTCGGCCAGCCGCTGATCGCGCAGGACGGCAAGAGCTTCACCCTGACCGCAGCAGGCGAGGCCCTGCGTAATCTCGGCCTGTCTCGGCGCGTCCAAGAGCGGCACTTACAAGATGCTCTGACACGGGACGATCCAGAAAGAGGTACGTTGAGCATCGCCTGTTCAGGCAGCTTCGCAATGCTCTACTACCCGCGTGCCATCGCGATGATGCGCGCTGCTCCGCATCTGGCGATCCATGTCATGGCCGCGCCTCAGCGGCGGGTTCTGGCGGGCATCCTGGAGGCCGAATTCGACCTCGGCATCATGGGCCGGGACCCCGGGCATCCTCGGATCGAGGCCGTGCATCTCGGGCGCGAAGAACTGTGCCTGCTTCTGCCACAGCACGCCGATAGTCCCTGCAGTCTTGAAGACCTCGACGCGCTCGGGCTGGTCTCCCATCCCGATGCCGGAGGCTATGCAGACGATTTGCTGGCGAAAAACTTCCCCGAGAACTACGCCGGCGCAGACAGGCTCAAGGTGCGGACGACGGTGAACCAGATTGGGCAAATCCCCGCGCCGGTTGCCGAGGGGGTGGGCTACACGCTGTTGCCGCGCAGTGGGCTCGCCGCCTTCAAGGAGGCGGATCGGCTACGCGTAGCGCAACTGCCGGTGCAACGCCATCTCGACCTTTGGGCGATCAGCCGACGCGGGCGCGTTCCGAGCGCCCGGGCAAAGGCCGCGATGGCGGTCTTCCACGAGATCGCGAAAGACCTCGCCTGAGCGCCTATTGCGGCGGGTCAGCACGATCTTCTCCGTGTGGCTCTTATTGCTGTAACTCTCCTACGCCTGCGCGATCTGTTCCAAGTGATAGGTCGCGGCGACCAGCGGCCGGACCTCACCGCGCTCGATGTCTTACGATGAGTTCTGAAAATGCTCCTTGTCCGGCGTGTGAAAGTTGGCCTGACTCCAGATGTTGCAATTGTGACGAATGTCCGGAACGACGGGCCGCGGTGCAGCATGTCGATCATGTCGTGAAGGTCCGTTCTGGGCCGGGTTCGCCTGCCTTCTTAAAATGCCACGCACCAAAGACGTCGCGCTGCCGCAAGGCGGCTCTGAGCCCAAACCTACCGCGATTTACAGCAGGTACCTGCCGCCCGACCAAATGTCAGAGATCGATTTTTTCTTTTGAAAAGAGCAAACGGCGCTTAGCGTTGCCGCAGTGGCGGGAGCACGAATCACTTGAACAAACGAGAAGTTGTTAAAGCACCGCTGGCTGACCAGACTCTGGCGGCTGTGTATTATCTCAGTCAGAGTGTTATGGATGCCGAGGTTCGACATCTGCTCTACAATTCTTGGCAATTCGCCTGCCACATCTCCGAGGTGGCCCAACCCGGCGACTACTATACGTTTTCTATGCATGGGCAGGATTATTTTATAGTACGGACGCTGGAACGCGCATTGAAGGCTTTTTACAATGTGTGCCCGCATCGAGGCCACCGCCTTGTTGAGGGTCAGGGGAACAAGAGCCGTATCACCTGCCCGTATCATGCCTGGACCTTTGGTCTGGATGGGGCTTTGCGCGGCGCACGCGGAATGGCGCGATCCTCAATCGATTTTGAGAATTTCGGCCTACTCCCCGTTGCAATCGACACCCTCGCAGGGTTCGTCTTCATCAACGCAAGCAACACCGCAGCCCCTCTCGATGAATTTGCGGCTGAGTTGGAAGCGCAAATGCTGAAGGCTTGCCCTGATTTGCTCAGCTACGTCCCAAATCGAGGCGGTAGCGAATTTGGCCACACCTATGTCTGCAACGCGAACTGGAAAGTGATGCTCGACAACTATCTGGAGTGTTACCATTGCCAGATGGCACATCCTGAGTTCAATGAAATGATGTCGATCCCAGATAGCCAATTCACCCTGTTTGAGAATTTCACCTACCAGAATGCCCCGACCAAGAAAAAAGCCGAAAACCTGGCCTTCCCCCTCGACCTTGAACATGATGTCCTTGTCGGTGAATTCTGGTGGGTGTTTCCCAACATCACGCTCGGCCGGTTTCCGGGAACGCAGAATTTCTACGTATCCCGATTTGATCCGGTCGAACCGGGGATTACCTCGCGGTATACTGTATCGCTGCAACCTGCGGTCCCGACCGACGAAGGTGCTGCCGATCGTGATCGGCTCCGCTCTGTCTGGACTACGGAAGTTGTCTCACAGGAGGACAAAGCACTTTGCGAAAATGTGCAGCGCGGGATGGGTCAGCGCGGCTTCCAGCATGGATGGTACGTCACCGACCTTGAGAACCATGGTGTGTCAGAACACGCAATGCGCCATTTCCATGACCTCTATCGAACATGGGCAGCTAAGCATCTGTAAGACGGGCGCAACTTGTAGTTTGGCATGACGCCGAACGGCAGCATAGTCCGGTCAGCCGACCGTCAGCTTTCAAAAATGTTGCGCGAGGGATAAAGCCGGTTTCGTTAAGCTGCACCGCAGCGCTCAACCATGAAGCCAATGGGCGGTTAAGGCCGTCCTTAGCGCTGCTCAGGTGCCGCGGGAGACCGATGGCGCGCCGCATCCGAGGGCAGCAGCGAACCCATTTTACCGAGCGAGAAGCCGCAGCATTTCGCAGCTGCAGCGAAATCACGCGAGAAAGATCGGCCCTGCTCTGCCGTTCGCCTTTTGGCCGCGCGCTACGGTGCAGCTTCACCAGAGCGGCCATTCGTCCAACTTGCAGCATTTTCGGCGGGTAAAGGTCGGCTTCGCGGACAAAGCCGCCTGATGCCAATGCAGCAATACTTGCTGATGCGATAACTGACTTAGCGGCAGGTCATTGTTCTTAATTCACAGAATTCCATTGAACCCGGATAAAGTTATTGGCATTCGATCTTGCAGTAGCCGTCAGTCGGTGTGAGCACCAGATCACCGGTCGGGATCGATTTGATGTCGCCAGTACAGACATCGCGATAGGTGACGTTGTCGGGACCTCGGCTGAGGAGTTCAGTAGCCGTACCGAACGGAAGAACTGTTTGCAGGTCCGTCACCACCTTTGGCATAACCTCAAGACTAACAAGCCCGGTGCCTTCAATCCACATTGAATTCCGGTCTTCACACGAAGGATCGCCGCCCCCGCGCCAAGACTTGGCCGCTTTGCAATCGCCGGATAAGCGCGCCTCAGATATATTGTTCCAAGAAATGGTATGGCCCTGTTGCCCGCAGTTTTGGTTAAAAACGATGCTATTGCCATCGAAACTGGAAATCTTGCCATACAGGGTGGACCCATTTTTACTCGTGATCTCGTCTGCAACTGCGCCGCCAGCGCAAAAACTAAAGTAGAGAGAGCCAAGAATTGCTGCGATTGTTGGATGCTTTGTCAACATAAGTTACTCCTGATGAGAGGGGAATATGAAAAACGGGCAGCTTAGTAGCACCGGGTTCAGCAATCGCGGGAGGGCTTATGACTGAAAGCCTCTCGTTTGCCCGGTGAACAATGAAAATTCGTCCGACTTTGCCACTAAAGTCGGGTTGTTGAAGATACTGGAGGATTTCCTGTGTGTCATTGCCGTTATTGGTGAGTTTGACCAACTCACGAAGCGTTGTGGAGATAGGTGAGCTGTCACGCTGAGCTGTCCTAAAACCGTCAAGCGAACCGATCACAAATATGAGTGCGAAGCAAATCGCCATTGCAAGACCCTGAACTTTACCCAGGTTCAGCCTCATGTCCCTTATTTGAAAAACATAATCCGAGCAATCGATAATGATCATTAGGAAGCAGAGGAATACCACGACAAAGGCGAAAAAGTTTGTGAATGTCAGTGAAATCCCACGGAACAGAATATGGTGATATTGCATGTCCAGGTCAGAAAACCGAAAGCCAAACTCTTGATAATATGACGTCACCTGCATCGTCCCGCCGAAAAACATGAACGTCACAACAATGGAGAGGCTCTTAATCGTGGTGAGGCCAATATCTGACGTCAAAGAATGCAGCTTTTGAAGTTGTCCCGAATATCATCAAACAAGACATTTAGGCTAAAACACGCATAGTTGAATTTGTTATAAGATAACATAAAATGCATCAAGCCCTCCATAAAGTAAAATATTTCTTGCATGTAGCCTACCGACGTTAGAGGAATGTGCAAATCATTTGTCCATCTGAAATTTGAGACCTTCGTTCCAGTGTTTTGAACTGTCCGCCTGATAGATATTGATACATGGCATATTGGTAATGGCTTAGTTTCATCAGGTTTCTGCACCACCAAGCATCGGTGCCGCGGGATGCCTGAGCCGGGCTCGTGCACTAAATCGCTCCGCGATAGGGGCGCTTGTGGGGGGCGTTGAGCTGAACAGGGATTTGTTGCACGGGTTTTGGTGTCGGGTGTGTGCTGTTGGTCGAGGTGATTTTGCCTCGATTGACAGAGGGTTTTCCCATGAATATTCAGCATTCCACACCGATGGCACCCCTTCGCGCACGCATGATTGCGGATATGTCGGCACGCAACCTCGGAACGGCGTCGCAGACCAGCCACTTGCGGGCCTGCAAGCGATTTGCGGCTTGGCTCGGGCGCTCGCCGGAGACAGCGACACCAGATGATTTGAGGGATTTTCAGCGGCATCTGATCGAGAGCGGGACGAGTATCTGCACCCGTAACCAGACGATGACCGGGGTGAAGTTTCTCCTCCGGGTCACCCTGCGGCGACATGATCTGGCGGCCGAGGTTTTTCACCTCAAGGAGCCGGTGAAGGTGCCGCTTGTGCTGAGCCGCAATGAGGTCAAACGTCTTCTGGCCATGGCACCCGGCCTGAAGGCGCGCGTGATGCTGTCGCTGGCCTATGGCTGCGGCATGCGCGCGGGCGAGGTCGTCCGGCTGAAGGTCGGCGACATCGACGGGGAACAGAAGATCATCCGCATCGTTCAGGCCAAGGGCCGCAAGGATCGCAACGTGATTCTGCCCGCGGATATCCGCGTGGTTCAGGCGCTGCTCGGCCAAACGAACCTCAAGACGACCGAGATCTATGTGAGGGCTTCGGGCCAGACTTTAAGGCAGACGCTTGAGCGACTCGATGTACTGAGTGAACTTTGGCATCCGGCCCATTGCAGACCTTCAACCGACCTATTTGTTGCTGCGGTCGGCGCGGACGGAATGCCGGTCACGGGGGAGCGCGGGGTACTTGCGGATGAAGCCGCAATCGTGCGCCGCATCTTCGATGAATTCAGCGAGGGCTACCCGCCAAAGGCCATTGCCTGTCGCCTCAACGACGAGGCCATCCCCGGCCCGCGCGGCGGTATTTGGTGCGACACCACGATCCGCGGCCACCGCACCCGCGGCACCGGGGTTCTGAACAACGAGCTCTATATCGGGCGCCTGGTCTGGAACCGGCTGCGCTACATCAAGGACCCTGTCACGGGCAAGCGTGTCTCGCGCCTTAATCCTGAGCAGGACTGGGTGATCCATGAGGTGCCCGAGCTGCGCATCGTCAGCGACGCACTCTGGGCTGCGGTGAAGGAGCGGCAGGCCCAGATCGACGCCACCCCGGCGGTCCAGGGCATCAAGAAAAGCCGGTTCTGGGAGAAGCGCCGCGGCCCGCATCTACTCACCGGCAAGCTTGTCTGCGGTAGATGTGGCGGCACCCTGGCCTCCGTGGGCAAGGATTATCTGGCCTGCCCCAATGCGCGCAAGCGCGGCACCTGTGAGACCTCCCAATCGTTCCGGCGACCTGTCCTGGAAGAGGCCGTCCTTGAGCTCTTGCGCGAGCGTCTGATGCAACCGGACGCGGTCGCGGCCTTCGTCTCGGCCTTCACCAATGCGGCGAATGCAGAACGGTTTGCCGCCAGTTCGACACGCCAGAAGACCGCCAAAATGCTGATGCAGACCACTGACAAGCTGCGGGGCCTCTACGATGCCATTGCCGACGGGTTGCGCACGCCGGGTCTGCTGCAGCAACTCGAGGAGCTGGAAGCGCAGAAGGCGGCCCTGGAAGCCCAGCTCGAGGCCCCCGCCCCTGATCCGGTGCGGCTTCATCCCGGCCTCGCCGAGCTCTACCGCAAGAAGGTCATGGAACTGTCGGACAGCCTCAAGGATGAGGCGATACGGACGCCCGCGCTCGACCTGCTGCGCAGCCTGATTGCGCGCGTCACCGTGCAGCAGGGCAGCGGCGACGGCGTTACCGTGATTGAACTGGAAGGGGCGATTGCCGCGATGGTCGACCAGGCCCAGCCGGGTGGGCTGGATCGGTCTGATCATGGTTCGGTGAAAGTGGTTGCGGGAGCTCGATTCGGACACTGTTTTGTTAAACTATTCAAAAGCCAGATTGTGCGGTGAAAAGAAACGGGCCAATTGTCCCATAGGGCGGAGCCCATGCCGCTTTCGGCTTACTGAAAGATCAGCGAGATCTCGTCTTCTCGCAACAGTTTCCATTGACCGGGCGCTATCCCATCCGGCAGGGCCAGACGACCCAGGCGCTCGCGGCGCAACCCCTCTACGTGGTTGCCGGAAGCAGCGAACATGCGGCGCACCTGATGGTATCGACCTTCTGTAATGCTAAGCAGAGCTTCGGTTTCTGAGACAAGTACTAGTTCGGCAGGAGCCAGCGGCCTCTTCTCGCCCTGCAATATTAACCGGCCCGAAGCAAACAGATCAACTTCGGTGCCATCAAGCGGACGCGCCAACGCAGCACGGTAGGTCTTTTTGACGTTGTGTTTGGGACTAGTGACGCGATGCAGGAGGTCACCATTGTCGGTCAGCAGCAGAAGTCCAGATGTCTGCTTGTCTAAACGACCGATGGTCGAGATTGTCGGCCTGCGCCGTTTCCAACGCTCGGGCAAGATATCATAGACCAGCCGACCACCGTCCTTATGTGAGCAGGTCAAACCGACAGGTTTGTTCAACAGGATAACCATGCCAAAAATAGGATCGAGGGCTTCGCCATCAATTTCCATTCGGTCCGGCAAATCTGGAGTGACGGAGATGCGCTTGGAGACGTCTCGTAAACCGGCAGCGTCCAGGGTGATACCGCCAGCCTCGGCCAATTGCGCGATCTGACTACGCGAGCCATAACCCATGGAAGACAAGAGTTTGTCAACGCGGGAGGTCGGAATCTTAGGCATTACTTCTGAGTCCTCAAGTCGCCCGATGAGCCGACGAGTGATGAAGCAGTCATACGGATTTGCCAGCTTTTTCCTATCTCGACTTGACCAACACCGGCGTCACCTTCATGCGGTCAATTCAACAGCATAATCGTTCCAAGGGCTAAACGCATCCATCTTCCCGACCATCGATGCCGCCATAGGCCTCGCGGAACACGCAAGCATCATGGCCGTCGTTTCGTAGATGAAATGGCCTTTGCGCATCGTCCAGACGAGGTCGCCGAACGCGACCAGTTCGGCCATCGTGAATGCAATCTGGTCATCTTCCGCAAGGAATCGGGGAATACGAATAATGCGTCGCTTGTCCAACGGGTCAGTCGAGTTGTGGTCGTCCTGAAGAAGCCCGATCGACAATTAAAAATCTATGATGAAAGGCCTGACTGGACCTCTGTCTTCCCTACCCGCACATGTCCGCCGCTCCATGACCTTTGACTGAGGGACCGAGTTCACTGCCTGGGGGCATCAATTTTTAGGCCAGCACGGCGTCAGCCGCTAGTTGTCGACAAACAAGCTCACGACTTGTTGCCCTGCTACGGCCCAAAGCACCAGCAATACGACGACGAACAACCAGATCGGCCAGCGCCGATTACTTCTGACCGATCTTCCGGCGCATGGCCGGAAGGTGAAACTGGTCCTGCTGGTTCGCCGCTTTCGCTGCCGTGCTCTGCGGTGTCCAGCCAAGATATTTGCGGAGCGATTGTGACGGCGATGTGGGGGCTGTACTTCATGGGCTTTATGCTGATCCTGCGGTCGGGGGCGCAGGCGGGTATGCTGGTCGTGGTGATCACTGTGCTGATCTCGGTGATGGGTATGCACGGCAGCGCGACGGTCGAGACCCTGCGCGACGGGTTC
>NZ_JBHUMP010000034.1:0-12501 GCF_042685005.1 Sulfitobacter aestuarii | reverse complement strand
TGGCCACAAACAAAGCAAGATCAACGAGCTGCTACCGTGGAATTACGTCAAATAGGTGGGATCAGCGCACCGCTTACGGACTTTTTTTAGTCCGCGTCGGTCAGGACGTCATGAGCTCGAGAAAAGGGCGTGCAGGCCACCGATGAACGCGTCGCGGAAATCCGCGGGCAGGGTCTGCCGGGCGCGCTGATAGCGCCCGTTAATGCCCGTGGCTAAGCGGGTCGGTCGGCCCAAGACGACCAATCTGCGCGATGTATTTGACGCGATCCTCTACATCGCGACGCCCGGGTGCAGTGGCGAATGTTGACCAATGACTTTTCGCCGGTTTCGACGGTGCGGCGCTACTTCTACGACTGGCACGACAACTACGTATTGAGGAAAGTGAACTGCAAACTCGTCGCGACGGCGCGTGAGGCCGAAGGGCCCGCGGCGAACCCCGACTAATTCAGCAACCTCCTGGTCGCTACAAACACGCGAAAGCGGAAATTGGTGCTTGTGTCTGTCCAAGGCCGAGGGCTTGAAAAAGCATGCACCTCAGCCCGCTTTGGCAGGCGGAGAAAGGGTTCTCATCTGAAAAAAGGAGCAGATCGCAAGAATTATTTGACAGATTATCATTATTAGATAAGCTCCTTATCATTGAGTGATCAATAATTGAAGTTTTGCATCGAAGGAGGGAGGAGCCTTTATGCTGATCTGCGAGGTCTTGATCTGTGGCCGGTACCTGCTCGTACATCGTCTGGTCGACACCCAATGAGCGCGCCGGGCAAAACCCTTGCCGCGATCGAGCGTTTTGCGATGCTCTGGCTATACGCCTTTATCGCGCTAGTGATTGTCATCGAGGTCCTGCGGCGCTTCGTCTTCGACTATTCCTCGATCTGGGGAGAAGAGGCCGCGCGCTACGCCTTTGTCTATCTGGTCTGGATCGGCGCGGCGGTGGGGGTGCGGAACCGCTCCCATATCAGCTTCACGCTTCTGGCTGACATACTGCCGCCTAGACCTGCGACCGTACTATCAATGTTCGGTCATCTCGCAATTCTCGGGTTCGCGATTTTTGCTTGCTACTGGTCGGTGGAGCCGCTGCTGATCTCACTTGAATTCGGCTCGGTTTCGGAAGGCCTGCGCTTGTCCCGCGCCTGGTTCCTCGCGGCAGTGCCTATCGGCTTCACCCTCGTGCTTCTTCGGACTTGCGGCAATCTTGTCGACGATGTGAGGGCATTTCGCGCCAACCGCCGACCTGACGTCGGCGAGAAACTTTTCGACTGATAGAAGGAAGAGGGATTTGCTCTATCAAACGGCGGAATCCGCGTTGGAAATTGGCTGGGAGGTTGCACTCTCCCTCATTCTTTTAGCGGCGCTCTTTCTTATGGCGGTCCCGATCTGGGTTTCGCTTGGAATTACAGCACTTGTCATGCTCTGGCTGACCGATGTGTTGCCATTATCTTTGCTTGGCGAAAGCCTTTTTAGCGGCGTCAATCATTACGCGCTGATCGCCATCCCGCTTTACCTGTTGACCGGTGATGCTCTGGTGCGGACGGGGTTGTCCAAGAAGTTGCTAGATTTTGCCGAAGCTACCATGGGCTCGCTGCGATCCGGCATGGGTACATCAACGGTGCTTGGCTGCGGTTTCTTTTCGAGCATTTCTGGTTCGGATGCAGCAGGCTGCGCCGCAGTTGGCCGCATGACCTTTCCACGTCTGGTTGAGAAAGGCTATCCGCCCGGCTATGCGGCAGCGCTGGTGGCCTCCGGAGCCTGTACCGGCATCCTGATCCCGCCTTCGATCGCCTATATCATCATCGGCATGATCCTCGGAATCTCAGCGGCGAGCCTTTTTGTGGCGGCCATCGTGCCAGGCGTGCTGGTGCTTCTGTCGATCATGATGACCAACATCGCAATCAACCGCCTTAAGGGCTACGAGAACAGTACCAGTACTTTCTCTTTTCGGGTCTGGCTGAAGGCGCTATGGGCCGCGAAATTCGCCCTGTCGATCCCTTTGATTATCCTTGGGGGCATCTATTCAGGCATCTTCACTCCGACCGAAGCTGCTGCTGTCGCTGTCGCGGTGACCTTGGCGATTGGCTTTTATGAAGGCACGATGAGCTTTGGCGAAATCCCGGAGATGCTGTGGAGCTCCGCCAAGGTGAACGGGATCATTGTGCCGATCATTGCGGTGGCACTGCCATTGGCTCAGGCGCTCGCCTTGGTGGAGGTGCCGCAAGGCTTCGCCGCATTGATCCGTTCGATCACCGATGATCCGAACCTTACTATCCTCCTGATGCTCGGAGTTTTCATTTTGGCAGGCTGCATTATGGAGGCGACCCCTAATATCGTGATCCTCGCGCCCATCATGTTTCCTCTAGCGCAAGAAATCGGCATGAACGACTTCCAGTTCTGCATTTTCATGATCACCTCCTTGGGCGTCGGCTTCATTACACCACCGCTAGGGCTCAACCTCTTCGTCATTTCTTCGGTAACCGGCGAATCCATCCTCTCGGTGGCCTCGAAGTCCCTTCCTTATGTCGTGTCGATGTTGGCGGTTGTCCTACTCATCGCCTTCGTCCCTGAAATCTCCATCTGGTGGCGTTGAGATATGCGCGCTCCGAACACGGTCGCACTGCGCGGTCAAGAATGAACGAAAGGTAGAATGATGAATGTTTCGGTCGAGGCGCGCCATGCGGACGGCACAGGCAACCTTCAGGCAATAGAGGTCAACACGCCGTGGTGGGAACTCACGGTGACGGATGCGGACACACTTGCGGTGCCGAAACCCCAATTGGCCACGATGCTCGAGCAGCTCTATCTGATCCGGCATTTCGAGGAGCGCCTGCTCGAATTGAGCAAGGAGGGCCTGCTCCATGGACCAGCCCATGCCAGTATCGGTCAGGAGGGGGCTGCGGTCGGATTGATGTCGGCTCTCGAAACAAGCGACAAGATCAACGGCACCCACCGCATGCATCACCAATTCCTATCGAAGGCACTCAATCACGCGATGCTGGAAGGGTACGATCCGCGCGAGCAGGAATTTCCGCAGCAGGCCCAAGAGGTGCTGTTTCAGACCTACTCGGAAATCCTCGGCCTGACACCCGGCTATTGCGGCGGACGCGGGGGGTCGATGCACCTACGCTGGCCCGAGGCGGGAATCCTGGGCTCCAACGCGATCGTGGGGGGGAATATTCCCCATGCAGTCGGCTATGCGCTCGCCGATAAGCTTTCTGGGCGCAAGCACGTCTCGGTGGCATTTTTTGGTGACGGGGCCATGCAGATCGGCACCGCCTATGAGGCGATGAACCTTGCCGCACTTTACAACACCCCGACGATCTTCTGCGTTGAGAACAACCTCTACGCGGTTTCCACCCATGTTTCCGAGCAAACCCGCGAGACCCGGCTCGGCGCCCGTGGCCTGGGGCTTGGCATTCCCTCAATCAGCTTCGATGGCATGGATGTCATCGCCGCGCGACGTGCGATGGAGATTGCCCAAGAGCAGATCGAAAAGTCCGGCGGGCCGGTGCTGATCGAGGCGCGGACCTATCGGCATCTGCACCAATCGGGACCGCTGCGGGGTAGTGCATTCGGCTATCGCGACAAGGAAGAGGAGCAGAGCTGGCTGGAACGCGATCCGGTAAAGGTCTTCCCGGATCAGCTTGAGCGGTTGTCTGTCCTGGACCGGCGCGAAATAGAGACGATCCGTGGTCGGGCCGAAAGCTCTATCGACGAGGTGTTGAGCAGGCTCATTGAAGAACATGAGGGAGAGCGACGTCTGATTCCGACGCTTTGGCCCGATCCGAAGTCGGTAGAGCATGGTATTCGTGGCGATCTGTCAGAATTGCAAGAATGGCGCATCGTGGAAGCAGAGGAGCTGACGGAGAAAAATGGTCGCGAAGCGCGGTTCGTCGATGTCATTTCAGAAGCCATGCTCGGCAATATGGAACGCTTCGACGGGCTGTTCATCATGGGGGAGGATGTGCACCGTTTGCGCGGCGGCACCGCCGGGGCGACCAAGGGCATCGGCGAGAGATACCCGGAGCGCTTGATTGGCACTCCGATCTGCGAGAATGGCTTCACAGGGGTCGCGCTGGGCGCGGCGCTCAATGGCATGCGCCCGGTGGTTGAGATCATGTATCCCGATTTTGCTTTGGTCGCAGCCGATCAGCTATTCAACCAGATCGCCAAGGTCCGGCACATGTTTGGCGGTGACTTTCCGGTGCCAGTGGTAGTCCGGAGCCGGGTAACCCAAGGCACTGGCTATGGCTCTCAACATTCGATGGACGCCGCTGGGCTATTCACGCTTTACCCCGGCTGGCGGGTTGTCGCGGCCTCCACGCCGCATGATTACATCGGACTTCTGAATGCGGCGGTGGCCTGCAATGACCCTGTCCTGGTGCTCGAATATAACCAGCTGTTCCAGAAGAAGGGCATGGTCCCGAAGGATGATTGGGACTTCATCGTTCCCTTTGGCAAGGCCCGAATTGTACGCGGGGGCACCCAGGCCACAATCCTGACCTATGGTCCCATGGTCGATGTTTGCTGCGCCGTAGCCGAGGAGCATGGGCTCGATGCCGAGGTGATTGATCTGCGCACGCTCGACCCTCTGGGGCTCGACTGGGAGACAATCGAGGCCAGCGTGGCTCGAACCAATGCACTGCTGATGGTGGAGCAGACCACGCGCGGTACCTCCATCGGCTCGCGCATCGTTAACGATGCGCAACGGCGGCTATTCAACCTCCTGGACTATGAGATTCTCCATGTCACCGGCACTGAATCTTCGGCAGTGGTGTCGAAAGTGCTTGAAGAAGCGGCCTTCGCCACAGCGGCTGATGTCGAGGCGGCGCTGCGCAAGGTGATAGACGAGCGGAATATCGAAAGGTTGGAGGGGAGCGCATGAGTCTCAAGGATCAGATTCAGACAGTCCATCACACGGCTCTTTCTGTGCGGGACTTCGAACTTATGCGGGATTTCCTGACAGGGTTCATCGGTTTCGAGCTTGAAGGAGAGATGGATAATCGTGGCGAAGAAGCGCTGGGCACCGTGGTGGGGCTGCCGGGGTGCAAAATCCGTTGGGCTATGCTGCGCTTTGGCGCGCACAGGATTGAATTGTTCAAATATTACACGCCTGAAGGCGCAACGGGCGTAGAGCGGCAATGCGACCGGGGTTTCACGCACTTGGCCTTCCAGGTCTCGAATGTGGATGTCGTTCATGAAGCGGCCGTTTCAGCGGGTCATCTACCCATCTCGGCGCCCCAGGTGATGCGCGGCGGAGCAACCAAGGCCTTCTATCTGCACGGGCCGGAGAATGTGGTCTTCGAGTTCATTGAATTCCCGCAGAAGGGCGCAGAAGCATGACCGCGCGCGCGATACCTCAAGTGCCACCCCGCAAGCTTGCATTTATCGGTCTGGGCACGATGGGTTCAGGTATGGCGGCGCGGCTACTCGCGGCTGGGCATGAAGTTCATGGCTATGATCTCGACCGTGAACGGCTTGTGACTTTTTCAGCGCTGGGCGGAATCGCCTGCGAGAGCATCGCCGAGGCCTGCGCAGGCGCCGATTGTGTGATGACAATCCTGCCACGTGACGAGCATGTCCGTACAGTCTGGCTCGGGTCAGGTGGTGTACTTGAAAGCGTTTCCGTAGGCACTCTGCTCATCGAAATGAGCACCATCCTGCCGAAGACGAGCCTTGAACTGCATGAACAGGCCGCTGCAGCAGGGATGCGGATGCTCGACGCCCCGGTGGGGCGCACCCCCCGGGATGCGCAGAATGGCTCCCTGCTGATCATGGCGGGCGGCGCCCGCGAATATTTCGACGAAGCCGAGACTGTCTTTGCGCCGATCGCGGAAAAATCGATCTTTCTCGGTCCGAAGGGTAGCGGCATTCGAATGAAGATAGCCAACAACTACATGTCGATGGTGGGCATGGTGCTGACCGCTGAAACCCTAACCTTGGCGCGCAAGGCCGGAATCGATGCGAGCGCGGCCGTCGAAGTACTGCAGAACACCACGGCCGGAAAAGGGCAGGTCAACGTCAACTATCCGGCAAAAGTGCTGAGCGGCGATGTCAGCCCCGATTTCCCGCTTTCCATGGGCCACAAGGATATTTCTTTGGGACTCACTCTTGGACAGGAATTGGGCGTGCCGCTCCTGCTCGGCGCCTCGGCGCGGGAGCTCTTCGGAATGGCTGCGCCGATGCGGATCGAAGACCTCGATTGCACCGCAATGCTGCTGATTATCGAACGGCTGGCAGGACTGAGCGCCTCCGTCGAGCTGGATGAGCGAGCCCAAGGAGGAAAACCTGATGCGCTTCAATAGACGCCCCCCCGGACAACGGCTCATCGGTTGGGTCGCCTCGGCGATCTTCGCTGTCTTTGTGGCGAACATTCTCATTGCGAAGCTCACGATGCTCGGTGCTTTCACCCTGCCACGCTTGAGCCCGGTGTTGGAATTCGCGCTGCTGATCGCGTCGACCCTGTTCGGCGTATTGTTCCTGCTCAAGGAGGAGCGGCGCTGCGCGTCTGGAGCGGCCGAACTCAATGATGAGAGATGACCAGAAGAAACCATCTAAGGGAGGAAAAATGATGGATAAGTCGAACCTACAAACCCCGCTGCCGACGACGCAGAACCGGCGAGCCTTTCTGAAACTCGCGGGCGGGTCAGGATTTACCGTTGCAGTAGCCGCACTTGGCGCTGGGACCCTGGGTGTGCCCGCTGCGGAGGCGCAGACACGCGCTGAAGAGAGTGAACGCGAAGCGGCAGCCGAACATGTGATGACGATCGCCACAGCCTATCGTCTCGGCACCACCCGCACCTTTCCGGTGATGCAGCTGCAGCTCAAGGAAAACATCCAGAACGCCACCCGCGGCAAGGTCTATGTCCGACTTGTCCCAAATGGTTCGCTGGGTGCCGGGGGCGAGCTGGCGGAGAAAGTCCAGACGGGCACGATTCAGGCCGCACAACATTCGATGTCGAACTTCGCGCCTTTCGCGCCAGCAGTAGACGTCATCAACATTCCCTTCTGGTGTGGCGACAACCGCAAATTTGTCAACCTGGTGACTTCTGATGCCTGGAAAGAAGAAGTTGACGCGCGGGTGGCGGAAAACGGTTTCCAAGTCCTCCTTTATCAGCCGGTAGACCCACGCACCGTGACCCTGCGCAAGGGGCTGCGCGATGAGCCCGTACGCACACCTGAAGACATCAGGGGCATCAAGTTCCGGGTGCCCGGCTCGAAGATCTTGGCGCAGACCTACAGCCTGCTTGGCGCCAATCCGACGCCGATCGCTTGGGGAGAGACTCCTTCCGCGTTGCGCCAGGGCGTTGCCGATGCGTTGGACCCGAATGTAATGGGCCTCAACCTGTTCGGCTTCAAGGATATTGTATCGCATGTGACCTTTACCCGGACCGTGCCTGATGGCGGCGTCTATTCCTGCAACAAAGCTTGGCTCGAAACCCTAGACGCCGACACGCGTGAAGGGATCGAATGGGGCGCGCAGATCACGTTCTTGCAGAACTTGGCGCAGATTCCCTCATCGCGTAACTTTGCAATGAACGAAATGGCTGCAGCGGGGGTTCAGTTCTACTCTCCCTCCAAGGATGAGATGGCGCAATGGGTCGATGCCGCCGGATCGCAAAAACCCGAATGGGACGACACCAAGAAGGAATTGGTGGGCTCCCTCGCTACGTTTGACAAATTGCGGGAAGCGGCCGAGACCGACGGCGAATTCTACGTCCACGACGCCTGAAGCAGAGGCGACACCAATTCTGTCCCCGGCGCTGGTCTGTGCCGGGGAACGATTAGCGCGCGAGCTACGACGATCAGATCGTCGTGCAACGCGACCCTTGAATAACTGGCGGAAGGTTTCTCATGCCCCTTACAGTCACGATGCCGCGTCTCGACAAGGACATGGAAGAAGGAAAGATCGCCCTTTGGCATAAGCAAGAGGGGGATGCAGTAGAGAAAGGCGATGTCCTCTTCGAGATCGAAACCGATAAAGCCGCGGTCGAGGTCGAGGCGGAAGCGACTGGTATTCTGGGGCATGTGGTCGCCGAGGAAATGAGCCTAGTGCCGGTCGACCATCCCGTGGCTTGGATTTATGCCGAAGGTGAGAAGATCGGCGCAAGACCTGTAGCAACGATGGACAAGCCTGCGCAGGCCGAGCCGGAGGTGGATACTGCGAAGCCGCCACCCACTGCCCAATCTGCGCAGCCCGCTCAAGAGGGGCAAGCGCGGCGCTTCGCCACCCCGGCGGCGCTTGAAGCGTTAGAGGATGTTGGGCTTAAGCTGCAAGACATCAAAGGAACGGGACCGGGCAATCGGGTCCAGAAATCCGATGTGCTCATGGCGGCAAGGCTAGGCGCGCTGGGTGGAGACAACGCAGCGCCGAGGGCTCCAGCCGAAACGCATGAACCAGCGCCGCTTCATCCTTCAGACGAGTCCGGCCCGCTGATGGTGACCTCCGCAGGCAAGGACAAGCAGCTGCCGATGGTCATGATCCACGGATTTCTCGCCGATGCCACCGGATGGGAAAAATTGGCCCGCCCCCTGGAGGCCCACCGCCGGGTTCATAGGATTGAGCTACCCTGTCACGGCCGCTCGCCCCGACGCCGCATCACCGGTTTTGCCGAGCTCGCCGCCGAACTGCGTCATGCCTTTGATGCCATTGACCTCGAGCGATGCCATCTCGTCGGTCATTCTCTCGGGGGTGCGTTGGCACTGGCCTTGGCAGACATACGCCCACGCAAGGTTGCCTCCCTGACCCTGATCTCTCCGGCCGGGCTGGGCCCCGAATTCAATGGCGATGCAATCCGGGGGCTTTGCCGGGCAACGCGCAGTGAGAGCATCGGTCCGTGGTTAAAGCTGCTCACCGCCGATCCTGATGCGATCGGGTTTTCCTATATCCAGGCAGTTGCGGCTGCGCGGAACGATGCGGAACTCCGCGCCGCTCAGCTTGCAATGGGGGATCAGTTGTTTCCCGACGGGGTGCAGGGGTTCGATCTAAACGCAGCTCTGCAACGTCTAACCGCCCCGACGCGGATCATCTGGGGGCGGCAGGACGCGATCATCCCTTGGCGACATGCCTTACGCGCTCCCGGCCATGTCTCGCTCAACCTTTTCGAAGATGCCGGACACATGCCGCACTACGAAATCCCTGAGAAGATCGAACCGCTGCTGCGCGCATTGCCCTGATTGCCGCAATTAATACGCGCCATGTAACAACGAAATCGGAGCTCAGCTCTGATCTAATAATAACGAGGTACAAGACATGACAGAACGAGTGGCGCTCATATCGGGAGCCAGCGGCGGAATCGGCTCCTGTGTCGCGAGACTGTTAGTGGAAAACGGATGGCACCTGTCTCTCGGTGCCCGGGATGCCGCTGCCTTGCAGAAAGCTTTTCCGGAAGCCCAAGTGGTTCGCCATGACGCAATGGCGGGCGACGAGGACGATTGGGTTGCGCAGGCCAAACAACATTACGGACGGATCGACGCCGTGATATGCGCGGCAGGCGTGCTGGTAGCAGATGACGTGGTGCATATTTCCGACGAGGCTTTTGGGCATATGTGGGAGGTGAACGTCAATTCGCCGCGGCGCTTGGTGCGCGCCGCTTGGTCGAACCTGATTAACTGCGGCGCTGGGCGTATTGTGACGCTTGTCTCGCTCTCGGGTAAACGGGTGCGATCGGCCCCGAGCGCCTCCTATGCTGTGAGCAAACATGCGGCCTTGGCGCTGACCCACGGCTTCCGGCACGAGGGCTGGCAGCATGGTATCCGCGCGACTTCCATTTGCCCGGGCCGGGTCAGAACAGAGATGACGCGCGCTGTGACCGACCTGACGCCGGAAGAAATGACACAGCCCGAAGATGTGGCCGCGATGGTTCGATTGGCGCTCGATATGCCCAATACTGCAGCATTGGCCGAAATGACGGTCAATTGCGAGCTTGAGGATCAATTTTGATCCGCCGGGGCAGCAGGCTCTGAACTGTGCGCCGCTGGGATATTGATGCTGCGGCTGTTATGCCACGTCCGACGGGCATAGTTCAGATAGCGAGTTGCCAATGGCAATGCGGAGCTGGGGATGGAGACTGATATGCAGAGCGAGCCGGAGAATGTTGAAAACGAAGTCGGGACCAGCACTGTGGGTAAGGCGTTCCAAATTATCAGCGCTGTGACCGCCGCGCCCAATCATCATGCTACGGTGGCCGAAATCTCCGAGAAGCTTGCTCTGCCTCGACCGACCGCGAACAGGCTAATTAGCAACCTGATCAAGCTCGGCCTGCTGAAACGCGAAGGGGGTGGTCTACGTATCATCGAAGGCGATCGTTTGGTGCAAATGTCATCTGCCGTCCTCGAGGGCGCGGCACGACGCGGGCCTCGTCACGAAGTGCTGCGCCAATTGGTAATCGAAACCCGAGAAACCGCCAACGTCGGTACCCTGTCGGACGGGGAGGTACTCTATCTCGACCGGTTCGAAGCGGTCTGGCCGCTCGCTTTGCGTCTAGAGGTCGGCAGTCGCGTTCCGATCTATTGCTCGGCGATCGGCAAGCTGATGCTGAGCCGGATGCCGCCAACACAGCGGCGAAAGTTTCTTGACGCGTTAGTTCTGACACCACGAACCGAAAATACCATTACCAGCCGCGACGTGCTGGAAGGCGAGCTCGATAACATCGCGAACACGGGTTTTGCTGTTGACGACGAAGAGTGTTTTAACGGCGTCATCGGTATCGCGGTGGCTGTCGAGTCCCAACACGCCATCCCAAATCTTGGTCTTTCGCTGGTGGCTCCGAGCGGGCGCCAGACCATCGCGCAAATGCAGGGATTTCTGCCTGCTCTGCAGGCCGCTGCCGTCAGGCTCGCTCATTGCTATACGACGTGAGCGAGGTATAGGTGCGCGCGTTGCTTGCGCTGCGAACTCATTGGAAGGTCATTTCCATCAGGAGGTTGCTTTGGGAGAAAGGGCTGTTCGGGTTGCCGCTCCCGCAGACAGCCGGGTTCGTGGAGAGTCTGTTGCAGCTCGTCGGACTGGACTGGGCGGAGCCCGACTACAACGTGAGCCTGCCATATCGCGGCGGACTCAGCACGCTGAACCTGTCTCAACAGCAGGACTAGCGCAGACAGCCTCAGCGCGGCAGGAGGGGATCGGCGAGGCGCCTACCTCGGGACGATCATGACTTTCTGATCATCGAGGAGACGAAAGCATGGTGCGCAAGATGCCGGGAAAGGCGCGCGTCGATCGGCACGACCACGCTACGGTCCCTTTGGTCTATGTTTCCCTCGCTGATCGCAATTACCTATCCGCTTAACGCGGAGTGGTATTTTATGTGGTATACGACTACTGAAGAACATTTTTTGGTGGCAAATACAGAGCTCTAATCTACAAGTAGGTATGATCCTCGGTCCGCCACTACCTCCCTCAAATGCCTGTAATACAATGGGTATTTATCTGTCTTGTCTAAGGACGATCAAGTCTTAGACAATTTGACCCTAACCGCCCGTTTCCGTCTCATTGCAGCTTTCTTGTGTCGTGGCCAATTATTTGGCGCGGTGTTGCCGTGATGCGACGGGTAAAACGGCCAGCAGGGCCGCGACGAGCGCGCCCCTGCGATGATATTGGTGCTCAGACTTCCAGAAACTTACCCGTCATCAACACGGAGGATTCCGGGCTTAGCAAACGCCGCTTTTCGGCTTGCTTGGTGTAGTGCTCAATTTCTTTGAGCGTCTCATGTCCGCTCCAAGCCGCGATCTGATGGATGTTCGCGCCGCGCTCGGCGTGAAGGATCATGCGGCTTTTCCGAAGCCCATGAGATGTCTTGCCCTCGGGCACACGTGCCATCTGGGCCCGTTCCGAGAACCACTGCGATGCGCCCTTGCTGGAGCGGGGCTTACCGTGCTCAGTAAGCATGAACGTGCCCTTCCGGGGGCTCATGTCCCTCCACCGATCGTGTCAGTTGGTCGATCGAAGGCGGTTCACCGCCCTCGTGAGGAAGGTTGGTTCGGGCTCGCGATGAATGGCTTCAAAGCCACCGCGCACGTGATTGTCTTCGCCCTGCCAGTAGACATGCGTTCCGGCCTCGATCTGCTGGGTGAGCAACTCACCGAATGTCACGAGTTCCCGAAGGGCGTCCTCCTCCAGGACCGTTCCGCGTTCGATACGCCGGGTGAGGCTGGCGGCGAAGCTCCTTTTCGAGGCAGGCAGCAGCGGAATGACAGTGTCGCGGAGTTCGTCCGCGACGATATGCGCCTGCATGATCGTCAGGGCCGCCAGCCGCGTAACCATATCGGGTGACATCTCGACCCCGTCGACGAGCTCGGAAAGGCGGGGCAAAGCGCGAGTTCCGACCCTCATGCCGCCGTCCTCCGGCCAACCTGTTCCATTTCGGGCGCGTCCACCTCGCCGCAGGCGTCGAGCAGGTCGCTCAACTGATCGGCCAGGAAGCAGATCTCCTGTAAGCGTTTCCTGCCTGCCACCTTCCGTCTGTCATCATGATGGGTTCATTGGACCCTATTGATTGTTGGACTGGA
>NZ_JBHUMP010000033.1:0-12624 GCF_042685005.1 Sulfitobacter aestuarii | reverse complement strand
CTCCAGCTCTCGCTGAAAAAGCCACGGGAATCGCCATGGCGGGCAGGGGTCAGGATCAGCACGCCGGGAAGGGCGGTTTCTTCAATTTTCATATCTTATCTCTGACAGGCTTCGGCACCGGTTCGCACTCTGAGCCTTCCTAAGACGTTGGCAGTGTAATTGAAAGGCGCGGGGCTCCCCTCACCCCCGCGCATAAACATCCTCATAGCGAATGATATCATCCTCCCCGAGATACCCGCCGGTCTGCACCTCGATCAGCACCATCGGCATCTTGCCGGGGTTCTCCATGCGATGCACGGCGCCGAGGGGCACATAGACCGACTGGTTCTCCGAAATCAGCCGCACCTCGTCATCCACAGTCACCTTGGCGGTCCCCTCGACCACGATCCAGTGCTCGGACCGATGGTGGTGGCTCTGCAGGCTCAGCGCCGCGCCGGGGTTCACCACGATGCGTTTCACCTGGAAACGCCCGCCCACCACCAGGCTTTCGTACCAGCCCCAGGGCCGGTAGTCGCGCGGCAGCTGTATCGCCTGGGCCGCGCCGCGGGACTTGAGGGCGGCGACGGCTTCCTTGACCCGCTGGGCTTCGGATTTATGCGCCACCAGCACCGCATCGCCCATGGCCACGGCGATGATGTCCTGCAATCCGATGCCGACGAGTTCCAGCCCCTCGCTCTCCGAGCGCAGCAGCGTGTCGCTGCAATCGATCGCCGTGGCTTGGGGCGAGCAGACATTGCCCTGATCATCCGGCCCGCTTTCGAGCCAGACCGCGTCCCAGCCGCCGAGGTCGGACCAGCCTGCGCCATAGGGCATGACCATGAGATTATCGGCCTTCTCCATGATCGCGTAGTCGATCGAGACATCCTCGACCCGGCCCCAGGGCGCGGCGGCAAGGCGGCAGAAGCCGAGGTCGGATTGCGCGGATTCGAGTGCCTCGCGGACGCGCGCCAGCAGCTCCGGCGCATGGGCCGCATAGGCGGCGATGATCGTCTCGGCGCTGAACAGGAAGATCCCGGCGTTCCAGAGGTAATTGCCCGCCGCCAGCATCTCGGCGGCACGTGCCGCATCGGGTTTCTCGACGAAACGGGACAGCGGTTGCGGCCGCTCCGCCGTGGCCTCGCCGCCCGGCGCCAGTTCGAGATAGCCGTAGCCGGTTTCGGGCCGGTCGGGCGTGATCCCGAAGGTGATGAGCTGCCCGTTCTGCGCCTGCGGTACCGCCGCGTGAACGGCATATTGAAAGGCGTCTGCATCGGGGATCACGTGATCGGAGGGGGCGACCAGCATCAGCGCCTCGGCGTCCTGACGCGCCAGATGCAACGCGGCCGCGAGCACCGCCGGGGCGGTGCTGCGCCCCTCGGGCTCGATCAGGATACCGGCGGGCGCAATCTCCACCGCGGCGAGTTGTTCGGTGACGATGAAGCGGAAGGGATCGCCGGTGAGCACCAGCGGCGCGGCGAACCCCTCCCCCGACAGGCGCCATGCGGAAGCCTGGAACAGGCTCCTCTCGCCCATCAGCCTGGCGAATTGCTTGGGATAGGATTTGCGCGACAGCGGCCAGAGGCGCGTGCCGGAACCGCCGCAGAGGAGGATGGGATGGATCATGGGGAAACATGCTACTCGTTGATATAAGTGGGCTATTTGGCCTTCTAGGCCGCTCTACCATTAGGTAGTGTAGCCATGATGAACCGACTGCATCGGTGCTGTGGACAGGAGTATTATGAGAGATCGATACAGGTGTTTGTCATTTTGCTTCAGCTCTACTGATGCGCGATTATGATAGGTACCCTTGTGTGGAAGGCTGGCAGGGCGAAAGCAAGACATCCAGAGCATTACCGGAAGTTGCGTTTTTCGGACGGCATTGTACAACGCGCCTGAACGGCATTATCGCTGAACAGGAAGCCGCCGTAAAACCATTCCGATGGTCTGAGCCCACCGTTGGTTACGAACAGAGTAAAGGTCCGAAGATGTCAAACAACAATGTGCCGGATATGCAGTCAGCGACTCGGATACGCCAGCACAGTTTGTTTGATGGTGAATGGTACTTGAAACGCTACCCTGATGTGGAAGCACTTGGAATGGACCCAGCCGAACATTTCATCCGCTTCGGAGCTATCCTACAGCGAGACCCCGGTCCTCAGTTCAACACAGCCAATTATCTAGAAAGAAATCCTGAAGCAGCAACAAGTGGCGTCAACCCGCTGTTGCATTTTATGGCAATGCAAGGAGCAATGGATATTGCTGCTGCACCTCAAAATGCAAAGAATTCCAATGGGAAAATCGTAGCATATGAAGTACCGTTGGCCACGGATTACGCCCTTCGTACCCTTGCAGCCTACAAAGGACCGCGCCGACCTGAAGACATAGGATTTACCGATCCGCTTCCTCGGATCAGCTTCGTTATGACGTCCTACAATGCGCAGGACACGATTGAAGATGCGGTTCATTCGTTACTACGTCAGAACTATCCGGATCTGGAAGTGATAGTCTGCGATGACCGCAGTACAGACCGCACATGGGACATATTGCGCGACATGCAATCTAGCGTGCCCAACGCGTTGAAAGTGTTCCGGGTAAATGTCAACGGCGGGACCTACCTTGCCAAGAATATCGCGATCGCGAATGCGACCGGAGATATCGTAATGTTCCAGGATTCGGATGATTATTCGCATCCCGAGCGGACCATGATACAGGTCCTGCCGCTTCTACAAGATCCCAGTCTTGTCGCGACGCGGTCCAAGTACATGCGGTTCGACCCGAAGACCGGCAAGGTCATTCCGGTAGCCGACCTATACGCAAAATTCGGATTGATAACTCTGGCGGTGCGCCGCCAAGTCTTTGAGGAAATGGGCTATTTCGACGCGGTTCGCAAGGCTGGGGACGACGAATGGGTGCAGCGTCTGGCGCATATCTATGGCAAGGAAAAGATGCGCGAGGTTGATGTCGCCCTGTATATGGCCGAGCTCCGCGAAAACTCTTTGGTGGCGGATATGCTGACCTTTCGGGAGGATGGGTCGGTGGATCAGGCCGGGTCGAAACCACGCAAGGATTATGTCGCGAAGTTTCGTGCCCGTTTCGCGGACAAGTCCAAGAATGCGGAATGGTATCGCAACAATTTCCATGCCTATCCGCTGCGCCCGAACCGGACATACCCCGAGACCATAGCCTCTCTGGCGCCAACTCCGGACAAAGTGGTCGCGACGGCCTGCTGCATTCCCAAACGCATCGAAAGCTTCAAGCGCGTTGTCGATCGGCTATTGCCGCAGGTTGACGAGCTGCATGTATATCTCGACAAGTTCGAGACCGTTCCCGATTTCCTGTCGAGCCGGTACAAGGTCGTCGTGACGCAATCCCAGAATACCGGGAGTGATCTGCGGGATAACGCGAAGTTCGAACCTTTCAACGCGATCAAGGCAAGGTTGGGAAGCGTCTACTACATCACCTGTGACGACGACATCCTCTACCCGCACGATTACGTGCGCACGATGATCGACCGTTTGCGAGCCTTCGACAACAAGGTGGTAGCGGGAGTCCATGGCGTGGTTTGCGAGGAGCAGCCTCGGCGTTACTTCCGCCGCCGCTTTATCTATCATTTTCAAGACCACATGCTGGCCGCGCCGAGACTGGTCAACAACCTGGGCACCGGTACGGTGGCCTTCCATTCCTCACTTTTCGATCGGCTCGACCCCGCCGATTGGCCGGTCAGCGGGATGGTTGATATCTATTTCAGCAAGGAATGCCGCAAGAGAGACATTCCGATGCTATGTATCGACCGGCATGCACGCTGGATCTGCGAGACGGAGGAAAGCATCGGCACGCCGAATCTGTTCACGGAATTCAACGACAAGGAAAAACTTGTTATCGAAGAATTGTCGTCGATGACGCCTTGGGGATATGCGGCAATCCGGGATGTCGTGCGGGCGCAACCCCCTGAGCTGGTGGACAAATTGCAGCCACTGATCCCCCGGTTCTCCGACCAGATGCGGATCCATGACTTCATGGGGCGTTATCGCTGATCAGGTCAGCTTCCCGACCGGTCACCGGGCGTCGATATGTAATTCCCACAGGGTCCCAGTGCGGCGTTTCTCACGCAGACGGGGGATATCCAGCGCGGCCAGGCTCGAACCGGACGCATCCTCGATCGCGATCTTCACTTCATTCTGTGTCAGCGCCACCAGATCTTCCACATGCGCAGCGCTATCCGGGCCTAGATGGATCATGTCAGGGGGCTGGAAATGTTCATGGTTCCAAATGTTCAGAGGCTGCGCCTGGTGATGCACGTCGATCCTGCCGAGGGGCTCCATGCAGTCGAGAAATTCGATCAGGGCGGCACGCTTTACGGGGTCTGGCTCCAATGTCATGATCCGCTTGTCGGGAAGACCCGCGGCGATTAGGGTCATGTACCCCGATGGACATTCCAGGATGACCGATGCCCTCCGATAAAGCGCGCAAAGCCGCGTCACCTCCTCTGCGGGGGCGGTAAGCGGCGGTGGGAACCTATCGACCTTCACAGGTTGCCGATCAGCCATGTCGCGGATTTCCAGAAAGCCCTGCATGCCTCGGACGAACTGATCCGTGAGCCGACGCCGCGACAATTGCCGCCGTATCAGGCCATCTTGGAGATTGTCGGTCTGGCTCTCGAAATCTGCACCGCCCAGATATCGGTCCGATAGCTTCGCGTTGAAGGGGGCGACATGCTTTTCCAAGTCTCGCAGTGTCTTGGGACTGGGCAACAGCGCCGCGGTCTCGTGCGGATTATCCGCGCCGCTCTTCCACTCGAGCCGTCTTTCGGACAGCCAGGTCACCCGGTTTCTTGGCGGCAAGATATCGGTGAAAACATTGAGACTACGCTGCGCTTCGATCGCGGTGGCGGACACGCTGCGCCGATTGTCCGAACGGGCCCGGGACAGCGCCATGTCGTCGCGGGTATCTTCCCGAAAACGTGCCTGGTCCACCCCGCATAGGTCAAGAACTGTAGAGACGAGCTTTCCGTCCCTCGTCAAAGATCCGTAATCGAGCACGTGAACGGTCTGAGCATTCAACAGCTTCGCGAGCCAAGCAACCCTCTTTCCGTAATCCAGGACGCCATCGACCATCCTGTCACGACAATATCGGTCAATAGAACGGCATTCATTGTGCCAACCGCCGGTCACGCTCTCGGTATAGCGCGATACCAGCCAGTCAATCTGGTGGCGGACGACGGCGATCATGACGACCTCCGTGGACTCCAGAAGCCGGGCAAGCGGTTCGAGCTGCCCTTCGCTCTGGTCGAAAAGAAGGTTCTCGGCAGATAGGACCAGGCTCTCGGCGCGGTCTTCATGCTGTCGGCATTCCTCGATAAAGGCGCCCTCGGTGCCGTTCTTCAACATCCGCAACAGCTCCAAGTTACCCGAAGTCCGCGTCAGATCTGTCGGATTGCGGCGGGTGAAGCAGGAAGCGGGAAAGAGAATGCCTTGTGCGAGCAGAGCCTCGCGGCCATAGTCGAGGGTGTTTTGAATCGAGGTGCTGGCCGCCTTGGTCATCCCGACATGACAAAAAACCTTCTGCCTCAAAGGCATGTCGGGTTTTCTTCTGCTGTTATCCAGATGGCATCCTCAAGATCTTGATCGTTGCATGGCCGACAGACGATCCTTGGGAAAGCTCGCGCTAAGGTCGGCTACCGGCCCCTGTCGGCACCATGCACGCTAATGTTAAGGATGACAATAGAGACTGAGGTTAGACGCCTTCTTCACCCTTCCACAACGCCCCCATCCATGCATCACCCTCCGCAGCATAACCTCGGCCACCATGGGGCTGCGGAGTGAATTCACCAAAAACCGGCCCACGGGAGGTGGCAAACATGTCGATGCGCATGAACATGTTCAATTTACGGCCTAGAAGGCGCACATCCGCCAACAGCGCATCGTAGCACGCAGGTTTAATTGGCAGTTCACCTTGTGGCAGTTGTGTTTTCTGCATCCTAGGTTTGAGCAACTCCCACTCCGGCGTAATGAACCAATGTCGATTGCGGCTAACGTCCTTTATACTGTTTCTTTCAATGATATGAAAGAAAGCCACACCCTCTCCGAAACAATAGAACTTATAATCATCTGGAACTCCCGGCTTGCGACTATGATCAACCAGCATTTCTTCTATAATAAATTTTCTAGAATCAGATCCGACTGCCTCAAGTATGTTTTTGCGGCTCTCCAGTTCTTTGGTAAACATATTAATGTTTCCTCTGATCGGAAAAACATTTTTACTCGAGTATCCAGAAACGGGCTTGATGACAAAGCTGTCGGGCAAGCAGTTGAAGTTAGGTAAATCGGAAATGTTGTCGAGTACCATAAACAAGTCAGGCACTTCCACTCCGGCCTCCTGAGCAAATTTACGCCCTTCCATTTTTCCTGCCAAATGCTTAAAAGGGTTTGGTTGTTTCTCAACCCACCAGCGCCTATGCCGGTCTATTATCTTCTCGCTTAGCAAGGGGGGCACGTTATTCATTTTTACTATATAACTCCTGGACATGAGACACAAAGTTTAGCTTGGTATGAAGGAATAGACAGATCGATGACATTTTAGATTTTTAGGTAGGCTCCAAGTTTTCCATAATATCAGAATACGGTACAGTCATTTCAGGTGCAGCGCGGTAGCGAGGCTTTACCTGTGGAAAATCTAATCGAGAGTTTTCATTTGTCATTTTATCATTTTGCCACGCGGTCCAATCGTCTCGGTAATCTGCTCGGACTGAGGAAACTCCGAGAACCTTGTCGACGCCGTGTATTGGATGGTTGGTCAGACTCGTTTCCAAATCAAGGCATATCATTCCTATCTGAGGTAGATCTGCAAAATCATCCCCTAACAATCTCTTCGCCCGAGAAATCATTTCGCTATCACCTCCAAAGCGAACGCTATCCCAATAACCTAATCTCTCTTTTAAAAACTTTTCCTCAAACAAGCACGATATTGATGCTTTTCGCGTGGCTCCATCCAGAGAGAATCCAGTTATTTTACCTATATGACCAAAAAATCCGTCTGCTCTAATTCTGACCATATAATTCAAGCTGGCTTTTAAGTTCCTGCCTTCCTTGGTCGCTGCACGAATGTGATTTTCAAGTCGCTCTGGGTGGGCCCAGTCATCTGCATCATGACCCGTGATGTAGTCGCCCTGAGCTCGCATCAGTGCAATGTTCTTTGACACATATGGCCCGACATTACGTTTGTTGCGCAGGATTTTTACACGCGTGTCTGACGCTGCGAGCTCTTTGAGCCTATTCCACGTGTCATCGGTACTGGCGTCATCCACAATCAGCAATTCCAACGGCCGCCAGGTTTGCTGTAGAATCGAACGGGCAGCATAATCGACCGTTTCTTCGGCATTCCACGCCGCCATAATAACGCTGATCAGAGGCCCTTGTTCGACATATGTCAGATTGTCGACCGACAGCCGGGAAAGCAAAGACGGGCCCTGCGGCTTCAATGTAATTGGCCGCAGCTTATAATGTTCCAGATAAGCGTTAAAATTAGCCAACCAAGATCCTTCGTCGCCATTTATATGGGCTTGATTGGCTCTCAGAATATGTGTTGTAAACTGAAGATCCTTAGGCAGGCTTACCATTGCGAGTGCTAAAGCACGCTTATATCCGTGGTAACGTGAAACATTGGAGGCCGCCCACAAGACGTTGTTTTTCAACGGTCCGTTGGACTTCCTCCTTAGATCGTAGAGAATGGGATTCATACCAGATTTAGTAACGCCGGGACGTGTATCAATATAAAATCCTGTGCAAAAACGCCGGGACGGATCGCGACGCATCGCAGCGCCGTATTTTAAATAATGTTCAGCCGGATCCATACCCAATTGTGTCACATCTGAGTATTTTTCCAGATACCAATCTGCATCAAAGTGCTTCGATTGGCGCACCGCTTCGAGATCGTCGGTCAATGTATCAAATATGTGAGGGATATCTTGTATTTTTCCCATGGGACAATCCAATTCAGTTTCTGAAACCTTTGGTAGCAAAATGTTCCAAGTTTTCCAAGTAGAGGTGCTCGAAGGTAAGCATATATTTTTGGTGTACCCGTATATCAAAGCATATCCCACAGCACCGTCGTGCCCGCTGATATGTCCTTCGTCTTGATCTCCGACACTTTGCGGATCGAGGACCACCAGGCTCAATGCCCGCCCCTGCCAGATCCAAAAGAGGAAACCTCGACATTGATTTAGCTAGGAGCGCTGCCGGAATAGCGGGCTTGCGCCGCTATTCACCGCTATTCCTGTAAATCTCTTTATGTGCTACCGGGTTTAGCTCCTCTTCCAAAGCATCGGGGTGCTTAATGTAATAGGAAACCGTGTCGAAGGTCGGGTTCGGTTTGCGGCCCTCGTATAGACCGTTCAGCACGAAGTGACGCGCAGGGTCGACCCCGGCGGCCCTGACGTCTGGATAGGCCTCCAGGTACCAATTGCTGTCGAAGCAGGATGACGTCGCCACCAATGTGATCTGCTTGTCGAATTCTTTCCGCTCGCGTCGCGCCCGCTCGCGCTTGGGCGCCTGCAGCCGGTCGATGTAAAGATCTCGCAATTTCAGCTCTACCATCCGGTAGCGTTCAGAAAAATTTTTCTGCTCCGTGGCTAAGCGCAAATCCCGGCCCAATCTGTCGTTGTCGGAACGGAGCTGGGTGATCTCCGTCTGCCAACCTACGGAAGCCTGGGTAAGGCGGTGCAATTCCTCGACATGTCGATCGGCCCGCGTTCGCAAGTCCGTGATCATAGCGACCCGGTCCTCGGCGATCTTGGTCAATGCGATGACCTCACGTTGATGGATCTCCGCAGATTGCCCGGCCACCACCTTCAGGCTGCGGAGTTCCCCCTGCAAGGCGTTGATTTGCCCCGTGACAGTGTCAATATCGGTATCCTTCTCCTCGATCGTGGCTTTATATGCCGCGACTTCCGCTTTATATTCTTCGCAAATCTGGGCAAGCGCCTCAGCTTCCTGGCTCTGTGCGTGGCGCTGTTCTTCATGCTGGCGAGTCAGGGTGTTGATCGTATGGTTGAGATCACCCAGCGCTACATGGGATTCCGAGCTCGCCTTTTTGATCTTATTTTCAAGCTTTCTGATCCGTGCGATCAGTTTTTTATTGGCTTTCTTCAGTTTTTTCTGACCGGTCATTTTTTTTAGATCGCGGTATTCGTTGAAATGACCTTCGCCCAACCTACGAAAGATCGCGCGAATATGATTGTAATCTGTCGATCCATGTTCGAGTTCGACAAGTTGCCGCAGTCGGGCATCCGCATTTTCCCCATAGAGGATAAGCGAAAGGTCGTCTCCCGTGTCGAATACGCAGGGCATGCCGACTTCACGTGTTGCGTTTTTTAATATGTTTCTTACCCATTCCTTACGGCTCCCCTCGGAATAGTTATAGAGAAGGACCATACCGCGATCGGTAAGCTTAGCCGTCCAATTCTCCGCGATGTCACCCAAGGTGGAATCGCTCATCTGCGCAACGTTGACGATTAATATATCAGTCGCCTGATCGTGGAGCCCGAACAAAGCGCCGTGAAGTTCTTTTTCCGATATTCTAGAAAAATAATCGTAGTTCCGGCTGTTATACGCCTGTAGCGCGGAAAAATTATGCGCATGCTCCGGGTTTGAATAAGCCAGACAGCGCGCCGCCAGATTCATGCGCTCTATGGCTTGGCAGAAAGTGAAGTAGCATTGTCCGTCATCAATGCCCAACTCCACCACCGATGCCGGTCGCGCCATTTCGGCGATCCAAAAGGCAAACGAAACATGATGTAGAAAACTGGAATCGACAAGATAGTTCGATTTCCAAAACAGGCTGCGATTTGAGAATGATGTGGCAATATCATGTTGTGTGCGCATTGCCGTAATTTTCTGCTCAGCTATATTTGATGTCATATGCTAACCTGCAATATGGTGAATGTATCGATTATGAACATTTTCGTCGCGTGGACGATAGAGCCCTTGGGCCTTACTTCGCAAGCTGGAAGGTCTCTTTAAGAAGGTTTCTGCCGACCCGAACGAGGCGGCAACGGGTGATTAGCTTTTCACAAAGGGTGACCGACCCGCCCGTCTTGCCATTTGCGAAGGCGCGGCCGCGTTATTTGTCGGCCTCACCCTGTGGAAAGGGGCGAGGCTTAATAGATGGAAGAAGCTCGCACCCAAATCCTCATAAACGCAGTTCGCTGTCCCGTAGATCAAAGACCGATTTCATGTCGAAGAAAACGCCATTGGGGGCCATGCAGGCTCGTAGCGTTTTGACACCGCCCGTAACAAACTGCCGATGTGGCACAGCGAGGATGACGATGTCGTAATCCCCCTTCTCCGGCAATGCCGTCAGGATCTCGCGGCCGTATTCCGTGCAGACCTCCGCAGCATCCGCCCAGCAATCGCAGATGTCGACCTTCATGCTGTAGCCTTCCAGTTGCTGAACGAGGTCGATCATCTTGGTGTTGCGGATATCAGGGCAGTTTTCCTTGAAGGTGAAGCCCAGCATCAGGATCCGGGCATCCTTGATCTGCAGCCCTCTGTCTATCATCGCCTTGAGCAAGCGGGAAGTGGCATTGCGGGCCATCCCGTCATTGATCTCGCGACTTTGCCGGATGATGTCGGGAATATGTCCGGCCGACATCGACTTGTGCACGAGGTAATAGGGATCGACTCCAATGCAATGCCCGCCGACTAAGCCGGGGCTGAGCCGCATGAAATTCCACTTGGTCGCTGCCGCGTCCAACACTGAGGCGGTGTCTATGTTGAGGTGGGAAAAAATAATCGACAATTCGTTGATCAGGGCGATGTTGACGTCGCGCTGGGTATTCTCGATCACTTTTGAGGCCTCGGCAACTTTGATGCTGGCGGCTTTGAACGTGCCGGCGGTAATGATCGTCTTGTAAAGAGCGTCGATCAGCTCGGCAATCTCGGGGGTGGAGCCGGAGGTGACCTTGACGATCGAGGGCAGCGGACGTTCCTTATCGCCTGGATTGATCCGCTCTGGGCTGTAACCGGCGAAGAAGTCGCGGTTGAAAGTCAGGCCGGAAACCCTCTCCACGGCGGGCAGGCAATCCTCTTCGGTGGCGCCTGGATAGACGGTGGATTCGTAGATCACGATATCACCGGGGGAAATCACTTCGCCAATGGTTTCGGAGGCCGCGATCAACGGCCGCAAATTGGGCTGTCGATGATTGTCAATTGGAGTCGGCACCGCAATAATGTACACATTGCATTTGGCCAGTTCGTCAAGGTCCGAGGAGAAGGAAAGATGCGTTGCCGCGGCCAGATCGTGATCTTCGACCTCGCCGGTGGCGTCGTGCCCCTCACGCAACTCAGCGATCCGGCGATCGCTGATGTCAAAACCGAGCGTCGGCCGCTGCTTGCCAAATTCCACCGCAAGCGGCAGCCCAACATAGCCCAATCCGATAATACCGACATGCAGATCTTCTAGCTTTTTCAAGGATTTGGAAGGTAGCATGTGATCTCTTTTCCAGGTTGTCAAAGGTGATTTTTTTGAGTTTTCTACCTGTCACTAGTATCTCGCAGCTGCCTCTTCAAGAAGGATTCTTCCAGAAGAATTCGAGCAGCCCCCGGCTCTGCCCGGTAATTTCGCCATGCAACATGCGACATGCAACGTCGATGCATAGCCTTTTCGAAAACAACTGGCCGTCTGGCCGCCTGCCAGAATATTAGTTGCAATGAGCCTGACTCTTTGGAACTTATTAGTGAGTAAAATTCTCTCCTTCGGGCATTGCGTAAAGTAATCTGGCGGGGTTTCATTCGATAAATATGCATGAACAACTCTTTTTCTTCCAAGATATCAAGGTCCCAACATTATATACTCGCGGCAAGAGTAATCGGATGATCGTGCTGCTGCTTGGCGCAACAGAACAGTCTAAGCGACCTTGCTGCCGGTCTTGCCCGTGCCTCTGACCGCGACGGCGAGTGACCATTGAGGTGGCTCGGTTTGTCTGAACAGCTTCGAGCCGTTTCCTAAGTGGATTTCCCGCTCGGTTATGCCGCGACCGGGACTGGTTGCGGCTTGAACTGATATGCCTGATCGGGCGTCTGCCCGTCCAGCGATGAATGCGGTCTCCTTGCGTTGTAGAATGTCAGATATCGGGCGATCCCACTTCGGGCGGCTGACACGCTGTCGTAGGCGTGCAGGAAGCCCCGTCCAATGCCAGGCACTGGAGCCGCGCGCGCTGATGGCCGACGCCATGGGCATCTCACCATCAAGCGTCGGTCGGATATGGGTGGAAGCTGGTTTGAAGCCGCATCTCACGAAGGGGTTCAAGGTCTCAAACGACGCGATGTTCGAAGAGAAGGTCGCTGCGCTGGATGTGAAATCGGGCAAGGTCATCGGGGATTGCATGCCGCGCCACCGAGCCAAAGAGTTCCTAAAATTCCTACGGCAAATCGACAAGGCCGTGCTCACGCGTCGCGATGTGCATCTGGTACTCGACAACTATTCCACCCACAAGACACCGAGGTTCGGGCCTGTCTGGATAAGCACCCGCGCTTCAAGCTGCACTTCACGCCGACCGGCGCGTCATGGCTAACAGGCCGCTGAAATAGTCCCACCTCGACAGCGGTTTGAGAACATGATTCACCCTCATCACGGTAAAGGCGAGGATGA
>NZ_JBHUMP010000032.1:0-16033 GCF_042685005.1 Sulfitobacter aestuarii | reverse complement strand
CGGTCGTCTTGTCATCTTCGCTCCTTTGTCTCGGCAACGCTGCCGGAGTGGGAGCAGAAAATCCACCTAACTCAACTGTCCAGATTCCTCGGGCCACCTCTGTCCCACTTCGAAAGATGCTTTTTCAGCCCCTCAGGACCCCCAACGCATAACCCGCACCTTGAACCCGATGATCCCCCGCTCCTGACACAAGAGGAGGAGGGCGCTGTATTGATGCATGAGCGAACTTGAGAAATACCGCGGGCGAGACCTGATGCTGCTGATCTCGCCGGAGTTACTCAATGACACTGAGCTTGAGCAACGCCTGAGCCGCTGCACCGAGATTGCCTGGAAAGATGGCCAGAACGGGCGCATCTGCGAATGGATTACCAGGCAAGATGCTGAAGCGTTGCTCTGTGCTGGATGGGAGGTGCTTGATGAGTGGAATGAAGAAGCAAGATTTTCGGGCACGTATGCGTGATGCGCGGCCCGACCTGTCTGTTTTTCGGGCCAGACCATGGTGGCAGCGTGCGCTGATCCGCTTGGTCTGGCGCGTGGCTCCTGACTGGTCGCCCCGGCGTGAGCGGGAGGCCTTGGCTTTTAGGAACGCTCGCGGAAAGATCCCGCCTGACATCGACCTCGAGATTTGAGGCGCGCTCTTACAGACAAATTTCAAAATTGTCTGTAACCTGATGCCGACCGATTTTTGGGGCGGCACTCTTTATCCCTACCTCTCTGTAAAGACAGTGGACCTGTCACGTTTTCGTGCCGCCCCATGTGCTCGTTTAAGCCACCTTCCGCTCAAAAGCGACGGGGCTTTTCCAGCCCAGTGCTGAATGGCGTCGGCGCGGATTATAGAAGCCATTGATGTATTCGAAGATAGCCATCTCAGTTTGCCGCCTGGTTGCCTATGACCGCCGCCAGATCAGCTCGGCCTTGATGGTTTTGAAGAACGTCTCGACGGCTGCATTGTCATAACAATTACCTTTGCCGCTCATGGAGCCTTTGAAGCCATGCTGGCGCAGGATCTTCTGATAGTCATGCGAACAGTATTGGCTGCCGCGATCGCTGTGGAAGATGCAGCCCTTGGGTAGTGCTCGGAGGGCGATGGCCATTTTCAAGGCCCGGATCGCCAGATCGCGCTTCATGCGGTTGCTGACGGCCCAGCCGATCACGCGGCGGGAATGCAGATCGAGGATGACCGCCAGATATAACCCCCCCCCCCCCCTCGCGGGTCCAGATGTAGCTGATGTCGCCCGCCCATTTCTGGTTCGGCTCGGCCGCACTGAAGTCGCGATCCAGCAGGTTCGGGACGATGTTGAACGTATGATCACTGTCTGTGGTCGCCTTGAACTTGCGGGTTCTGACAACAGTAATTCCGTTTTCGCGCATCCGTTGCCCGGCAGGCGATTTGGCAAAGCCAAATCTGCCGAGAGGGGGCGACCGACGCGCCGGTGCCCGACATCGACACCGACCTCCTTCAATTCCTCGGTCATTCGGGGCCTGCCGTAGCTGCCCAGGCTCAAGCGCGACTGTTCCTTGATATGCGCCAGCACAACCATATCGGTGCGCTGCCTGCGGCTGGCAGGCCGGCTGCGGAAAGCCCGCAATCCACGTGGGCTGACGTTCATGACCTGATAAAGCCGGCCGATCGGGAAGGAACCGCGCTGTTCTTCGACGAACCTGAACCTCATGGCTTTTGGCTCGCGAAGAACTGGGTGGCTTTTTTAAGATGTCCCTCTCCACCTTGAGGATGCGGTTCTCGCGCCGAAGCCGTTCATTCTCCAGCGCAAGCTCGCGATCCTTGGGGGATACCACATCCGTGTCACGGTGCGAGTTCACCCACTTGTTCAGCGTCGAAAGCCCAAAGCCCAGATCATCCGCAACTTGTCGCCGTGTTAGCCCGCTGGTCAGCGCAATTCGCACCGCGTCTTTGCGGAATTCATCCGTTCTTCTTGTGCCCATAGTTCGTCTCCTTTGCTGCTGAAAATGCTATCAAAGGAGCGGTATCAAACCGCGACAGGTCCAGATCGTGTATGTCGGACCAGTGATGTCATGCCGACGATGAGCAGTGATCGCAAATACTGGTCGCCCATCTTTGTGATCCGTCCCAACTTTTCCTTGCCGCCGCTGGATTTGTTTGCGGGGGTCAGACCCAGCCAAGCCGCAAATTCCCTGCCGTTTCGAAACTGATGCCCGTCACCAATACTGGCTATGATCGCGGATGCCGTTACCGCGCCGACACCGGGTATCGTGCGCAACAAACGAACACGCGCATCTTCTTTAGCGACCTGCTTCAGGCGCTCTTCATACCAGCGAACCCGTCGGTGCAGAGCCATGAGCTGTTCTGACAGATTGCGGATCACCTCGTTGGCGATGTCTGGCAGGTCGAGCACCTCACCAAGGGTGATGTCTTCTGCAAACCCAATTATCCGGGCCAGTCCTCTTGGGATGTAGATGCCGAACTCGGCAACCAGTCCTCGCAAGCCGTTGGTCAACTGCGTTCTTTGCCGAACCAATAGGTCGCGCGCTCGATGCAGCGAAAGCAGCGCTTGTTGCTCAACCGTTTTGATTGCCACAAAGCGCATGGTCGGACGTGTCACCGCTTCGCAGATTGCCTCCGCAACAATGGCATCTGATTTCCCACGTTTGACATAGGGCTTCACATACATCGGTGGGATTAGCCGAACCTCGTGACCCAATGCGGTGAGTTCACGCGCCCAATAATGCGCGTTGCTGTAGGATTCCATGCCGATCAGACAGGGCTCCAACTTCGCAAAGAACGGCAAAAACTGCGCCCGCCGTAGCGGCTTGTTGAACACCACTTCTTCGCGGGTCGTGATCCCGTGAACTTGAAAAACGTTCTTGGCCAGATCAATGCCGATCGTGGTAACTTGCATGGGGTGGCTCCTCTGATGAGCAGGTTTTGACACCTGCACTATGGCGCATCGCGACGCCGGTTGGAGCAGGAGCCATCCACCCCATCAGCTTCCCGCCCTTCTCCCTGCGTGAGGAAGCCTTTACGCGAACGGCCCGGACCTGCCATTGGCTTGATGGTCGAACGCTGCGATGCAGCTTTACGAAATCGGCCATTCATCCCTCGCGCATCATTTTCGAAGGTGAAGGTCGGCGGAGCGGACAAAGGAAGCATCCGCTCGAGTTATCTCCGTCTGATCATGCAGTTTTTCGAGGAGCTGGACCGCGCGTGAGAGGTCACGTCCCTTATCCGCGCCTCATCTCGCGATCGTTTTCAAGATGACCTCTGCGGCCTCCTTCGGGCGGTCCCATTGCGGGAAGTGGCCACACCGCTCGAACCAGTGTAACCGCGCGGTGGGGAAGGCCGCTTGTGCGCGCTCCGCCTGACGTGGCAGCAGGAGACGGTCCTGACGGCCCCAGCCAATCGTCACGCGGCCCGGAGGTGTGGCGGTCCCCTCCTGCAACGGACCACGCGCCAGTTCGCGCAGCATCGCGTCGAACACGTCTGTCTCGGCTATGGCCGTCAGCTCGTTTTGGACCAGTAGGGGATCGAGGGCGCCGGGCCTCGCCGACAATTGCGCGAGCAGAATGGCCCGCGCGGCGCGGCTGTGCGAGAGCGCCGGAATGCGCCGCCGCAGGAGGCGCACCAGCCGGACCGAGGCGGCAAGCGTGGAGCGGAACCACGCCGTCTCCCAGCCGCGCCAGAAACCGCCCGGATCATAAGCGACCGTGTGGCCGCCGATGCCGCGCCGTGCCAGTTCCAGCACCAGCCGCGCGCCGACAGAACTGGCGACGGTATCAATGTCGGCGAGCCCGTTCCGGTCGATGAAGTGTTCGAGCGCGTCCGCATGGGCGGCGATCGTCTGGCGCCCCGGAAGCGCAGGAGACCCCCCGTGCCCAGGCAGGTCGACCAATATGACTTCGCGTTCGCGAGCAAGCATCGGCAGGATGCCGTCCCAGGACCGGACGCTTCCACCCAGCCCGTGAACCAGAAGCAACGGTGGTCCAGCAACGTGACGTTCGCAATTCAGTTCCATACTCAAGGAACGCTCGGCAGCGAAACTGGTTCCGCCGGTTGTGCTGGTAGCCGACGGGTCGTCGTGCCGACGGCGGCGTGCAGCGGACGCGCATATTCCGATCCTCCTGCGCATCGCTGTCGCCGACGCCCCCGCGCAGCAGATATCAATTCCTGACCCCTGTGCGGTCGTCTCGCCGCAGTCAAGGACGGCCCAAAACCGTCGTTTATTCCGGTCGCAGCGAATGTCAGATGTGCCGACGTAATTGATGTTCAAGACAGCCTAACGATGGGTCGGGCGCTATGTCGCCCGACCTCTATTTGCGCGTCAGACCTTTACGACTACCTTGCCTATTGCTTGCCCGCTTTGCAGCCTGGCATACGCGTCGCCGATCTGTGTTAGCGCGAAGTCCGGTCCGTCCAGCAGCGGCTTCACGGCGCCGCCGTCCACCAGCTTGGCGAGGTCTGCGAGGATCTGCCCGTGCACGTCGCGGCCCTGATCATGCAGCATCGGCAGCAGCATGAAGACGATGTGCAGCGACAGGCCCTTAAAGTGGGCGGGGGAGAGGTCGATCTCCGACAGGGCGACCGTTGTGACGACATGGGCGTTCAGTGCCGCAGCGGCGAACGAATTCGTCAGGTTGGCGCCGCCGACCGTGTCGAAACCTGCCCCGCCGGTATGGCTTTGCACGTAGGCGCCGATCTCCTCGGACGTGAAGTCGATGGGCCGGGCGCCGTAGCCCTCAATTACCGACATCTGCTCGGTGCCAGTGCCTGTCGAGGAAACCTCCGCACCGAGGTGACGGGCCAGCTGCACAGCGACATGATCGACACCCCCGGCGCCGCCTTGAACCAGGACCGTTTGCCCGGATGAGACGCCAGCTCGCTCCAGCCCCTCCCATGCCGTAATGCCCACCAGCGGCAGGGCGGCCGCCTCCCTCATAGAGATCGACTTGGGTTTGTGCGCGATGAGCCGTGCGTCGGCAGGAATGAACTCGGCCAGCGCGCCTTGGAGGTTGGCGAGGCCGCCGGCGCAGCCGTAGACCTCGTCGCCAACGGTATAGCCGGTCACGCCGCGCCGACCTCCTCGACGATGCCTGCGAAATCCATGCCCAGCACGGCAGGCAGCTCGGGCGACAGGGGCAAGTCGGAGCCCATATCCTTGATCATCGTGTCAATGGTGTTGACGCTCGTCGCCTTGACGCGGACGAGCACCTGGCCGGGGCCGGCCACGGGACGCGGCTGCTCGGCTTCGGTGAAGGACGTTTCAGGCCCGTAGGCGGTCAGGGTCATGGCTTTCATTCGGTCTCTCCTGGGTTTTGCGTTGGCATGGAGATACAGGCTCGTGCTTTCCGATATAACCGACCATAAATCGAGTTCAGTTTCCACGTTTCAGATATAATGAAGCCCGGCCACGTGGTCTGGCTCAGCTCGACCCCAAACTGTCTCAAACTGTCTCACCGTGGGACAGTTAAGCCCTCTCAGCGCCACCGCCGACAGGTCGAGGTTGTCCAGACTGCCGGCCCGGTGAACCCTCTCCTCAGCGGTTAAGGCGGCAGTCCCGCCACGCATGACAGGGAGGAATACATGGCACCGACACGCGACGAACAGCACTGGATGTATCGCAACATGGTTACGAGCCGCCGGTTCGAAGAAACCATCGCGAAGATCTATTTCGAGGGAAAATCGCCCGCTTTCAACATGGCCAATGGTCCGATCCCGGGCGAGATGCATCTGTCCGACGGGCAGGAGCCGGTGGCGGTGGGGGTCTGCGCGCACCTGACACCCGAGGATGTGGTCACGGCCACCCACCGTCCCCACCATCAGGCCATCGCCAAAGGCGTCGACCTCGACAAGATGGCCGCTGAGATCTTCGGCAAGGCTTCGGGCCTCTCCGGCGGGCGCGGCGGGCACATGCACCTGTTCGATGCAAAGGTGAACTTCGCGTGTTCCGGCATCATCGCGCAGGGCATGGGGCCGGCCGTGGGGGCCGCATTAAGCCGCAAGATGCAGGGCAAGCCGGGCGTCGCGGTGGCCTTCGTCGGCGAGGGCGCGGTGAACCAGGGCGGTTGGCACGAGGCGATGAACCTCGCCGCCGTCTGGAACCTGCCCTTCGTCTGTGTGATCGAGGACAACGCCTGGGGCATCTCGGTCGCCAAGTCCGCCGCGACCGCTGTGCCCACGAACGACGTGCGCGCGGCGGCCTACGGCATCCCCGGCGAGCGGGTGGAGGGCAACGATCCCTTCGCGATCTACGAGGCTGCGGGCCGGGCTATTGCGCGGGCCAGGGCGGGAGAAGGACCATCCTTGATCGAGGTGGAGACATACCGGCTCGCCGGACACTTCATGGGCGACGCGGAAGGCTACCGCCCCGAGGGCGAGAAGGACGGGCTCTTTGAGAAGGACCCAATCCCTGCCATGCGCGCCCGCCTGTTGAAGGACGGAGCCGCGAGCGAGGAGGAACTCGCTGCCATCGAGACTGAGTCCGAGGCCCGTGTCGAGAAAGCGATCAGGTTTGCCCGCGATAGCGTGGACCCGGCCCCAGAAGACGCGCTCACCCGTGTATTCGCAGCCTGAAGGAAGGAGAGAAGATGACCAAATCTAATGAGAGAAAACTGACCATCGCACGCGCCATGGCCGAGGCCACCGCGCAAGAAATGCGCATCGACCCCAGCGTCTTCGTCATGGGCGAGGACATCGCCGCCCTCGGCGGCGTCTACGGCAACACCCGCGGCCTCCTTGACGAGTTCGGCCCCGAGCGCATCCGAGACACGCCCATCTCCGAGACGGCCTTCATCGGGGCCGCTGTCGGCGCCGCTCAGGATGGCATGCGACCCGTGGTGGAACTGATGTTCGTCGATTTCTTCGGCGTCTGCTTCGACGCGATCTACAACCTGATGGCCAAAAACATCTATTTCTCCGGCGGCAACCTGAAGGTGCCGATGGTGCTGATGACCTCCACGGGGGGCGGCTATTCGGACGGGGGCCAGCATTCGCAGTGCCTTTACGGGACATTCGCGCACCTGCCGGGGATGAAGGTGGTCGCCCCCTCGAACGCCTATGACGCCAAGGGGCTGATGACCGCCGCGATGCGCGACGACAGTCCCGTGGTCTACATGTATCACAAGGGCTTGCAGGGGATGGGCTGGCTCGGCACCGAGGCCGGGGCAACGGTGCATGTGCCCGAGGAGAGCTACACTGTCGAGATCGGCAAGGCCAAGGTGGTGCGCGAGGGGCGCGATGTCTCGATCGTCAGCGTCGGCATGGGGGTGTACAACGCGCTCAAGGCCGCGAAAAAGCTCGAGGAGAAGGGCATCAGCGCCGAGGTCGTGGACCTCGTCAGCCTCGTGCCACTGGACCGCGAAACCATCAGGGCGAGCGTTGCCAAAACTGGGCGGCTGATCGTGGTGGACGAGGATTACCAGAGCTACGGCCTCTCGGGCGAGGTCATCGCCTCGGTCACCGAGCACGACATCTCGGTCCTGAAAGCCGCGCCCAAGCGGGTCGCGTTCCCCGATGTGCCGATCCCCTATGCCCGGGTGATGGAGCAGTTCTGCCTGCCCAACCCCGACAAAATTGTCGCCGCTTGGGACGAGATGGGCGCGCTTCAGCCCGCCTGAGCCATACGGCATTCACCGCATACCGTGGGGCAGGCTCCGCCTGTCCCGACCTGAAAAGGACTTTTCACATGGCAATTGACATCACCATCCCAACCGATCTCTGGGAGGAAGACGAAGAATGCGTCATCACCGGCTGGCTTGTCGATGATGGCGCCTCGGTCGAGGAAGGCGCGCTCGTGGCGGAGATCATGACCGCCAAGGTGCAATACGAGGTGCACGCCCCGGCCTCGGGCACCGTCAGGATCGCTCAGGAGGCCGATGCCGTCGTCGCCAAGGGCGCGGTCATCGGGCGCATCGAATGACCTGCGCGGTAAAAATCGTTCCCCTCAAGGGCGTGCGCGGGATGATCGCGGACGCGATGGTCAAGAGTCTTGCGACCGGCGCACAATTGACCCACCACGGCAATGCGGATGCGACGGCCCTGATGGCGGAAAAGGCCCGGCTGAGCGAGGCTGGCACGAAGGTTTCTGTCGAAGATCTCTTGATGTTGGCCGTCGTGCGGGCCCTGCAAAAGAACCCGGAGGCCAATGGCCGAGTCGAGGGGCGCGAGGTGCATCTTTCTGATGCGGTCGATCTGTCCGTCGCCATCGCGCTGCCCGGCAACCTGCTGGTGGCCCCCGCGATCTTCGGCGCCGATGCGATGGACGTCAGCGCGCTGCGCGCGGCCCGGCAGGACCTTGCCGCTCGCGCCAGGACAAACAAGCTCAGCGTGACCGAGATGACCGGCGGCACATTCACCGTGTCCAACCTTGGCCTTACACGCGTGGAACACTTCACCCCGATCATCAATGCCCCCCAGATCTGCATCCTTGGCATCGGTCGTATGACCGACCGGGCCGTCCGCGCCCCGGACGGCGGGATCGAACTGCGTCCATATGTCGGCCTGTCGCTAACATTCGATCACCGCGCTTTGGACGGTGCACCTGCGGGTGATCTGTTGACGTCGATCTGCGACGAGATCGAAGGGATGCAGGCGTGAGCGCCGGGTTGTGCATTGTGCTGGGAGTCGCCGAAGGCCTGTTGCTGGAGGCGGAGGCTTTCGGCGAGTCCGGCCCTCAAGTTCGGCTCTGGACGGCGGAGACCCCGGCTTTGGTCTGCCCCGCCGCCTTCTGCCGCAAGCTCGGGTTCGAGGCCGCAGCGCGGAACAGCGCCGCGCGCGGCTGGCCGCTCTACCTGCGCCCTACGGGCGGAGGCGTCGTGCCGCAGGGGCCCGGGGTTCTAAACGTCGCGCTGGCCTTCATCGCCGGCCGCGACTTCGGCATCGAGGCGGGCTATCGGCTCATCACCGATGTTATCCGCGCGGCGCTCGGGCCGGTCGGGCCCCGCCTCGTCACCGGCCCCACGCAGGACAGCTTCTGTGATGGTTGTTGGAACCTCTCCGTCTCAGGGCAAAAGCTTGTCGGAACCGCGCAGCGTATTCGCCCGGCGGGGGGCGGCGCGCGCCGCGTTCTCGCTCATGCGCTGATCCTCTTGGAGGGCGACCTCGCCCCGGGCGTCGAGGCAGTCAACGGCCTGCACGCAGAGGTCGGCCTGCCGCCGGTGGTGGGCCGGGCCCATACGACTCTCGCGGCTTTCATGGGCCCCGATGCGCCCGACCCATCACAACTCGCCCGAGACCTCGCGGCCTACGCCTTGGACGCGCTGGCCCCGACACCCGCAGTCGTCGCCGCCTAAGACACCACCGCTCGCAGGAGAGCGACCTACCGAAAAGGAAAGCATTCATGTCCCACAGGACCATCTTCATCCATCTCAAGGTCGGCGTTCCTGCCGCCAATGCCCAATCCTTCGAGGCGCTTATGGCCGAACTGGTCGAGCGCAGTGAAGGCGAGCCGGGGACCCTGGTCTACGAGTGGTATCAGACCGAAGACGGTTCTTGGCATATCCTCGAGCGCTACGCCGATGCGAGGCATGGCGATACCCATGTCAGGGGCTTTGCCGAGAACTACGCCAACCGCTTTTTCGAACTCTGCAACAGCTGCGATGCCACAGTCTCAGACAATGCGACGCCCTATATCCGGGGCGTGCTGGAGGGCCTCTCGCCGCTCTACATCTCGCGAAAGGGCGGGTTCAACCGGTTCTGAGCTTCAGGAGGGCCGCGTCAGCCCGTGCAGCTTGATCTTGCGGTTGATGGTGGCGCGGCTCACCCCGAGGCGCCGTGCAGCCTCGGAGACATTCCAGCGGCTGGAGGTTAGCGCGTCTCGGATCATCGTGGCCTCGTCGTAGGAAAGCCACGGCACCTGCGCAGCCGGAGCGGCCGTCAACGCGGCATCCCTGGCGATGGAGGTCGGGCGCAGGTCAACGGGGGTGAGGCAATCTCCGGCCGCTGTCATAAGAGCACGTTCCAGTGCGGTCCTCAGTTCGCGCAGGTTGCCGGGGAAGGGATGGGCGCGGATCAGGGCCGCGGCCTCCGCGCTGAGGTCAATCCGCCGCCCGGCGAGCTTGGTCGCGAGAACCTGGGCCAGAACCTCGGGCTGCTCGCGCGCACGCAGCGGCGGCAAGGAGATCCGCGCGCCGGCGAGCAGGTAGTAGAGGTCATCGCGGAAACGCCCCTCCGCCACAGCATCCAGCAACGGCTGGCGGCTGAGGCCGACGACCCGCAAGCGCGGCGCGCCCTCGGACCTCTCCGCTTCCAGCTCGTCGAGGAACCGGCGCAGCTCGGCTTGCGCCTCGGACGGCATCTCGGAGAGGTTGTCGAGCAGCACGGTCACCGCCCCCTCCGACGTGTCCGAGAGAAGCGACAGGACCCGCGCTTGCGACAGGATGGGCCGCAGGACGTCCTGATCCTCTGGCGTGCTGCCCATGCTGGCGCAATCGACTTTGAGCACCGGCGCGGCCCCCGTCAACGCCGCGAGCAGGGCCGACTTGCCGGTGCCGGTTTCGCCTTCGACGAGGAATGGCGTGCCGACGCGAAAGAGCATCCCTGCCTCGGCGCACCGGGCCGCCATGATTTTGCAGCCCGTCGCCAGGTCACGCAGCGAGGGGGGCAGTCGGCGGCGCGGCGCGGCGAGCGGACGGGCGGCGTGCGCGCGCGGCGAGGCCTCTTCGGGCAGGCGGGCCGAGACGGTCATCGTGGCACCGCGCGCCATAGGCATCGAAAGGACCCGTTCGGGCACCCGCGCCAGAGCCTCGCTCTCCATGTCGAAGACAGCCTGAAATGGCTGGCCCTTCAGCGGCCCAGATGCCTGTCCAGCCATCATACGCTCCACCGCCGAGGTCGCGCCGAGGATGATGCCCGCCGCGTCGACCGCAATCAGCCCGCCCCCCGACAAGGGCTGACCTCCCGCCCCAGAGGACAGCGTGATCAGCATGCTCTCGGCGAATTGCTGCTCGAAGAGCCGCCGCTGGATGCGCTCTGCCGCCGTCTCGAGGAATTGGCGGGCGAACTGGTGCTCGGCCGCGTTGCCGCGGTCGAAGGTGACAAGGCTGACCGAGCCCACCAGCGCTCCCTTGGCATCGAGGATCGGGGCGCCTGTGCAGGCAAAGGGTTTGAGCCGGGCATAGAAGTGATCGGCGCCGCCCACGGTCACGGCGCGTCCCGCCCGCAGGGCCATCGAGACGCCATTGGTCCCGGCCACCCGCTCGTCCCAGCAAGAACCCAGCGCGATGCCGTTCCAATCCTCGGCGCCCATGCCGGCCGTCTCCAGCCGCACCAAAACACCCTCGGCATCCGTGACGACGAGGCAACGCTTGCCGTCGCTGGTGACTGAGGCGAGATGGCGAAAGAAACCCTGCCGGCCGCCGGTGCGCTCGGTGATCCGCTCCAGCCGCGGCGCGATCTCGGAGGCTTGCAGGCGCAGGATCGGCCGCGCGGCATCGCGGGCGAGCCTATGCTGCCCCTCGCATCGTGCCCAGGAGGCGGCGATCTCCTCGCATATGAGAGCTTTTTGGCCGGGTCCGATCATTTCTCCTCCCTCCCGCAGCATAGGCCGGGCCGGCCGAATTCTCCGAATCCTATCTTTCAGGCCCGGTCCGCCGGTTCCGCCAATTCGCGGATCGCGGCCATCACTTCGGACACATGGTCCGGGTTGGCGGCCGCCTGGTGGGGCGGTGCAAAGCGCCCGTTGTCATTGTCGAAGTAACGGCCGGAGGCGGCGGCGAAGTCTTCGGAAAGCGCGGCCCGGCGCAGGATGTCCGCGCCGATCGACAGGTCATTGCCTGCCACGCCGAAGCCCTCCTTGACCATCTTCGACGCCAGCAACGAGCCGGGGTTCACCGCAACGAATACCGGCCCGTCCGGATGGGCGCGGGCTATCTGCTGCGTCCAGATCGTGATGGCCAGCTTGCTTTGCGCATAGGCGCCCATGTCGTCGAGGCCACGCTCTCCGCGCAGGGCGGCAATGTCCACCGGGGCCTGCGCCGCGGAAGACAGGTTCACGACGCGGCCGTCCTTCGGGAGGATCGGCAGCAGGTGCTGGGTCAGGACCCAAGGGGCCAGCGTATTGACGACAAAGCGCAGGTCGAGACCCGTCTGCGTGCGGGTCTGCGGCGCCTTCAGCACGCCGGCGTTGTTTATCAGCACGTCGAGCCGCTCATGCCGCGCGCGGATCTCCTGCGCCAGGGAAGCTACCTCATCGAGATCGGAAAGGTCAGCGCGGTAGGTTTCCGGGCTGCCGCCAACCTCTTGAGCGGCGGCTTCCAGTTTCTCATCGCTGCGCCCGTGAAGCAGAACAGTATGCCCGTCGGCTGCGAGGGTCTGGGCCGTCAGAAGGCCGATGCCGTCCGTGGCTCCGGTGATCAGGATCGTCTTGGTCATATGGGCCTCCTCAGCCGTGGAAGTCCGGCAGGGTGTCATCCGCCAACCGTTTCATGGTGTCTTCGATCTTGGCCCCGTTGAACCGCAGGTTCAGGGCGACGTGGTTGATGCCGAGGCCGCGTATCTCTTCGAGGTAACACCGCAGGTAATCCGTGCCCGAGCGGAACCCAAGGTGAATCGGGCGGGGCGGCGCATCCTTCTGCGCCACAAGGTCGATGTAAAGCGATTGCATCACCGGCTTGTCTGGCAGGCCTGCCTCCGCGATCCGCAGACGGTAGGCGTCTACGACCCTGCCTTGCGAGGCCGCATCGCGCGGATAGGTCATCCAGCCGTCGCCGCTCCGCGCGACCCAGTCGGGAGCCTGCTGGCTGCCACCGGTGATGAGCAGCGGCAGCCGCCCGGTGAAGGGCTTGGGCAACATGTCGATCCCGCCGGAGAGCACACCATGGGCGGTCTCGACACGCGGGTAGCTCTCGGCCATTGCGCGGATGTAGTCCACGCTGTCGCGGAACCGCTCACCGCGATCCTCGAAGCTCATGCCCAGCGCCGGGTATTCGTCCGGCCGGTCGCCCGAGGCGACGCCGAGCAACAACCGCCCGCCCGATAGCACGTCGGCCGATGCCGCCGCCTTGGCCACATGAGCCGGATGGCGCAGGGGCAGCACGATGCTCGCCACCCCCAGCGCGATGTCGTGTGTCGAGGCCGCCAGCGCGCCGATATAGACGAAGGGGTCGAAGACCTGCCCGGCATCACCGAAAGAGGGCACGTTGAATGGCACATCCCGCAACCAGAGCGCAGAGAAGCCCAAGGCGTCAGCCAGGTGCGCGCGTGCGATATGGCGGGTCATATCAGGCACGGGATCGCTGCCATGCGCCTCCAGCGGGGCGACGAGACCGATACTCAGCCGCCCGGGCCGGAAGGTCGCGTTGTAGCCCCGATTGAGAGGCGCGAAAGCTCGGGATGTCTGGTCAAACATGATGCGCTCCGAAATTCCGATCAGGCGAGGTCGTCCTTGCCCTCGACAAGCCAGTGGTAGCTGGTCGATCCGGCATGACGGTTGGCAAGATGATCAGCATATTCCGGATCGTTGATGAAAGCCTTGGCCGCATCGGCAGAGGGCCATTCGATCAAAATGCGCAGCGCGGCGTCACGCCGGGGACCTTCCAGTTGTTCGTGGCTGGTCGTCCGCGCGATGTAACGGCCGCCATGCTGTTCGATCAGCCGATTGGCTGATGGCAGATAACCGGAGATCCACTCTGATGAATTCCCTCTGGAACGTAGCCGGCGAGATCGCAAAGGGTCGCCTGATCCGCGTCCTGCCAGAGTGGAAGATGAACGACCGATCGGTGCTGTGGCTGATCTATCCCCGCACGAACGTTTTGACACCGAAGACTCGCGTGTTCATGGATTTCCTGATCGCGAAATTGGGTAATCGTTCAAAATGGAGCGAATGAGGAAACCAAGACATCATTCCTCCCGAATTTCCTCATGCGCCATGCTGAGTAGCCACTCCATCACCAGAATTGCTGCCTCAGATGCGCCCTGACGAGGCAGGAGGGCATAGAAGTCCTGACCACCCTCAAATGTAACTTGGATGACACGCACCAGGCGACCGGCATCAAGGTCACGCTGCACAAGGAAGCGGCTTGCCAGGGCAACACCCTGGCCGGCCAAGGCCGCGTCGAGGCTAAGGGTCGTCTGGCTGAAGTGCAGGCCGCGCGGCGCTTTGGGGATCGCTCCGAAGGCGATCTCAAGGAACTGCGGCCAAAGATCATGCCCGTCATGTAGCAGGGTCAGCCGGGACAGCGCAGCCGCGTCGAGGGGGCCTTCCGGTGCCACTAAATGCGGCGAGCACACCGCAATGATCTCCTGCGGGAACAGCAACTCGGCACGCAGGCTTGCCCCGAACGGCGGGCACCCCTGACGCACCGCGAGGTCGATACCGTCGGCATGGAAGCTCATGACCCGCTCGGTCGCGGTGATCCGGAGGTCGATCCCCGGATGGGCCTCGGTGAACTCGGCGAGCCGCGGGATAAGCCATTTCGAGGCAAAGGTCGGGGTCACGCTGATCGTCACCCGCGAGGGCGTGTCCAGGAGCGCTCCGGTCGCGTCCATTAGCTGGGAGAAGGCGCGGGAGACTGCGCCGTGGTAGCTTCGCCCCTCCTCCGTGAAACTGAGCCCCCGCGGCTCGCGCAGGAACAGGCGCAGGCCGAAATGTTCCTCCAGCCCACGCACCTGCTGTGCCACGGCGCCCTGCGTCACGCCCAGTTCCTCCGCCGCTGCGCGGAAGGACAGGTGCCTGCCAGCTGCCGAGAAAGCGCGCAGACCGTTCAGGGACGGCAGATTGGCTTCGCTCGTCACGATAGTTCTCCTACACCGACGCAACAGCTGCGCTTGGCTGGTCGCAGGCGCCTCTCCTTCGTATCTAACTACGCATACCTGCCGGTCTGGCTGCGCGGTGACACGCTGTTCGGCCAGCTTCACGACTGATGAAAAAAAACGGCGCTCGGAACAGACCCGGGCGCCCCCCTCCATAAACGCATGCAAGGATCAGACAGATGGCTGACACAACTTTCGGACCCAAGGGCTGGACGCCCGCACGCCTCGGCAATCTTGTCGGCAAGACCTATGTCATCACCGGCGCCAATGCGGGCGCGGGCTTTCAGGCCGCACGCATCCTTCTGTCGAAGGGCGCAAAAGTGGTGATGCTGAACCGCAGTGCCGAGAAATCCACCGCCGCCGTGAAAGAGTTGAAGCAGGAATTCGGCTCCAGCGCCGAGGTGAGCTTTGTCCGCATGGACCTGGCCGAGCAGGCTTCGGTCCGGGCCGCCGCCGAAGAGGTGCTGAAGACCGTGCCCCGCATCGACGCGCTGATCTGCAACGCCGCCATCGCGCAGGTGCCGACGCGCAAGCTGACGCCCGACGGTTTCGAAAGCCAACTCGGCACCAACCACTACGGTCATTTCACCCTGTGCGGGATGCTTTTCGACCGGATCGAAGAATCACGGGGACGGATCGTCGCCGTCGCCAGCCTCGGCTACAACATGGGGCTGAAGACGATCCGCTTCGACGACATGAACTGGAACGAGGGCTATGGCGCGAACACCGCCTACAGCCAGAGCAAGCTGTGGCGGCGGCGCTAGGTCGTGCCGCAGTTGACCCGCAGGGAGTGCCCTTGAACTCCGCGGCAATCAACGCCCTTGCCCGCTTGGTAATGTGATCTCAAGGAAGCGTGCATACATTGCTTCCGCAAGAAGCAAGTGATGTTACCGGGCCAAGATGCTCGGATATTCGAGGACCTTAGGGTTTTGGTTGATCAGTTCACTATGCTTGACCTCTACGAGCACGTTTGAGCCGCCGAGGTCCGCTTCGAAGTCGGGTGTGTATTTAACGCAGCGGAATCCGTAGAGCTTCTGCGCTTCCTGTAGCGCGGCGACGCTGGGATAAGCTCGTCCGCTCAAAAGATCGAAGGTCATGGGTTGCGAGCGGATCGAGAACACCCGTGGATCGAGACCCATCGCCACTGCTCCGCTCGTCTCTAAGCGGCTTTCCATTTGCATCAGATGCGCACCGCCGGCCGAGGAGTAGTGGGCTTTCTTCTTTTGCCCACGCTTCTGAACGCGTCGCGCGACCGGATGCGATTTCCGGTCAATTTTCATTTCATCACCCTCGATTCGTTATTGACAATAA
>NZ_JBHUMP010000031.1:0-18262 GCF_042685005.1 Sulfitobacter aestuarii | reverse complement strand
GTTGATAAAGTCGGACATAAGGTCGGACTTACCATCGGATCGATCCCGAAATCAGACGGCCGCCGCCGGAGGCTTACCAATAGGATGGCCAAGAGGACCATGCCGAACATACCGATGGTCAAGAGGTCAGGGCTCATAGGATTTCGCTCCTTTGTGCTCCAGCGGCGAGCCGAATATCGGCGTCTGGATTGACGAGTAGGACCAGCGCCCGGATCGCTTCGATCACGCCCTGCACGGTGATCAGCACCGCGCCTAAGAAAAGTGAGAGCTTGATCGGCCACATTGGATGCCGCAGGACGCTGTCGTCGAGCTCGTTGAACCGCCAAGCGTCCTCAAAGAACCAGAAGCCCTCCCAAATCAAAACGCTGCCCCAGATAATCAGGAAGATGCAATTGATCAGGTCGAGAAATGCGGTGAACCGCGGCGATCGCGTGTTAAGCAGCAAGTCCACACGAACATGGTTGCCACGGATTAGCGTGTAGGCCCCCACCAAAACGAAATAAGCGCCGAAAATCCGCTGAGTGTAGCCATGTGCCCAAATGGTGGGCGCGCCAAACACGTAACGGGCGATCACCTCCCAACAAAGCACGACGATACCAATCCAAATCAGGAAGGAGATGGCTTTCCCGATCATGATGTTGATGTTTTCGATCTGCCTGAGGAGTCTCATGACACAACCTCTCGGGACTCAGCCCTGTTATCCGGCTCATCGAGACCGGCCGCCTGCACGGCACGGATGGCGAAGTGCTCGGCAAGCGGGCCGAGGTCGGCCGCCTCGTCAGAGGCCGCACTGCCCGCCCGGGCGCGATCGGCTATGCCGACGAAGATCACCGCAAAGCGAAAGAGCGCGAAGGCACGGTGAAAGTTAGTGAGCTCCGGCGTTGGGCGGGCATGGGCGTGGTAATGCGCTACGAATTCCTCCCGGCTCGGAATGCCAAGCGCCGCACGGTCGAGGCCCAGAATGCCGCCGTACTCATCGGGTGCGGTCTGCCACGGCATGACGCAGAAGCCCAGATCCGCCAGCGGATGGCCGAGGGTAGAAAGCTCCCAATCGAGCACCGCGGTGACCCGCGGCTCAGTGGGGTGAAACATCATGTTGCCCAGCCGGAAATCGCCGTGGGCGATGGAGACTGCACCGTCGTCGGAAGGCATATTGGCAGGTAGCCAGTCCATCAGACGGTCAAGCGCGGCGATGCGCGGCCCGGACGACTCCGCATATTGCGCGCTCCAGCGGCGCAGCTGCCGCTCGAAATAACCACTGGGCCGGCCGTAGTCGCTCAATCCCACCTCGTCAGGACGCACAGCATGAAGCCGCGCCAGCGTCTCCGCCATTAAAAGATACATCGCCCGTCGCTCTTCAGGGCTCAGCCCGGGCAACGCACAGTCCGAAAAGACGCGCCCTTCCAGCCGTTCCATCACGTAGAAGGGCGTGCCCAGAACCTCGGCGTCCTCCTCAAGCACCAAGGCGCGGGGGACGGGCACATCGGTCCCCTCCAGCGCACGAAGCACACGAAACTCCCGCTCAATCGCGTGGGCGCCGGGCAAAATCGGCCCCGTTGGCTTGCGCCGAAGCACCAGCCGCCGTGCGCCCCAGTTCACGAAATAGGTGGGGTTCGACTGTCCACCGCTGATCGGCTCGAACGTGAGCGCAGTGTCAGGTCCGCCATCTTCGGGAAAGTGACGGCTCAGCCAGCCGCGCAGCGTCGTAGCATCAAGGCCACTCATTGGGTCACCATCTGCTTAGCGGTTTCCCGCAAAAGGAATTTCTGGATCTTGCCAGTCGCGGTTTTCGGCAGCTCTCCGAAAACGAAACGCCGCGGGCGCTTGAAGCCCGATAGGTGCTGCTGGCAGAATCTGTCGAGGTCGGCTTCGGTCATTGCCGACCCCCTGCGCCGCTCGACAAAAGCCCAAGGGGTTTCACCCCATTTCTCATGTGGCGCAGCAACGACGGCGGCGAGCAGGACGTCAGGATGCCTGTGCAATACTGTTTCCACTTCGATGCTTGAGATATTCTCCCCGCCCGAGATCACCACGTCCTTCGCACGGTCGCGGATTTCGATTTGACCGTCGGGATGGCGCACGGCCACATCCCCTGTGTGCAGAAAGCCGCCCGCAAAGGCCGCCTCTGTCGCCTCTGGGTCGCGGTAGTAACCGGCCATGACTGTGTTGCTGCGCAGAACGATCTCACCTTCGCTCTGGCCGTCCCAAGGCACCTCCTGTCCGGCCTCATCGACGACGGCAATGCCAGCGGTTGTGTAGTGCCGGAAGCCTTGGCGTGCCAAAAGCGCTGCGCGTTCCTCGACTGTGCCGGGGGTGTCCGCGCCGGGATCATTAAACGTGGCGGGACCGTAGCTCTCGGTCAGCCCGTAACCGTGAACCAGATCAAATCCCTGTTTCTCCATTCCGGCCAAAAGCGTGGGCGTGGGCGCAGCGCCGCCGGTCATCACCTTCACGCGGCAGGACGGCACGCTTTCTCCGTGATCGAGGATCATGTAGAGAACCACCGGCGCACAGCACATATGAGTGACCTTATGTCGGTTGATCAACTCAAGGATCGGGGCTGGGTCCACCTGCTCCAGACAGACATGCAGCCCACCGGCAGCTGTTACACCCCACGTGTGGCACCAGCCATTGCAATGAAACATCGGCAGCGTCCACAGATAGCTCGTCTCGCTGGTAAAGCCGAGTGCCGTCAGATTGCCAATCGCGTTCAGATAAGCGCCACGGTGGGTGCAGACGACTCCTTTGGGCCGCCCGGTGGTGCCTGAGGTGTAGTTGAGTGAAATCGGCTGAGCCTCGGACGTGACATTCGCGGTCCAGTCCAGCGCCGGTGCTTCGCCTTCAAAAAGATCAAGCCCCGTGCCGTCGCCGGGTCGGTCGCAAAGCGTCGTGACGGGAGGCGCCACACCCTCAAGCGCGGGCGCCGTGCGCGTCTCGCAGAGCACGAGTTTGCTGCCTGCGTGATCAAGGATATAGGCAATTTCCTGACCCGCGAGACGCGTGTTAAGTGCGTTAAGCACCGCGCCAAGCGCAGGCACGGCAAAATGCGCGGCCAACATCTCGGGTCGGTTCGTCAGCATGACCGAAACCACATCGCCGCGCCCCACGCCCTGCGCCTTTAGCCAATGGGCCATGCGCGCGACAATCTCGCGAAATTCGGTGTAGTCCCAGGTCCGGTCATGCCAAGCGACGGCCGGACGGGCGCCATGCACTTCCACAGTCCGCTCAAGCAGGTCGAGTGGGGTCAGGGGGCGGAAGTTGGCGGAGCGCGCCATAAGGTGTTGTTCGTCGAACATTGGGGCACCTCCCATGCCTTGATGTTTCGCTTGGCCCGGCCGCGGTCGCAGCGGCCGGGGTATGTGTTTGACTGTCAGACCTCGGTCACGTCCCAGCTCCAGAAATCGCGGTTTTCCTTGCTCAGGAAACGCTCCAACACCATCATGTGAACCTCATCAGCGCCATCGACCAAACGCGCCTGTCGGGCGTACCGGTAAATCCACTCAAGCGGCGTGTCGGTGGAATAGCCTCGGGCCCCGTTGATCTGGATGCCGACGTCAGCCGCTTGATGAAGCAAGTTGGCCACATGCACCTTGGCCATAGATACCTCCTTGCGCGCATAGCTTCCCTGATCCAGCGCCCAGGCGGCCTTCATTACCAAAAGACGGCCAATCTCGATCTTCATGGCCAAGTCGCCCAGCATCTGGCGGATGCTTTCACGCTCAATAAGGCGTTCGCCAAAGGCATAACGATCGGAGGCGTAGTCTTGGGCGATTTCCACTGAACGTTTCGACAGACCCAACCAGCGCATGCAATGGGTGAGGCGCGCCGGTCCAAGGCGCATTTGCGTGACCTTGAGGCCAAGCCCTTCGCCAAGGAGCACGTTGTCGGCATCCACCTCAAGCCCGTCAAAAACCAGCTCGCAATGTCCACCATGTTCCTCAGGGCCCATGATCGGAATTCGGCGGTCGATGTGCCAGCCGACTTGATCCCGGTCAAAAAGGAAAGCCGTAAGCCCCCGGCGCGGATCGTCGGAAGTGCGTGCCATCAGGATGAAATGCTGCGCGGATTCAGCGCCGGTGATGAACCATTTACGGCCGGAGATAATGTATTTGTCGCCCTTCCGCTCAGCTTTGGTCAGCATCATGGAGGGGTCGGAGCCGGAACCTGGACCGGGCTCGGTCATCGCGAACGCAGAGCGCACACGTCCGTCCACAATAGGTGCAAGCCAGCGCTCTTTCTGCGCATCGGTCGCAGCTTGCTCTAGCACCATCATGTTGCCGTCGTCGGGTGCAGCGGAATTGAATACCACCGGCCCGAAAATCGAGCGATTCATCTCCTCATAGCAGACGGCCATGCCAACCTTGCCCAACCCTTTACCGCCGGTCTCGGGCTTCAGTTGCAGGCACCAAAGCCCTGCCGCCTTAGCCTTACCACGCAGCGTGTCCAGCAACTCCTCGTTGATGTTTCCATGAGCGTCATAAGCGCTACGATCGGCCTCAAGAGGGATAATTTCCTCTTCTACGAAACGGGAAATGCGGGCGCGGTAGTCCTCGACCTCGGGTGAAATTGCGAAATCCATGGGGCGTTCCTTATAGTGAAGTGACCAAGTGGCCGCCGTCGACCACTAATTCCGAGCCGGTCATGAACCGACCGTGATCCGAGGCCAGCATTAGCAGCGGCACAGTTAGATCCTCCATCTGGCCCAGTCGGCGCACAGGGATCCGGGCGACCAGCTTCTGGCCTGCAGCGGTCGCGAAGAAATCGCGATTGATGTCGGTTTCGATATATCCGGGGCATATCGCGTTCACGCGTATGTCGTGGCGCGCCCATTCCAGTGCATGTGCGCGGGTGAGTTGCACCACAGCCGCCTTGGCCGCGGCATAGGCCGAGAGCCCTCCCGCGACGCGTTTGCCTAGGATCGAGGCGATGTTAATGATGCTGCCCCCCTGCCCGTCTGCGGCCATGGCCTTCGCGGCGGCTTGCGAAACGAGGAAAACACCGGTCAAATCGGTGTCGATCACCTGGCGCCAGTTCTCTTCGGGCGTCTCCAGCGCGGGGCCGTTAAAGGCGATGCCAGCGTTGTTGACGACAATATCGAAGCGCCGCCCGTCAAAAGCCTCAGACACCAAGGCCGCATCAGTCACGTCGAGGCGCAGCGCCTGTGCCGTGCCCCCCGCGTCCACGATCCCCTGCGCAAGGTCCGACACCTTATCCTCCCGTCGAGCGGCTACCGCAACATCGGCTCCGTGCGCGGCGAGAACGCGGGCGAAATGAACCCCAAGACCGGAGGAGGCGCCGGTCACCAAGGCGGTCCGTCCGGACAGGTTAAACGCCACCCGAGATGCGGCTGAAGTTGAATGCTGTAGCACGAAGACAAATCCTTAATCTAACGAACGCTCGATTTATTTCTTGCATGGTTCCTCTGGTGCTGGCAACATTTTTGTTGCAGCATGTTGGCAATTCGTTGCCGCGCCGCAGAAAGAGGTTAGATGACCCACACCGCAAATACCCGCCTTCCAACGATGGATGACCTGTGCCGTTCGGTCCTTGCAAACAATCGCGGCAGCATCTCGATTCAGAAGCCCGAACTGGCAGTGCGCAAACTGGCGCTAATCCTCAACGCCGCGCTGGAACTTTCGAATAAAAAAGGCTTTCAAGCCATGAGCCTGCGCGATCTATCGCAAACCTCTGGTGTGAGCATGGGTGGGCTCTATTCTTATTTTGATAGCAAGGCCACGCTGCTCAAGATGATCTTGTCGGAGGTCACAACGTCGGTCGAGAATGCCCTCGCTCACCCGCCCGAAGAGGTGCGCCGGGATCCGCGCACGCACCTTATGTGGCTGATCGAAATCCATATCCGTCTTACAGAGGCGATGCTGCCCTGGTTCATCTTTTCTTTTATGGAAGCGAAGAACTTTCCGAGCGCAGAGCGGAAACGGGCCATCGACAGCGAGGAACTGACTGAGAGCTACTTTGCGCAGGTGCTGGAGCGCGGTGTGAAGGACGGGAGCTTCTCGATAGACAGGCCACCGCTGATGGCCGCGCTCATTAAGCCCCTGCTGCAGGACTGGTACGTCAAGCGCGCCAAATATCGACGCCGGAAGGTCGATATCGACAGCTATATTGAGATGGTTCAAAGCATCGTGCTGGCCGCCTGTGGCGCGAAGGCCGTTGGCGCGGATAGCAAGGACGCGAGCGACGCCGCGTGATGGTGGCCCCCCACAAGCAATAACCCCCTGATGACGCGCGTCTCGCGCCCAAACCCCTATGAGATAAGAAGGACAGATTATGACGAGATCCGTAGTTATCGCCTCTGGCGTCCGCACTGCTATTGGCGACGCCGGCGGCGCGCTTGCCGAAGTCAGCCCCTGCGATCTGGGCGCCGCTGTGGCGCGCGAGGCCATTGCTCGCGCCAAGATTGAGCCCGACACCGTGGGCCAAGCGGTCTTCGGTAACGTGATTCACACCGCACCCGAAGACATGTATCTTGCCCGCGTCGTTGCGATGCGCGCAGGCGTGCCCGAGACCTCTCCGGCCCTTACCCTCAACCGTCTCTGCGGCTCGGGGCTTCAGGCGGTGGTCAGTGCTGCCGAGCAAATCATGCTGGGCAATTGCGACATAGCGCTGGCCGGTGGTGCGGAGAGCATGAGCCGCGCTGGCCACCTGCTCACCAAATCCCGTAGCGGTCAGAAGATGGGCGACGTGGTCGCTACCGATATGATGCTGGGCGCCCTTAACGACCCCTTCGGCAACGGCCACATGGGCATTACCGCTGAGAACGTGGCCAAACGTGGCAACATCGACCGCATTGCTCAGGATGCCTTCGCTCTCGAATCTCACCGCCGCGCTGCCTTCGCCATCGAGCAGGGTCACTTCAAGCAGCAGATCCTGCCCATCGCTGTCCGCCGTGGCCGCGAAAAAGTGAACTTCGACACCGACGAGCACGTGCGCCCCAACCTGACCGAGGCCGATCTGACCAAACTGCGGCCAGCCTTCGCCAGGGACGGGTCGGTTACCGCCGGCAACGCCTCGGGCATCAATGACGGCGCAGCCGCGTTGGTCTTGATGGAGGCCGAGACCGCGGACGACCGGGGCGTCACGTCCATGGCTCGGATCGTGGCTTATGGGCTAAGCGGCGTCGCGCCCGATGTGATGGGCCTTGGTCCCGTGCCCGCCACGCGCCAAGCGCTGGAGCGCGCCGGCCTGCAAGTGAGCGATCTCGACGTGATTGAATCGAACGAGGCCTTCGCTGCGCAGGCCTGCGCTGTAAGCAACGATTTGGGCCTACCCGCCGATAAGGTGAATCCCAATGGCGGCGCGGTGGCGCTCGGCCACCCGATCGGCGCGTCTGGCGCTATTATACTCACCAAGCTTCTCTACGAACTCGAGCGCATCTCCGGTCGCTACGGCCTTGCAACCATGTGTATCGGCGGCGGCCAGGGGATCGCCTTGATCGTCGAGCGCAGCTGACTGGCGTCCCGACATACCAAGTAGAGCGTCGGTTCTGCCCGGAGGGCGGCGCTATAACGTTCAGCTAAAGAGAGAGTGGTTAAAGCGCTGCCCGGCAGTATGCAGCGAAGAATCTTCACCGGCTGGTGGAGCTTTTCTGCCATGCTACCGGACGAGTGTCCTGCGCAAACTTCCTCTTCCTGCACAACCATATCTTCTTGAGAACCTGATCTCCGATATCAGCCGTAGCGCGGGTCACAGACGGGTAGGTGACCTATGTCTGGCACATCCGACCGCCGACGCGTCGAAGGTCCGATACTGCCAATATGACCGGCCCCCGATCTTCACGAAGGCTCAAGTTGAACCGGGCGTAGGGCCAGACGACATGTGCAATGATCTGAGGAGGAAATCGGTGGCGCTTGTAGCTTATATTCGGGCTTGCATCAACACCACCTACGCCCAGGCCAATGATCCGGCAACCTCGGGCCCGTTAACGTGACAACACCCTTCTGGGCGACCGGTCCCGCGGCGGCCAAGGTTTGTGCTGCTACCAGCCAGCAAACCCCTCGACCTCGACATCGCTCACCAGCCCTGCCGATGCGTCTTCGATCGCCTGCGCCAGGATCGCTGCGCCGCGCTTGGCCTCCGCCTCGTCCAAGATCAGTGGTGGCGTCAGTTCCAGCACGTTCGAGTGCATTCCGACGTAGTAGAACACCGCACCCAATTGCCAAGCCCGGAACACAGTCTTTCGGGCCAAGTCAGCATCGGGCGCGTTGCTATCCGCGGCGATCAGTTCGATGCCGATGGCCAGTCCGCGTCCCCGGATGTCGCCAACCTGCGGCAGCTGCGCTGTTGCGCTAGCGATCTCGGCCATCAGAACATCGCCCACGCTCTGCGCCCGCGCCGCAAGACCGTTATCTTCAATCGCGGACAAAACCGCCAGCGCCGCTGCGGCGCAGACCGGATTGCCATGTAGCGTCTGCATCGAAAACGCCGTCGCGTGATCCATGATTTCGGCCGGCCCGATCACCGCCGAGATCGGCAACCCGCCGCCCAGCCCTTTGCCCAGAACCACGATGTCAGGTATGAAATCCTCATGCTCGAAACAATGCAGCCTGCCGGTCCGCGCCAGCCCGACTTTGACCTCGTCGCAGACGGTCAGGATGCCGTAGCGCCCACATATTTCCGCCAGGCGCTTCAGGAAATCCGGAGGCGGTACGATCAACCCGCCGTCGGCCTGTATCGGCTCAAGAAAGAAACAACCCACGTCCTCCCCGGCGCAGGTGGTGGCAAACAGATGTTCGATATGCGCCAGCAGCGCCGCGCCGCTGGCATCGCCCTCGAAGGGCCGGAACGGATCGGGATAAGGCACCAATTTCAGCCCACCCGATTTCGCGACCCCCACTTGCGCGGTATGCCCGGAAACCGCCATCGAGCCTTGCGTCCCGCCGTGGTAGGCGCCGGAAAACGCCATCATCCGCGTCCGCCCGGTTGCCGCCGGCACCACCCGCGCCACGGTCTCGTTGGCGTCGCTGCCGGAATGGCCCAACCAGACCCGCCGCTCCCCCGCCCCCGGGGTCAGCTGCAATAGCCGTTCAGCCAGCGCCACCGCCGGTTCGTTGGTTCCCGACAGGATCGACGCACCCGCTTGATCCGACAGCGCGCGATCCACGGCCGCCCGCAGTACCGGATGGCTGTGACCAAGGCTCGCCGCCCCCCAGGACGCCGACAGGTCGAGCAGCTCGCGGCCACCGTCCTCGATCAGCGTGCAGCCCGCACCGCCCGTGACGGCCAGCGGGAAAAACCGAAGCTTCTGCAATGGCGACAGCGCCGCCCCGTCCCGTGCGATCAGGGCGGCGTCGGTCATAGGGCCTTCAACTCGTCGAGTAGTTCCTGCGTCGTTACCTGACGGCAGTAACCCTTGATGGTCGAGATCGAATTGTCCTGTCGCGCCTGACTTTCGGTGGCGCAGGCATCGGTCACCTGGGTCACCAGATAGCCCAGATCACAGGCATCGCGGATCGCCCCTTCAACGCATTGATCAGTCAGCAGCCCGCAGATCACCAGTTGCTTTACACCCAAATTGCGCAGCACATAGTCGATGTGGGTCGAAACAAAGACCGAGGAGGAGGATTTCGGGAACACAATCTCGTCCTCGCCCGGCGCGATCTGGTCGATCACCTTGCCGTCCCATGAGCCCCTGGCCACGTTGAAGCCGGTGATCTTGTAATCAAGGCTGCGGTCGCGCCCGTCCAGCGTCAGGCTTTCGATCGTGGTGTACATCACTTCGATCTGCTTTTCGCGGAAGGCCTTTTGCAGCGCCTGCATCCGCGGGATCACCTCATCGAGCTGTTCAAACAGCCAGCCGTGCTTGGCTTGAAATTCTTCCTCGGTCAGGTCGGCGAATTCGGCACCGTCTCGATGGGCTGAGAAATTCTGGACATCCACGTACAAAAGCGCCGATTGCGCCGGGACGAGGGGAACATTGCGGGTCAACGTCATGTTAGACTTCCTTGAGATAGCGGTTGATGGCTGTGATCAGGGTCTCTGCCCATGCCGTCTGGCCCCGGGCCTCCCCGATCTGGTCATTGCGGATTTCAATCAGCGAATGCGGTAGGCCGCTGGCCTCGCCGTGCTGCGGCACGAACCAGTCGGACTCGTCGTCAATCTGATAGGGCTCATTCATGCCGATGGTCAACTCAGGCCGCGCCTCTTGAACCGATCGCGCCAGGTGGGTCGAGGTCTGGATGTCGTGCCGAAACAGAAAGCCGATCTCCCAGGGACGCGGGGCCGTGCCCAGCGTCGGGGTGAAACTGTGGATTGCCAGCACCATCCGGCGCGACGGCTGGCGCAGGTATTCCGCGACCTTGTCCTGAAAGGGATCGAAAATCTCCCGCACCCGAGCGGCGCGGGCCGCCTCTTCGAGAGCGCGGTTGCCCGGCACCTGTACCCCGTGGTTGATTTCTGGGATCGCATCGGGGGCCGTGGGCGGACGGTTACAGTCGATCACCAGGCGGCTGTAGGATTGCAGCACCGCCGGCGCCCCCAGCGCCCCGGCCATCAGTCGCGTCACCGCCTCGGCGCCGATATCCCAGCACACATGGCTGCCGCGGTCCTCAACCTTCACGCCAAGCCCATTTAGCGCCTGCGGTACCGCCCGTCCGGCATGTTCGCAGACCAACAGCACCGGATGGTCGCTGTCGGGGTTGAGCACCGTGACCGGGGCGGGATCATCCGCCCCCAGCAGGGGCCGCGTCGTGTCCTGCGTCATCGTCAGACCTTTACACTCTCGAGGGAGGCCGCCGGGATCAACCCGTTAGGCCGGAACAACAGGACAAGCACGACGATGCTCAGCCCAATGGGGTCGCGGAACTCCTGCATCTCAGGCGGCAGGAAGGCGGCCAGATAGATTTCGATGAACCCCAGCAGGAAGCCCCCTGCCACGGCCCCGCGAAGGCTGCCGAGCCCGCCGAGGATCGCGGCGATGAAGGCTTTCACCACCGGCAAGAAGCCCATGTGCGGTGCCACCGAAGATCGCTGTGAAACCCAAAGCACCGCCGCCACCCCGGCAAGTAGCCCCGACAGGGCAAAGGCGCCCGCAATCACCGTATTGGCGCGGATGCCCATCAGACGCGCGACGTTGAAATCCTCGGCTGCGGCCCGCATCGCGATGCCGGTCTTTTGTCGCTTCATGAATATATCGAGAAAGATCAGCATCACGATCGTCGCCACGATCGCCGCGATCTTGTTCACCCCGATCACCAACCCGCCAAGGGTGATCGAATCCGACAGCACCTGCGGCAGAATCACCGGTTGCGACCGGGTCGAGATCAGGTTCTGGAACAGCACTTGCAGGATCATCGAGACCGCGAAACTCGTCACCAGCATCGTCGCGCCGGAACTGTTGCGGACGGGGCGGAAGGCGATCCGCTCCATCAGCACTGCGGCGATCATCGCCACCGCAATCGCCAGCGGCACTGCCAGCAGGAACGACACACCGACAATGCCGCAATACATAAGCGTATAGCCGGAAATCGTCATCAGCTCGCCGTGGGCAAAGTTGATCAACCCCATGATCGAAAAGACCACCGCCAGCCCCAGCGCCAGCAGAGCATAGGTGCCGCCCAGGGCAAAGGCATTGACCGTCTGTTGCAAAAGCAGGTCCATCATTCGCCTCCCAGATAGGCAGATTTCAAGGTGTCGGACTGCGCCAGATCGGCGGCACTACCCGCGGCCACGAGGCGGCCATTGGCAAAGACATAGCCGCGATCCGCCACCTCAAGCGCCATCGCGACGTTCTGTTCGACCACCGCCAGCGTGACGCCCTGCCCGCGCAGCCGTTCGATCAACTCGAACACCTGGCCGATGATCTTTGGCGCCAGCCCGAGCGAGGGCTCGTCCAGCAACAACAGCTTGGGGTTGCTCATCAGCGCCCGCCCGACGGCGAGCATCTGTTGCTGCCCTCCCGACAGGGTGCCGGCGAATTGGTCGCGGCGTTCGTGCAGGATCGGAAACAGGTCGTAGACCCGATCCCACGCGGCCTTGACCGCCGCCTTGTCGGTGATCGCAAAGGCCCCCATCCGCAGGTTTTCCGCTACGCTCAGGGTGCCGAACACCCGCCGCCCCTCGGGCGACAGCGTCATTCCCGCCGGCGCCAGCAATTCCGGCGCCCAATCGGTGATGTCTTCGCCCTTGAAATGAACCGTGCCGCTGGCCACGGGCACCAGCCCGACCAGCGCATTCAGGGTCGAGGATTTGCCCGCGCCGTTGGCGCCAAGTAAGGCGACGATCTCGCCTTCCTTGATCTCAAAGTCGATCCCACGCACCGCTTCAATCGGGCCGTAGCGGACCGCAAGGGACTGAACAGAAAGAAGCGATGTCATGGCCACGGACCCTTACTGCATCCGCGGGGCTGGAATCAGCTCGGCGGTCGGGCTCGGCTGGCCCACAAGCTCGCGTTCGCCATCGGTGACACGGATCAGGGTGACCTCGCGCACCGGCATGCCGTTGGTGCCTTTGTAGGTGATCAGGCTGGTCGCGCCGCGCACGTTTTCCAGCTCGGCCAGGGCATCGCGGATGGCAACCGGATCGGTCGACCCCGCCGCCTTGACCGCCTCGGCCACCACGATCACCAGATCATAGCCCACGGCATTGAACACGGTTTCCGATGCGCTGCCGGTCGCGGCCTCATACTTGGCGTTGAACTCGGCCAGCGGGCTGCCCTCGGTCGCATGTCCGGCAGTGGTGAACACCACCCCTTCGCCGACATCGCCCAGCGAAAAGGTCGTCGGGCTGTCGATACCGTCCGAACCGATCACCTGACTGGTCACGCCCGCCGCGCGCAGCGCCTTGAGCATCGACGGAAAGTCGGGCTCGTAAGACGAGGTCATAATGACATCGGGCTGCGGATCGAGCGCCGCGATCCGGGTCGCAATCGCCGAGAAATCCTGCTGGCCGATGGAATGGGTGTCCTGGCCGAGAACCTCGCCGCCCAAGGCCTCGAACACGTCACTGAAGTATAGCGGCATGGTGGTATACTGGCTGTCTGGCGAATAGATGATATAGGCAGTCTCATGGCCCTCGCCGCGTGCCCATTCGGCGGACACCGTGGCCTGCACATTGTCGCCAGGGAAGTTGGCGAACATGAAGTCGCCGCCGATCATCGGCAACGTGGGCGAAGAAGCACAGGTCGAAATCGCCGGAATCTGCGCCGAGGTCACCGTCCCGATCGAGGCCAGCGCCGGGTCGGCGTCACACGGCAGCACGATCATTGACACGCCCTCGTCGGCCAGTTCCTGCACCGCGATGGCGGTCTGTGCCGCATCCGAGCGCACGTCTTTCTCGACCAGTTCGATCAGGATGCTGCCGTTGATGCCGCCCTCGGCGTTGATCTCGTCCACGGCGATATGCACGCCTTCGATCACCGGCCCGTCATAGCCCGCCAATCCGCCGGTCTGGGCGGTCGCCAGCCCGATCTTCAGGGTTTCAGCAAAGGATGGCCCGGCAAAGGCCGCCGCCGCTGCCATGGTTGATGCAAGTAATGTCTTTTTCATTGAACTTCCTCCAGTTGGTTGTCGTCGTCTTCTTGTTTCGGGCCAAGATAGGCCTCGATCACGGCCGGATCGTTCTGAATTTCTGCCGGGGTCCCCTCCGCAATCTTGTGCCCCTCGTTCAGCACCACCAGCCGGTCGCAAAGTTGGTTGATCAGTTTCAGATCGTGATCGACCAGCAGGATCCCCAACCCGAGGTCACGGGTCAGACCGCGCAGGGTTTCCATGAGGTTGTCGGTTTCCTCGCGGTTCATCCCCGCGGCCGGCTCATCCAGAAACAGCAACGACGGCTCACAGGCCAGCGCGCGGGCAATCTCGACCCGTCGCTGATCGCCATAAGACAGCGTGCCCGCGTCTGCGTCCGCATGGCGTGTCACGCCCATCCGTTCCAGCGCGGCGCGAGTGCGGGCCTCGGCATTGTGCCCGCCGCGTGTCGACAGTGCCGCCACCAGCACGTTCTGGAACACGCTCAAGGTCTCGAACAGCCGGATATTCTGGAAGGTCCGCGCGATGCCACGGTCGGCGATGTCTTGCGACACCAGCCCGGTCAGCGCCTCGCGGCCAAGGTGAACCTTACCCTTGGTCGGTTCCAGCACTCCCGACAGCATGTTCATCAGCGTCGTCTTGCCCGATCCGTTCGGCCCGATCAGCCCGGTAATCTCGCCGGGGATCAGGGTTATGTCCACGTCATTTACCGCCGTCAGCCCGCCGAACTGCATGGTCATGTCCTTGGCCACCAGCGGTTCCGTGCTCGCGTTCTTCGCAATCTCGGCCCCTTCGTCGGGCATGGGGCGGCGCGGGAACAGCCGCTCTTCCCATTCCTTCTGCCCCGCCAGACCGTCGGGCTTGCGGAACATCGCGAAGAGGATGATCAGGCCGATGCCGATCTGGGTGGTGCCAAAGACCGCGGGAACCTCAAGCCCGGCCAAGGAAAACCCGCCCTCGAAGCGGCGCAGCACCTCGGTCACCAGCGTGATCGCCACTGCACCGGTGATTGCCCCCGTGACGGTCGTCATGCCGCCGACGATCAACATCGCCAGCAACAGGAAGGTATCGGTGAAATAGAATTTCTTGGGACTGATCGCGCCCAGAAAATGTGCGATCAAGGCGCCCGACAAAGCCATGAGCGCGGCGCTCAGCACAAAGGCGAACAGGCGCTCGCGGCGGATCCGAACCCCCACCGCGCTGGCGGCGATGGCGTTTTCCCGTCCGGCCCGCAGCCGCAGTCCGGACACCGAATCGCGATACAGCCGGGCCACGATCAACGCAAGCACCACGCCCCCGGCCGCGACCCAAAGCGTGGTGACCGTCGGGATGCCAAAGAACGTCTGCGATCCGCGGGTCACATCGCGCCAGCCGATGGCGACCCCGTGCACGATGATCAAGAGCCCCAGCGTCGCAATCACCGCAGCAGACCCCTCTAGCTTGCCGATCGCCAGACCGATGACCGCCGCCACCACGCAGGTCAGCAAGACCGCGACGACCGTCGCAGAGAAGAGCCCCAACTCCGTGACCGCTAGCCAGTCGGGCAATTTCGGCAGCGTCGCGATCTTCAGCTGCGCCGGAAGCGTCAGCAAGGAGGCCGTATAGGCCCCGATCGCCATGAACGACAGATGCCCGAAGCTGAGGATGCCGGAATTGCCACTGTAGACCCCCATGCCGACCACCGCGATCAGCGAGATGAAGAACACGGTCAGCACCCGCTCGCTCGCCGCGCCGACCGACGACGCAATCAGGGTCGCCGCGACGACAAAGACGAAGATCCCCAGAACCGAGGCCAAAATATGCTTGCGTGGCGCCGTGATCATATCGAATCTCGCAGTTGAATTTTCGTCAGCATAGTGACCATATTTTTTCAAAGTCAATATTTTCGCCGTTCTTGACAAGACGTTTTCATGATGTTTCCATCTCGACAAGGGGAGATTCAATGCGCGTTCGCGAACGGATAGAAGAATTGTCAGACGATCTGACGTCGACCGAGCGCAAGCTTTCGACGGCGCTTTTGCTCGACTATCCTTTTGCCGGGCTGGAACCGATTCAGGAACTCGCTCGTGCCACCAACACCTCGCCGCCCACGATCTCCCGTTTTGTCAGCAAGCTGGGGTTTCATGGCTATCAGGATTTCCAGCGCCATCTGATCGGCGAGCTGAAACAGGGCCAGCGCTCCCCCGTCGATCTGCAGGCGTCCAGCGCCCCGATTGAAGGCGCGTTCCTTGAAAATTTCCTTGAACGGGTCTGCACCCTCGTAAAAAGCGCGAACAAGGCAGTGTCCGAAGCTCAGTTCGCGCGCATCGCCGAATTGCTGGCGGATGAGAAACGCAGCATCTTCGTTATCGGCGGCCGGATGAGCGACCCGCTGGCGCAATATCTCTCGCGCCACCTGCGCCAGATCCGCGCCAAGGTGTTCCACCTGCCCCCCGATCCCGACGTTTGGCCAGAATACCTGTTGCGGATGCGCGCTAAGGACGTCCTCTTCGTGATCGACTTCCGGCGTTATCAGCACAATCTGTCCGCGCTGGCGCAAAAGGCTACTCAGGCGCGTAACGTTCAGGTCGTGTTGATGACCGACGAATGGCTCTCGCCGATTTCGGCGCAGGCCAGCGAAGTCCTCGCGGCGTCGATTGACGTCAGCACCCTGTGGGACAGCTACACCGGTGCCCTGGCATTGCTCGAGGCCCTGTTGACCCGCATCGCCGACGACAATTGGGACCTTACGAAAAGCCGGATCGAGGAATGGGATTCCTTCCGGCTGGATTTTGGAGTTATCAAAGATGATTAAGACCCCCCTGATTTTCGCCGCAACCTCAGATCTTGCCGGCAAGACTCGCGGCAAGGCGTTCCCGGTGGCGGACCTCGCTAAACGCGCCAAACGGGGTGTCGGCTGGACCCCGACTAACGTGATGATCACCTGTTTTGACACCATCGCCGAAAGCCCCTTTGGCTCGCTGGGCGATCTGTTGCTGATCCCCGACGAAGAGGCCGCCGTCGAGCTGGATTTCGAAGACGGCGGCCCGGTTGAGCGGATCATGCTGGGCGACATCACCGATCTGGACCGCAGGCCCTGGGATTTCTGCACGCGCTCGCTGCTCAAGGCCGCGCTCAAAAGGCTCAAAGACGTCGGCGGCATCAGCCTCGTCTCGGCGTTCGAGCACGAATTCCAGTTCAAGACCGGGGGCGACCAGCCCGGCGGTGCCTTCGGCCATTCGGTGTTCTCCGAACGCCGGGTTTTTGGCGAAACACTGATGGCCGCACTCGAACAAAGCGGGCTGGGGGCCGACACCTTCATGAAGGAATACGGTGCCAACCAGTTCGAAGTCACCAATGATCCGGCGCAGGGCCACCGCTCCGCCGATCAGGCTGTGATCCTGCGCGAGGTCACGCGGATGACCGCGCAGCGGCTGGGCGAAGACGTGACCTTCACCCCGATCCGCGACCCGGCGGGCGTTGGCAACGGCGTGCACATCCACCTCAGCTTTCTTGATGACAGCGGCGAGCCTGCCACTTATGACGCCGAGGGCGTCGCCGGCATGTCGCAGGCTACCGGCTCGTTCATCGCCGGGGTGCTGAAATACCTCGACAGCATTATCGCCCTGACCGCGCCTTCGGACGTGTCCTACCTGCGGCTGACGCCACACCGCTGGTCCGCCGCCTACAACAACCTGGGCTTCCGTGACCGCGAAGCCTCGGTGCGGATCTGCCCGGTGACGGCGCAGGACAGCTCCAGCGTCGCGCGGCAATATAACTTCGAATACCGCGCCGCCGACGCGACCGCCTCACCGCATCTTGCCCTCGCGGCGATCATCCATGCCGGGGCCCAGGGCATCGAAGACGCCCTGCCCGCGCCGCAGGTCACCGAAGAAGACCTCTCCACCCTCTCCGCAGACGCCCTGGCGGAGCGCGGCTATGTCAGGCTGCCCGAAACCCTGGCCGAGGCCCTGCAAAGGTTCGAGGACAATGCCACCGTGCGGGCGTGGTTCCCGGCCGATTTCGCCGCCGTCTATACCGCCCACAAACGCGGCGAGCTGGCCGCGCTGGAGGGTAAAGACACCGCCGCCCGCTGTGTCGCCTATGAAGAAGTTTACTAGTGAAGTGCCGTCTCTAGCTGCGCGTTCGCGCGGGCCGGCACGCTGACCGACGACCGGCAAGCTTAATCCGGTCTGTCTGCCCGATTACCGAATGCCTCTGCGATCAAACCTAGCGGGTGAACAACCTCCCAGCCCGCCGCCGCGCAGCCCTCATGATCCGTCACCACCGACTGAAAGCATTCGAGGCATGGAAATTCGCGGCCAAAGTCGCTTGATGTGTGACCCGCCCGCCAACCTGAAGACTGGTTGAGTTAATGTGACAACACCGTCCGGCCAGCCCATAGTCAGCACTACCCGAGATATGCGCAGAAGTTGGTGAGGCTTGATCAGGCGGCGATTTGAACCTGGCGGAGACCGTCGCGGAACTCAACCCCGTCGATGATTTCGGGCAGGCGGTTCCTGCCATCGGGTTTGCGCCACTTTCCCTGCGCTGACATCATCAGCTTGAATGCCATGGCCAGGCCGGTCTTGCGGCTGAGGCGGCCCTTGGTGCCTTTCGTGCGATGCCGGACGGTGGCAAAGGTGCTTTCGAATGGGTTTGACGTCCGGATGTGTTTCCAGTGTTCCGCCGGACAGTCATAGAAGGTATGACGTCATCACTGGCCATGCCTCGGCCTATTACGATTTCGGCAATGGCTTCCTCGGGCAGATCGACGCCGGGCGCTACCTGGCCGGGGA
>NZ_JBHUMP010000030.1:0-21876 GCF_042685005.1 Sulfitobacter aestuarii | reverse complement strand
TCGATGAACGTCTGGCTCACCTTCGCCTTGTCATGCCCATAGGGCAGAAGATCGTCGCTGGAGATCCCGAGCTTCTCGCCAATCTCCTGGATCGGCCGCTTCTGCGCCTCGCGCGCAATCTGAATGTCGGTCTTGAAAGCCATGTCTGTTTGCTCCTTGTCGAGAACGTCTGTTGTTGTCGCGGCCGCCGGTTATTCGGCGACCATTGCCTTGTTCGCTGCCTTTTCGACACGCACCGCGGCGAATTTGAACTCCGGAATCTTGCCGTAGGGGTCGATCGCGGGGTTGGTCAGGATATTGGCCGCCGCCTCCACATAGGCGAAGGGCACGAAGACCATGTCCTCGGCGACCGCCCGGTCGGCACGCGCCATGATGGTGATGCTGCCGCGCCGCGTGGTCAGGGTGATCATGCCGCCCGGTTCGACACCCATCCTGCGCAGGGTCTTGGGATGCAGCGATGCATTGGCCTCGGGCTCCACCGCGTCGAGCACCGTCGAGCGCCGGGTCATCGAGCCGGTGTGCCAATGTTCGAGCTGGCGCCCGGTGGTCATGATCATCGGATATTCCGCATCCGGCGCCTCGTCGGGCGCGATCACGCTGGCCGGGGTGAACTTGGCACGGCCCTCGGGGCGCGGGAAACCGTCGCCGAACACCACTGCCTGACCGGGATCTTCCGGCGACAGCGACGGATAGGTCACCGCCTCGGTCTTCAGCCGCTCCCAGGTGATGTTGTCGAAAGAGCGCATGTTGATCGCCATCTCGTCGAACACCTGGCCGGGATCGGTATAGGTCCAGCCGAGGCCCAGCCGCTTGGCGAGTTCGACCTCGATCCACCAGTCTTCCTTGGCCTCGCCCGGAGGCGCCACCGCCGGGCGCACCATCTGCACCTGCCGGTTGGTGTTGGACACGGTGCCCGATTTCTCGTAAAGCGCCGAGGCCGGCAGCAGCACGTCGGCGTAATTGGCGGTCTCGGTCAGGAAGATGTCCTGCACCACCAGATGCTCGAGCTTGGCGAAGGCCTCGCGGGCGTGGTCCACATCCGGATCCGACATCGCCGGGTTCTCGCCGAGGATATACATCGACCTCGTGTTGCCCGCGTGGATGTCATCGACAATCTCGGTGACGGTCAGCCCCTTCTCGTTGCTGAAATCGCCGCTGCCCCAGACATCGGTAAAGGCCTTGCGCACGGAATCGTCGGTGACGCTCTGGTAATCGGGCAGGAACATCGGGATCAGCCCGGCATCGGAAGCACCCTGGACGTTGTTCTGTCCGCGCAGCGGGTGCAGGCCGGAACCCGGACGCCCGATCTGGCCGCACATCAGCGCCAGCGAAATCAGGCAGCGGGAATTGTCGGTGCCGTGGATATGCTGCGAAACGCCCATGCCCCAGAAGATCATCGCCGACTTGGCCCCGGCGAAGGTCCGCGCCACGTCGCGCAGCACTTCGGGTTCGATGCCGCAGATCTCGGCCATCTTCTCGGGGGTGAAATCCTTCAGATGCGCCTTCTCGGCGTCCCAATTCTCGGTATAGGCGTCGATATATTGCTGGTCGTAGAGTTTTTCCTCGACGATCACGTTCATGATCGCGTTCAGCATCGAGACATCGGCGCCGGGACGGAACTGCAGCATCTGATAGGCAAAGCGCTTGAGCGCCTGACCGCGCGGGTCCATCACGATCAGCTTGCCGCCGCGTTTGGTGAACTGCTTGAAATAGGTCGCCGCGACAGGATGGTTCTCGATCGGGTTGGCCCCGATGACGATCGCCACATCGGCATTCTCGATCTCGTTGAATGTCGCGGTCACCGCGCCGGAGCCGACATTCTCGATCAGGGCCGAGACCGAGGAGGCGTGGCACAGACGCGTGCAGTGATCGACGTTGTTGTGCTTGAAGCCTTCACGGATCAGCTTCTGGAACAGATAGGCTTCCTCGTTGGTGCATTTCGCCGAGCCGAAACCGGCCACGGCCTTGCCGCCATGGGCCTGGGCGATCTTGGCCATGCCACCGGCGGCGAAATCAAGCGCCTCGTCCCAGCTCGCCTCGCGGAAATGGGTGGAGAGATCGGCGGGATCGACGTTCAGCCCCTTGGGCGGCGCGTCTTCGCGGCGGATCATCGGCTTGGTCAGCCGGTGCGGGTGATGGATATAATCGTAGCCGAAGCGCCCCTTGACGCAGAGCCGCCCCTCGTTGGCCGGGCCGTTGATGCCCTCGACATATTTGACCTTGCCGTCCTTGACCTTGAGGCTGACCTGACAGCCGACGCCGCAGAACGGGCAGACGGATTTCGTCTCGCTGTCGTAATCGGCGCTGTCGCCGACCTGGGCCTCATCGACCACCGAGGAGGGCATCAGCGCGCCCGTCGGGCAGGCCTGCACACATTCACCACAGGCCACGCAGGTGGAAGCGCCCATCGGGTCGGCGAAGTCGAAGGTCGGATAGGCATCATGCCCGCGCCCGGCCATGCCGATCACGTCATTGACCTGCACCTCGCGGCAGGCGCGCACGCAGAGGCCGCATTGGATACAGGCATCGAGGTTGACCGACATTGCCACATGGCTGTCATCGAGCAGCGGAATGCGGCCTTCTTCGAGCTTCGGGAAGCGGCTTTCGCTAACCCCGCCGAGCTCAACCATATCCCAGAAATGGCTGGATTTGTCATGTGCGACTTCGGGCTCGGGCTGGTCGGCGACCAGCAGTTCGACGACCATGCGCCGGGCGTTCTCGGCGCGGGCGTTGTTGGTGGTGACCACCATGCCCTCGCTGGGCTCGCGGATACAGGAGGCGGCCAGCACGCGCTCGCCTTCGATCTCCACCATGCAGGCGCGGCAATTGCCGTCCGGGCGGTAGCCCGGTGCGGGCTTGTGGCACAGATGCGGGATCTTCAACCCGCGGCCATTGGCCACTTCCCAGATCGTGTCGCCCTTCGCGGCCTCGACTTCAACACCGTCGAGAGTGAATCGGATGGTCTCGGTCATTGCACCTGCTCCCCGCCTTCAAGGCTCTGGTCAGTATCGTAGCTCTTGGTGTTCTTGCTGGTATCCGCTGTCACCTCATGGGCGAAATGCTTCATCACCATGCGGATCGGGTTCGGCGCCGCCTGTCCGAGGCCGCAGATCGAGGCATCGACCATGGCGGTGCTCAGATCTTCCAGTAGGTCCTGATCCCAATGATCGGCCTGCATCAGCTTGACCGCCTTCTCGCAGCCCACCCGGCAGGGCGTGCATTGCCCGCAGCTTTCGTCTTCGAAGAAACGCAGCATGTTGAGCGCCGCGGCCTTGGCACTGTCGGCCTCCGACAACACCACCACGGCGGCGGAGCCGATGAAGCTTCCGAGTGGCTGCAGCGTATCGAAATCGAGCGGCACGTCGTTGATCGAGGCGGGCAGCAGACCGGAGGACGGGCCGCCGGGCTGATAGGCCTTGAAGACATGACCCTCGGCCATGCCACCGCAGGCCTCGATGATGTCACTGATGGTCGAGCCGGCGGGCAGCAGATGCACGCCCGGATTCGCGACACGGCCCGATACCGAATAGCTGCGCAGGCCCCTGCGGCCGTTCTTCTCGGTGCTGTTGAGACATTCCGGCCCCTCGCGGCAGACCCGCGCGACCCAGAGCAGGGTTTCGACGTTATGCACCAGCGTCGGGCGGTCGAAGATACCCACCTGCGCCACATAGGGCGGACGGTGCCGCGGCAACCCGCGCTTGCCCTCGATGCTTTCGATCATCGCGGATTCTTCGCCGCAGATATAGGCCCCGGCGCCACGGCGCAGGTCGATATAGCCCTTCTCGACGATCCCGGCGGTCTCCAGCGCCGCGATCTCCTTGGCGAGAATCTCCAGCACCGCCGGATATTCGTCGCGCATGTAGATGAAGCAGGTATCGGCCTCGACCGCCCAGGCGGCGATCAACATGCCCTCGAGGAAGAGATGCGGCGTGCGCTCAAGGTAGTAGCGGTCCTTGAACGTGCCCGGCTCGCCTTCGTCGCCGTTGACAGCCAGGTAACGCGGCCCGGCATTGCCGCGCACGAAGCCCCATTTGGTGCCCGAGGGGAAGCCGGCGCCGCCGAGACCGCGCAGGCCCGATTCCTTGATCTGGGCCTGGACCTCTTCCCAATCGCCGTTCTCGCGCAGGTCTTTCAGCGTCTCGTAGCCGCCGACGGCGGCATAGGCATCATAGGCCTCGTAATCGGGGACATGGGCATGGGTGTCGTCGGCCTTGATCGCTGCCTGCACCTTTTCCGGGGTGGCGTGATCGATATGATTGTGGCCGATCTCCAGCACGGGCGCGGTATCGCAACGCCCCATGCAGGGCGCGCGCAGTACGCGGACCTCGGCGGGATCCAGCCCATCTTCGAGCGCCGACTTCAACTGCTGCGCACCCGCGAGCTCGCAGGACAGCGAATCGCAGACCCGAATGGTCAGCGCCGGGGGCGGCGTCTCGCCTTCCTTGACGATGTCGAAATGGGCATAGAAGGTCGCGACCTCATAGACCTCGGCCATGCTCAGCCGCATCTCCTCGGCCAGCGCGCGCAGATGCGCGGCGGACAGATGGCCGAACTTGTCCTGAATCAGGTGAAGATGCTCGATGAGCAGGTCGCGGCGGCGCGGCGCATCGCCGAGAAGTGCCTGAACGTCGCTCCAGGCCTCGTCCTGCAACTGCCGCCCCTTGGGCGTATGACGGCCCTTGCCCTTGCCCGATTTCCAGACGCCTTTTTGATCATCCAAAGCCATGCTGTGCAATCTCCCTGTTATTCCCATTGTTTAATTAATTTTCATTTGGGTCAACATGTCTCTGGCAAGATATTCTGAAGGTAGACTTTTGCATACCGGCTGGAGCAAGTCGGTGAATCGCCCATATTTCATGACCCCACTGGGCCTTTGCCATATATGTAGAGCTGCGCCAAGCACCGCTCCGACAGTCCGGGCGCGGGTTGCGACGCTTGCCCCCGAAAATGTGGGGCTGGATTGCGGGGGAGGTTGGGGGGCTGTTTTTTGTGATGCGGGGAAAGATGGGTGCGAGCACCCATCATGCCCCCCACACCCATCACCCGCTCCGTCAATAACCAACCCCCTGCCCATAATTATTCGTGCCACCCCGTCAAACGCTGGTTTCCTATGCATTTTCATGCTTTCCTTCCCAAAATTGGGAGAGAACACGTAATATGCAGAGTTTCGGAGCGATATTTGCCGATTCCGTCGCGCTGATCCTCTCGGGGGATCCGGCGCTGCTGGAAATCATCGGCCTGTCGCTGCGCGTCACCCTCAGCGCGGTGCTGATCTCCTGTCTGATCGGCTTCCCGCTCGGCGCCCTGATCGGCGCCTTCCGCTTTCCCGGGCGCGGCGTGATCTCCGTCCTGCTCAACACGCTGATGGGCCTGCCGCCGGTGGTGGTCGGGCTGCTGGTCTACCTGATGCTCTCCGCCGCCGGGCCACTCGGGCCGCTCGGCCTGCTTTATACCCCGACCGCGATGGTGATCGCGCAGGTGATCCTCGTGACCCCGATCATCGCCGCGCTGACCCGGCAGGTGGTGGAGGATCTGCACGGTGAATATGCCGAACATTTCTCCTCGCTCGGCGTCGGGCCGCTGCGCCGGGTAAGTGCGCTGCTCTGGGATGCGCGCTACAGCCTGCTGACGGTGAGCCTTGCCGGGTTCGGCCGCGCGGTGGCCGAGGTCGGCGCGGTGATCATCGTGGGCGGCAATATCAACCATGTCACGCGGGTGATGACCACGACGATCGCGCTCGAAACCTCGAAGGGCAATCTGCATCTGGCGCTGGCGCTCGGCGTGGTCTTGCTGGCCATCGCGGTGCTGGTCAACGGCGCGGCGATGAGCCTGCGCGCCTCGGCGGCGAGGTCGGCCTATGCATGACCGGGTGATCCCCCTGCCCGCCGGTATCTGCGACGGGCCGCTGTTGCAGGCGCGCGGCGTGTCGCTGACCCTCGACGGCAAGGCGCTGGTCGACGGAGTCGATCTGTCGATCCGTCCGGGCCGCTGCACGGTGATCCTCGGCGCCAACGGCGCGGGCAAGAGCCTGCTGCTCCGGTTGCTGCACGGGCTGGTGCGCCCCAGCGCCGGGCAGGTCCTGTGGCGCGGCCGCCCGCTCGACCGCGCCGCGCGACGCGCGCAGGCCATGGTGTTCCAGCGCCCGGTGCTGCTGCGCCGCTCGGTGATCGCCAACCTGCGTTTCGCGCTCGGCGTGCAGGGGCTGCCCCGCGCCGAACGCCGCGCCCGCGCCGAGGAAGCCCTGGCCCAGGCCCGGCTCACCGATCTCGCACAGCGCCCGGCCCGGGTGCTCTCGGGCGGTGAACAACAGCGTCTGGCAATGGCCCGGGCGCTGGCCTGCCGCCCCGAAATCCTGTTTCTGGATGAGCCCACCGCCAGCCTCGATCCCGGCTCGACCCATGCGGTCGAAGAGCTGATCCGTCTCGCCCGGCAACGCGGCACGACCATCGTGCTGGTCACCCATGATGCCGGTCAGGCGCGCCGTCTTGGCGACGATCTGGTGTTCCTGCACCGCGGCCGGGTCGCCGAAACGGGCGCGGCGCGCCAAATCCTCGAAGCGCCCCGTTCCGATGCGGCACGCGCCTGGCTCGCCGGGCGGCTGCATCTCGATTCACCGAACGAACAGCAATCTGATTTAACAAGGGAAATTTGACATGATCAGACGCAATCTCGGCGGTCTCGCCGCTGCCACGCTCCTCGCCTTCGCAGGTCCCGCGCTGGCCACAGACGACTTCATCCTGGTGCAATCCACGACCTCGACCCAGAACTCAGGCCTCTTCGATCACATCCTGCCGATGTTCCAGGACAAGACGGGCATCGAAGTGCGCGTCGTTGCGGTCGGCACCGGTCAGGCCATCAAAAATGCTGCCAACGGCGACGGCGATGTGCTCTTCGTCCACGCCAAACCGGCGGAGCTGGCCTTTGTCGAATCCGGCGACGGGGTGCAGCGTTTCGACGTGATGTACAATGATTTCGTCATCGTCGGCCCGCCCGCCGATCCGGCCGGTGTCGCGGGGATGAGCGACGTTGTCGCGGCGCTCGGCAAGATCGCCGAGGCCGAAGCGTCCTTCGCCTCGCGCGGCGATGACAGCGGCACCCACAAGGCCGAGCTGCGGCTCTGGGAGCAGGCCGGGATCGACGTCGCCGCCGCCTCGGGCGATTGGTACCGCGAGGCGGGCTCAGGCATGGGCGCGACTCTTAACACCGCCACCGGGATGGGCGCCTATGTGATGAGCGACCGCGCCACCTGGATCAGCTTCGGCAACAAGGGCGATTACCAGATCGCGGTGCAGGGCGATGACAGGATGTTCAACCAATACGGCATCATCCTGGTGAATCCCGAGAAACACCCCAATGTGAAGGCCGATCTCGGCCAGAAATTCGTCGATTGGGTGATCTCCGCCGAGGGCCAGAACGCGATCCGCAGCTACAAGGTCGATGGCGAGCAGCTGTTCTTCCCCAATGCCGAAAAGGCCGAGATGAAAGAAACCGGCTGAGCCCGGCGCGGCTCCGGCGGCACGCTGCCGGGGCCGATCCCGATCTCCATGACATCGCCAGGAAAGACCCCAAGATGCGACATATGTTCGGCGTCCTGTTCGCCATGATCCTCGCCGCCCCGCCTGTTCTCGCCGCCGAGCCGGTGCAGCTCCATGCCGCCGGTTCGCTGAAAGCGGCAATGGGCGGTCTGGCCGGGAGTTTCACCGGCCAGACCGCGCGGCCGGTCGAGACCCATTTCGCCCCGTCCGGCCTGCTGCGGGAGCGGATCGAAGGCGGCGAGGCGGCGCAGGTCTTCGCTTCCGCCAACATGCGCCATCCGCAGAAACTTGCCAGCGAGGGCCGCGCCGCGCCGGTGGTGCTGTTTGCCCGCAACCGGCTCTGCGCGCTGGCCCAGCCGGGGGTGCAGGTGAGCTCCGACAGCCTGCTCGACACGATGCTCAACCCCGACATCCGGCTCGGTACCTCGACGCCGAAGGCCGACCCGTCCGGCGATTACGCCTGGGAAGTTTTCGCCAAGGCCGAGAACCTGACCCCCGGTGCACGCGCGCAGCTTGAGACCAAGGCGCTGCAACTCACCGGCGGGCCGCAGAGCGCGCAGCCGCCCGCCGGGCGCAACCCCTATGGCTGGGTCATGGCAGAGCAGCAGGCCGATGTCTTCCTGACCTATTGCACCAACGCCGTGTTGGCGCAGCAGGACACGCCGGGACTGCAGATCATCGCCCTGCCCGAGCCGCTCGCGGTCGGTGCCGATTACGGGCTGACGGTGCTGCAGGACGTGCCGCGCGCGGCCTGGGAATTGGCGTTCTACATCCTGTCGCCGGAGGGACAGCAGATCCTCGCGCAATACGGTTTAGCAACGTCGGGCCTGCCAGCGGCGGAATAACCCGGCGGGTTCAGGCGATCTCGGCCCGGCTCACCGGGCCGGGAAAGTGACAGGCAACGCGATGCGCGCCCGCGCCCGGTTCGGGCACCTCGGCCGCACAGCGCGGCGCGGCGCGCGGGCAACGACTGCGAAAGACGCAGCCCGAAGGCGGATTCATCGGCGAGGGCAGATCGCCCTCGAGCGGGATCACCACCTTGGCGCGCTCCGCCGCCGGGTCGGGGATCGGCACCGCCGACAGCAGCGCCTGGGTATAGGGATGCTGCGGATCGGCAAAGAGCACCGGCGCCGGGGCCTGTTCCATCACCCGACCGAGATAGAGCACCATCACCTGATCGGAGATATGTTTCACCACGCTCAGGTCATGGGCGATGAAGATGATCGTCAGCCCGAGCTCGCGGCGCAGCTCGTCCAGCAGGTTGATCACCTGCGCCTGGATCGACACATCGAGCGCCGAGACCGGTTCGTCGCAGATCAGCAGCTTCGGCTCGACGATCAGCGCGCGGGCGATGCCGATGCGCTGGCACTGGCCGCCGGAGAATTCATGCGGATAGCGGTTGACCTGATTGGCCAGCAGCCCGACCCGTTCCATCATCGCGCGGACCTTCTCGCGCCGCGCCTTCGCGCCGAGCTCGGGACGATGGGTGCGCAGGGGTTCGGCGATGATCTCGCCCACCGTCAGCCGCGGATTGAGCGCCGCCAGCGGATCCTGGAAGATCATCTGGATCTCGGAGCGATAGGCCAGCATCCGCCGCGCCGACAGGTCGAGCAGGTCGGTCTCGCCCTGCCAGAGCACCCGCCCCCGTGCGGGCAGCATCCGGATCAGCGCCCGCGCCAGGGTGGATTTGCCACAGCCGCTTTCCCCGACGATGCCGAGGGTCTGTCCCGCCTCCAGCGCAAAGCTGACCCCATTGACAGCGCGCAGCTGCTGCGGCGCCTGCCAGGGCAGCGCTCCGGGACGGGGGATGTCGAAGGTGACGCGCAGATCCTCGACCTGCAACAGCGGTGAGCTCATCTCGCAGCCTCCGTGATCGTGGCAATGTCGCGATGGCAGGCACGCGCGCGGCCCGATGCGAAGCGCTCCAGCGGCGGCATGACGGCGCGGCAATCCTCTCCGGCATGGGGGCAGCGCGGCACGAAGGGGCAGCCAACGGGCGCGCCGGTCATGTTGGGCGGATTGCCGGGAATCGCGCGCAAGGCCGCCTGACCCTGATCGACCCGCGGGATCGCCTCGATCAGCCCGCGGGTATAAGGATGGCTCGGCATCTCGAAAAGCGGATCGACCGGCGCTTCCTCCATGATCCGCCCGCCATAGAGCACCAGCGCCCGGTCGCAGAACCCGGCCACCACGCCGAGGTCATGGGTGATCAGGATGATCGCCATGCCGAATTCCTGCTGCAGCTCCGCGAGCAACGCCATGATCTGCGCCTGCACGGTCACGTCGAGCGCCGTGGTCGGCTCGTCGGCGATGAGCAATTCCGGTCGGCACAGCAACGCCATGGCGATCATCACCCGCTGCCGCATGCCGCCGGAGAATTCGTGCGGATAGAGCCGCAGCCGGTTCTTCGCATCGGGGATCTTCACCGCGTCGAGCATATCGGCCGCCTGCGCCATGGCGGCGCGTTTGCTCAGGCCCTGATGCTGGGTCAGCACCTCGGCCATCTGCTCGGAGATCCGCATATAGGGGTTGAGCGAGGTCATCGGATCCTGGAACACCATCGCCATGCGCTCGGCGCGATAGCGGTTCAGCAGCCGCTCGCCGCCGTTCAGGATCTCCCGCCCGTCAAAGCGCACCGAGCCCTCGGCCCGACCGTTGCGCGCCAGCAGCCCCATCAGCGCGAAGCTGAGCTGGCTCTTGCCTGAGCCGCTTTCCCCGACGATGCCGAGGCTCTCGCCCTTCTCGACCGAAAGCGAGACGTCATTGACCGCATGGACCACGCCGTCCTGCGTGTCAAAGCGCACCGAGAGATTGTTCACGTCCAGCAGGGCCATCTCATCGATCCTTCGGGTCGAGCGCATCGCGCAAACCGTCGCCGACGAAGAAGAAGCCGAAGAGGGTCACCACGAAGAAGGACATCGGGAAGGCGAGCTGCCAGAGCGTGCCATAGGCGATGGTGCCCGAGCCTTCCGAGATCAGCGCGCCGAGCGAGGTCAGCGGCTCCTGCACGCCGAGCCCGAGAAAGGAGATGAAGCTTTCGGTCAGGATCATCAGCGGCACCAGCAACGTCGCATAGACCGCGACCACCCCGAGCAGGTTGGGCAGGATATGGCGGCGGATGATCACCGGGGTCGAAACGCCGATGGCACGGGCCGCCTCGATGTAATCACGGTTCTTCAGCGTCAATGTCTGGCCCCGCACGATGCGGCTCATCTCCAGCCAGGAGATCAGCCCGACGCCGACGAACAGCATGGTGATCGAACGGCCATACATCACCAGCAGCAGGATCAGCACGAACATGTAGGGAATGGCGATCAGGATATCGACGGCGCGCATCATGATATTGTCGACCCGCCCACCGAGATAGCCCGCCGTCGCGCCCCAGAGCGTGCCGACGACAACGGCAATCGCCGCGCCGACGATGCCGACGGCCAGCGAGATCTGCGTGCCCTGCACAGTGCGCGCGAAGAGATCGCGGCCAAGGTCGTCGGTGCCGAAATAATGCCCCGTGGCGAATGACGGGCCGCCCCGTTCGGCGATCTGCCCCATCACGGTGAAGTCGAGCTCCTCGTTCGACCATTGCGCGAAAAATCCGCCAAAAAGCGCGAAGAGCGCCACGAAGCCGAGCAGGAACAGCCCCAGCACCGCCGCCCGGTTGCGAAAAAAGCGCCGCCGCGCATCGGCCCAGAGCGAGCGCCCCGCGACCTCTTCGCGCGCGGTGGCCTCGGCCAGCGAGGTCATTTTCTGCCTGTCGATCACCATGTCAGTACCGGATCTTCGGATCGATCCAGGCATAGAGCACGTCGACCACGAGGTTGAAGAAAATCGTCAGCGCGCCCATCAGGATCGTCACCCCCATCATCACCGCGTAATCGCGGTTCAGGGCGCTGTCGACGAAGGCCTTGCCGATGCCGCCGGTGGAAAAGTAGATGTCCACGATCACCGAGCCGGTGATCATCGCCACGAAGGCCGGGCCGAGATAGGAGATCACCGGCAACAGCGCCGGTTTCAGCGCATGGCGCGCGATCACCCGGCGCGTGGACAGCCCCTTGGCCCGCGCCGTGCGAATGTGGTTGGAGGTCAGCACCTCCAGCATCGAAGACCGGGTGATCCGGGCGATCGAGGCCATGAAGGAGGTCGAGAGCGCGATCACCGGCATCACCAGATATTGCCACTGCCCGCCCTGCCAGCCGCCCCCCGGCAGCCAGCCGAGCCAGAGGGTGAAGACCAGCACGAGGATCGGCGCCATCACGAAATTCGGCAGCACCTGCGCCCCGATCGACACGCCGACGGCGAAATAGTCGAGCCAGGAATTCTGCCGCACCGCCGCCGCCACGCCGAGCGACACGCCGACCAGCACCGCCACGACGAAGGCGATGGAACCATAGGTCATGGTCACCGGGAAACCCTGCGCGATGATCTGGTTCACACTGCGGTCCTTGTAGACGAAGGAGGGGCCGAAATCGAAATGCGCGACGATGCCCCAGAGATAGCTGAGGATCTGCCGCCACAGCGGTTCGTCGAGCCCGTATTTGGCGTTGAGATTGGCCAGCACCTGCGGCGGCAGCTCGCGCTCGGCGGTGAAGGGCCCGCCGGGTGCCGCATGCATCAGCATGAAGGACACCACGATCAGGATCAGCAGCGTCGGCACCGCCAGGGCCAGACGTTTGAGGATATAGACGATCAAGACAGGCTCCTCACAGCGGCGGCGCGGACCGGGACGGCCCGCGCCGACGGGTTGCGCGCGCCCGAGACCTACGCTCGGGGCTTACTCTTCCGCGACCCGGTAGAGATCCTTGCCATACCAGGTCTGCATCACGTTCTCGCGCGGCAGCCCCTTCACGTCGCTGGCGATCATGTCAACCTTGGCATAATGATAGATCGGGATCACCGGCATTTCCTCGGCGAGGATCTGCTCCGCCGCAGTATACATCGGCTGCGGATCCTGCGCGGTCTTGGACTCCTTCATGAGCCGGTCGTATTCCTCGTTGAAGAATTCGCCGTTGTTATGGCCCGAATAGGAGGTGAAGAGGTCGAGATAGGTCGAGGCCTCGTTGTAATCGCCGCACCAGGCATAGCGCGCCAGCTCGAAATCCTGCGCCTGCATCCGGTCGGTATGCACCTTCCACTCCATGTTGTTGAGCGTCAGGTTGACCCCGAGCGGCTTGAGGAATTGCGAGGCCGCGATCGCGATCTTCTTGTGATCCTCGGACGTGTTGTAGTTGAGCTCCAGCTCCAGCGGGTTGCTCGGCGAATAGCCCGCCTCCTCGAGCAGTTCGCGCGCCTTGTTCATCCGCTCTTCCTGGCTCCAGCCCGCATAATCGATCTGCGGCATCTCGAAACCGGCGGTTGCCCAATGGGTCCAGTTGTAGGACGCCTTCTGCCCGCCCCGCAGGATATTGTCGACGATCACGTCGCGGTTGATCGCATAGGACAACGCCTTGCGCACGTTGACATCCTTCAACGCCTCCGGCCCCTTCTCGCCGACATTCATCATATAGATGTAGGAGCAGGAATAGGGCAGCGAGGTCGCCTCGTCCGGGCGTTCCTTCTTGAGCCGCGGATATTGCCCGGCGGGGACGTTCACCCGGTCGAGCTCTCCGGCGAGATAGCGGGTCAGCCCCTGGTTGACGTCGTTGATCGTCAGCGCGGTTAGCGTCGTCATTACCGTGTTTTCGGCATCCCAATAGCTGTCGGATTTCTCCATCTCGACCCGTTCGCCGAGGATATGCTCCTTGAGCACATAGGCACCGTTGCCGACCAGGTTCTCCGGCAGGGTCCAGTTGTCGCCCGCGGCCTCGATCACGTCCTGGCGTACCGGGAAGGTGGAGGCATGGGCCAGCATCTGCGGAAAATAGGGCAGCGGCGTGGTGATCTTCACTTCAAGCGTGTGATCGTCCACCGCCGTGACGCCGAGCGCCTCGACCGGCTTGTCCCCGGCGATCACCTCGGGCGCGTTCGCAAGCTGCATCAGCTCCATGTACCAGGCATATTCCGACGCGGTCGCCGGATCCGCCAGCCGCCGCCAGGCATAGACGAAATCCTGCGCCGTGACCGGCTCGCCATCCGACCATCGGGCCTCCGGGCGCAGCTTGAACGTATAGGTCAGACCGTCGTCGGAAAGCTCGTGGCTCAGCGCCACGCCGGGCACCAGCGCGCCGCTGGCATCCTCGTTGTAGAGCCCTTCGAAGAGGTTGCGCAGGATGTCGGAACCTTCGACGTCGGTGTTGATCTGCGGATCCATCGACTTGATAGCGTCGAGCAGCCAGAACGTATAGCTCTGATCCTCGGCCAGGGTGACGCCATCGGGCACTTCGGCGGCCTGCAGCGGCGTGGCGAGCAGCCCGGCCCCGGCGGCGAGCAGCGCGAAAGTGGACGCGGTGCGGGTGATGTTCTTGATAGACATGAGTGACCTCCTGTTGACGCGTGATCGGCATGAAGACAGCTTCATGGATGCACTTTATCGTTGTGCGTGCAACAAGGCAAGATGCGTGTCATGCATGCAAGCCTGTCGCGACGTCACCGCCCGCGAGAGGCGGAAAGACGCGAAAAACGGCGACGCGCTCAGGGCGAGAGCCAGCGCACTTCGCCGAGCCCGCCGATGTCATAGCCGCCCATCGCCTGCGCCTTCCGCGCCACCTGCGCGCCCCGCGCGAAGGCCAGCAGAAGCTGCAGCGGCTCGGTGAAATAGCTGCGCCGGTCGATCAGCAGATCGAAATGCTCGTCTACCAGCGGCAGGAAGGGCAGGTGGAACTGCCGCGCCAAGGTCTCGAGCCCGATCGCCGCGTCCGCTTCCCCGGCGGCCACGGCGGCGGCGGCGTCATGCTCGGTATGCGCGGTGGCGCCTGACAGCGACAGATCGCCCTCCGACAGCCCGTGCTCGCCCAGCAGATGCGCGAAAAGCACCGCGCTGCCCGCCCCCTCCTGGCGCCGCGCCACCCGGTGGCCCTTGAGATCAGCAAAGCTTTTGATCCGCGCGTCCATCCCCGGCGCCAGCACCAGCCCGCGCCGCCGCCGCGCCCAGGAGATCAGCACCGCATGGCCCAGTTCCCGCGCCGCGACGCTCTCGATGTTCCAGCCCTCGCCGGACGAGGGGATATGCAATCCCGCGAGCGCCGCCTCCCCGGCGGCGAAACTCTCCAGCCCCTGCGCGGAACCCTGCAGCAGCGAGGCCAGCCCGCAGCCGGATTCGCGCAGGGCCCAGTCGAGCAGCGGATCATGCGAGCCGGTCAGCAGCGCCGGGCGCCGGGGCGGGCGCAGGGCGCCGTCGCCCTCGATCCAGGCAAAGACTTCGGCGCGCGGAAACAGCAGCTTGCCGGTGATCCGGCGATGCGGGATCTCCCCCGCGGCGGCCATGTCATAGACCTTGCGCTCCTTCACCCGCAGCAGTTCGGCGACCTCCCGCGTGGTCAGGTAGATCGGCGGCGTTTCCTGCATTGTCTGAAGCATATGTCTCGCTGTGTTCTGGTTGCGTGTCCGGTCTCGGCCAGCGGCAGCCTAGCACGACGGCGCGGCGGTTCGATAGCCTCGCCGCAGACTGCGCTCCCGGTGCGGCGGGCTCAGCGGGTGTTGCGGTGAAAGGAGCGCAACAGCTTCAGCGCGACATGCGGCCTCTCGACCAGCGCGGCGCCATCGAACAGCGCCCCGCCCAGCTCGGCATAGCCGGGGCGTCCGGCAAGATCGCTGTCATCCACCGCGCGAAACCCCATCGACCAGCCCGCGAAGCTGCGCGCCTCGATTTTCCGGTCGCGCAGCAGGGTGACATCCTTGTGCCGCGCATCCGCCCCGATCCGCGCGAAGGTGGCGAAGATCACGCCCTTCTCGCCTTCGAGCACCTGCATGAAACTGCCGCCCTTGTAGAGCAGCATGCCGGTTACCTCATCCGCCGCATTGCGCAGACGGCTTTGTTCGAGCAGCGACGCGAGCGCCGATTGCGCCATCAAATGGCGCGACGTGCTGGTATAGATCAGGAAATGCATCGGCAGCTTCCTTCGCATGGCGCGCCTGCGCGAAAGGCACGCCGCCGGGGGCGAAACAGGTGCCGACAGCCTAGCGCGCCCGGCCTTTCAAGACCAGCGCCGCGCCCGCGCCCGCGAAAACCGGACTGGACATCGTGACCGCGCTGGGAAATACACGTGTTTATGGGGGCTTGCGCCCGCCATCGCTTATCGCGGCCTGAGCCGGTGAACACAGGGGCGAAGCTCGCGCCTGTGCCAGCGAACGGCCTGAAAAAGGGAAGAGACCATATGAACCTGTCACGTCGTGCCTTTCTCGGCAGCGTCGCCGCCGCGCCGCTGCTGAACCTCACCGCCCTGCCCGGCTTCGCCGCCGAACGGGTGTTCTTCGGGATCGCCACCGGCGGCACCGGCGGCACCTACTACCCGCTCGGCGGGATGCTGGCGCAGCTGATCTCTAACACCGCCGAGATCCCCGACACCAAGCTGTCGGCCACCGCGGAGACCGGCAATGCCTCGGTCGCCAATGCCAAGCTGCTCGGCCGCGGCGAGATCGAATCCGCCTTCGTCGCCGCCGACATTCTCGATGCGGCCTACAAGGGCATCAACCAGTTCGACGGTGAGGAACAGGGCAATATCCGCGCCATCGGCGCGCTCTACCCCGAGACCGTGCAGCTCGTGGTGCGTGCCGATTCCGGGATCGAGACCTTCGCCGATCTGAAGGGCAAGACGATCTCCTCCGGTTCCCCGGGCTCCGGCCAGTGGCAGCTTCTGGGCGACCTGCTCGAAGCCAACGGCATGACCCGCGAAGACGTCGCGGAGGATTTCTCCTCCTTCGCGCAGTCGGTGGACAAGATCAAGGACGGCAATCTCGACGCCTCGCTGATCACCGCCGGTTCGCCGACTTCCTCGGTCACCGATCTCGCCAACGGCCATGAGATCCGCATCGTGCCGCTCAGCGGTCCGGCGGTCGCCAAGCTGCAGGAATCCCAGCCCTATTACGCCAACGCGGTTCTGGCGGGCGGCACCTACAAGGGTCAGGACGAGGATGTCGAAACCCTCGCCGTGCGCGCCATCTGGGCCACCCATGCGGATGTGCCCGAAGACGTGATCTATGCGGTGACCAAGGCGCTCTACGAGAACACCGAGACGCTCGGCAACGTGCACCCCAAGGGCAAGGAAATCTCGCTCGACAAGGCGCTGGAAAGCGTCTCCGTGCCGCTGCATCCGGGTGCGGAAAAGTATTTCGCGGAAAAAGGCATCAAGTGATGCCCGCTAGCGGCGCCCTCGGCGCCCTCGGGATGGCCATACTGGCCATCCTTCCCCTGCCCGCCCGCGCCGCCGACCTCTGCCTGGGCAGCCACCCCGACGGCGAGAGCATCGCGCGATACGCGCTGACCGACGACAATTCCTTCTCCCTCGGCTTCATCCATTCGGTCTCCCGCACCCCGGTGCGCGATCTCTATGTGCTGCGTGACGGCGCCATTCTGCAGACCGGCGAGATTTTCGAAGCCCATGGCGCGGGCCTGCCCTCGCTCGGCAACGATCTCGACGCCACCGGTTTTCGCCATGAGGAGGGCCGTTTCATCCTCGATCTCGACCGGCAGATCGGCGAAATGATCGTGAGAATTCAACGCGAGTTCAAAAACACCCTGTACATTGGCAGTGAAATTATACCACTAGCGCCACTGGGGCGGAGCGCCCTGCTGATATCGGGCTGCAAGACCAAGGAATAGCAATGACAGAGCAAACGCAACGATCCGTTTCCGAGGACCGCGAGCTGAGCGCCGACGAGATCGAGGCGCTGGTGCGCGAATACGATTCGGAATCGAATTTCCGCAACCTGATCGGGCCGACCGCCCTGCTGGTCACCGTGCTGAGCGTCACGCTGTCGTTGTTCCATGTCTATACCGCCGGGTTCGGCCTGCTCAACGAAGTCACCCACCGCACCATTCACCTGACCTTCGTCATGGGGCTGGTGTTCCTCGTCTTCCCGCGCCGCCGCGCCGAGCCGACCCGCCGTCTCTGGATCGACAGCGCGATCTTCGGCGCCTTCTATCTCTATATCACCTATGACCTCGTGCGCGCCCTGCCCGCCAGCAGCCTGACCTATCTCTTCGGAGCGGCGATGGTCGCGCTGACCGTGCTGACCCTGCCGCTCAAGGGGCGCGGCCTGCCGGGCAGCAAGGTGGCGCTGCGCGACTGGCTGTTCGCGATTCTCGGCGCCGGTTTCTCGCTCTATCTGGTGGTGTTCTTCCGCGATGTCTTCATCGTCAATGTCGGCGATCCGCGCCCGCAGGAATACATGGTCGGGCTGATCGCCATCATCATGACGCTGGAGGCCACGCGCCGCACCATGGGGCCGACGCTGGCCTTCATCGGCGTGTTCTGCGTGATCTATGCGCTGTTCGGCCCCTATATGCCGGGCATCCTCGGACACCGCGGCTACAACATCCTGCGCATCATCAACCATCTCTTTGTCGGCACCGAAGGCATCTACGGCGTCGCGGTCGGGGTCGTCGCGACCTACGTGTTCCACTTCGTGCTGTTCGGCATTCTCGCGCAAATGAGCGGCCTCGGGCAGTTGTTTATCGACCTCGCGACCATCGTCGCGGGCCGCGCCTCGGGCGGCAGCGCCAAGGTCTCGGTGGTCTCCTCGGGCTTCTTCGGGATGATCTCCGGCTCGCCGATCGCCAATACCGTGACCACCGGCGCCTTCACCATTCCGCTGATGAAGAAATCCGGCTTCACCCCGCGCTTTGCCGGGGCGATCGAGGCATCGGCCTCCTGCGGCGGTCAGGTGACCCCGCCGATCATGGGGGCCTCGGCCTTCGTGATGACCGAAATGCTCGGCGTGCCCTATAACGAGATCATCCTGATCGCGATCATCCCGGCCGCCTTCCACTATCTGGCGATCCTCCTCATGGTGCACCTTGAGGCCAAGCGGCTCGGGCTTTCCGGCCTGTCCTCGGACAAGATCCCGCAGTTCAAGGCAGTGCTGAAGAAATCCTGGCACCTGTTCATCCCGCTGATCGTGATGGTCGGGCTGCTGCTGATGCAATACACGCCGTTCCTCGCTGCCTTCTGGGGCATCATCCTGACCATCGTCTTCTCCTATGTCCCGGCGCTGATGCATGCGCTTGGCAACACCGACATGGACCGCTCCACCGTGCTGACCCCGCCGCGGCTGGTACGCGGTTTCGAGGATGGCGCGAAATTCGCCCTCGCCATCGGCGCCGCCTGCGCCTGTGTCGGCTTCCTGCTCGGGATCACCACGCTGACCGGTCTCGGCTTCAAATTCTCCGCCGCGGTGGTGCAGCTCGCCTATGATCTCGCCGGTTTCGTCACCGCGATGGATTTCACCGGGCTGTTGTCGGAAAAGAGCCTGGCGCTGTTCTTCGGTCTGGTCTTCGTGGCGATTGCCTGCATCATCATGGGGGCCGGCATCCCGACCACGCCGACCTATATCATCCTCGCCTCCATCGCCGCCCCGGCGCTGCTGGAATTCGACATCCCGCTGATCGCGACGCATTTCTTCGTCTTCTACTTCGGGGTGCTGGCCGATGTGACACCGCCGGTGGCGCTCGCCGCCTATGCCGCCGCCGGGCTGGCGCGATCCGAGCCGATGACCACCGGCACGACCGCCTTCCGCCTGTCGATGGGCAAGGCGCTGGTGCCGTTCATGTTCATCTACGCGCCGAGCCTGCTGTTCGTGAATTTCAACGCGGTCGAATTCGTCGCGGCGCTGGTCAGCGGGGTGATCTGCATCGTCGCGCTGTCGGCGGCCTATATCGGGCATTTCCGCGCCACGCTCGGCAAGCTCGACAAACTGGCGCTGAGCATCGGCGGCCTGCTGCTGATCTCGACCGACTGGCTGACCATGGCGATCGGCGCGGCGCTGGTCGGCGGGGTGTTCCTGCGCAACAGCCGCGCCGCCAGCGCAGTCGTGAGCTGAACCGGTAAACCAAGGGGAGACGGCGGCAACGTCGTCTCCCGCTCCCTTTCCGGCCCTTGCCGTTCGGGTCAGCCGGAATTCTTCAGATGCCGGTGATCGACCACCACCAGTTCCCGCGCCGCCGGGCTCAGCGGCAGGAAACTCACGCTCAGCCCCGAGTCCCGCCAGTCGCAGATCGCCATGCCGGTGCCCTCCACGATCCGCAGATCCTTCGGCTCGAGCATGTCGATCGTCGAATGCAGCCCGCGCGAGATCACCAGCGGGATATTGTGCCAATGCGACACCCGGTCGATATGGATATGCCCCGACAGGATCCCCGCCACGCGCCTGCCGCGCAGCAGCCCGGCAAGCCGCTCGGTGCTGGCGCCATCAAGGCAGGCCCATTCGGGCCCGAGAGGATCGATCTTCGGCGGATGATGCAGCACCAGCAGCTTGGGCGCAGCCTCGTGCCGCGCCAGCGCCGCGCTCAGAAAGTCGAACTGCCCGGCACAGAGCGCGCCGGAGATCTTCCGCGGCACCAGCGTATCGAGCACGATCACATGCAGCCCGCCCTGCAGGCTGTCATGACAATAGGGCGCCTCGCCGCGGGTCTCGCGAAACACCCGATGGAACACGGCGCGGTCGTCGTGATTGCCGAGCGCCAGCAGGAGCGGCGGGCGCAACGGCGCCAGCAAGCGGCGCAGCAGCGCATAGCTCGGCCCGTCGCCCCGGTTGGTCAGATCGCCGCTGACCACTACGAATTCGGGCGGCACCGGCATCGCATTGATCAGCGCCACCGCGCCTTGCAGATTGCCCGGCGTATCCGAATGCAGCGTGTCATCCCCGGCGTCGGGATGCGAAATATGCAGATCGGTCAGATGGATGAAACGGGTCATCAAGACGCTCCGGCAGCAAGCATTCCCGCCGGAGTATAGACGTGCAATGCCGCGCGCAGCAATCGCGCGGCATCGTCTCTTTCGCGGTGGCTCAGTTGCCGGAGAGCTTGGAGCCGGTATTGACCAGCGTCGGCACGATCTGCGAGAGCGAGCGGTCCCAGCGGGTCACCGGCTGCTGGGCGATGAAGATGATGTCATCGGGGCGCAGCTCGAACCGCGTCGCCAGCGCGAAATTCGCCGCATTGCGCGCATCCAGATGCCAGGCGGTCACCGCGCCGAATTCACGCGGATCATCCGAGGCGCGCAGCACGTAGATCTGCGACACGTCGCCGGTTGTGGAGGCCACCCCGCCGGAATCAAACAGCGCATCCGCCAGCTTGGCGCGGCGTTCGAAAGGCAGCGCGAAACGCGACTGCTTGCCGACCTCGCCGGTCAGATAGACATAATCGCGGTTGTCCGCCCCGAGTTCGATCCGCGCGCGGTAATTGTCGCGCGCCTCGGCCAGCGCCGACTGGCGCAGCGAGATTTCCGCCTGCAATTCCGACAGCGCCGCCGTGCGCAGCCCCTGCCGGGCCTGGAGGAGCGTGATCTGCTGGGCGAAATATTCCTGCGCCCGGCCGAGCTGATACTCGGTATCCACGAAGATCGCATCGCCCGGCAGCAGCCGGGTGCGGGTCAGACCGGCACGTGAATAAAGCTCGGTCAGCGGAATCTGATAAAGCGCGCCGTCACGGTAGAGCCGCACCGAGGCATAATCCTGATCCTCGACGGTAATCCCGCCCGCCGCCGCCAGCGCCTGATCGAGATAGAGCGGCGTCAGCGTCACCGGCACCACCGCCGGATTGGCCACCGCGCCGCCGATCGACACGCGCCGCGAATTGAACTCGGCAATCTCCAGGCTGAAGGTCGGGTCGATCTGGTTCTCCACCAGCTTCTGGAACAGTGCCGCCTCGGCATCCTCGATGGTCATCCCGGCGATCCGCACCCGCCCGACATTGGGAATGTTGATCGAACCGTCATCCTGCACGGTATAGCCCTGCCGCGAATTCTGCGCCGCCAGCAGCCCGGAAAGCTGCTCGATCGTCGAGGCACCGGCGGGCGTGGACAACAACACAACGTCGCCGACCCCGATCATATAGGGGCCCGGCTCCTGGTTCGGCGGCAGGCGCAGTTCCAGCGCGCGGGGCCGCTGCTCGCCGCTGAGCGGCGGCACCGGCAGCGCGCCCGCACCGCGCACCGAGGCCGAGCCACCCGCGGTCTGGCGGAAGATCGCCGGCAGGGTCTTCGGCGCATAGGGCGCGCGATTGGCCTGCACCACGGTCTCGGCATTGAGCGGCAACACCCGCACATTGCTCGCCCCGGCAGCGCCCTCGACCACTTTCGAGCTGCGGTAGATCGTGCCACATCCCGTCAGGCTCAACGCCAGGATCGCGGTCAGGAAAATGCGCATTACTTTTACCTCGGATATATCATTGCTGTCGCCCGGCCCGTCATCGCAGGACCACACGGGTTGAAATCTCGCCGGTCTTGCCCCCGGCCCATTGCCGCGACTGCAC
>NZ_JBHUMP010000029.1:0-22324 GCF_042685005.1 Sulfitobacter aestuarii | reverse complement strand
CAGATCTTGCGATTCACCCGCAGCAAACCCCAAGCCCCGCGCGACTCGCCGCGGTGGAAGGGCGAGTCGGGGTGGGGTCTCTGCCCTCCCCTACCGCCGTGTTCACCCCCGTCACGACATCAAAGCCGTTTCATGCTACCCTTCTTCCCGCGCGCCGGACTCACCGGCATGGGCGAAGCATCCGCGTGGGCGAAAACGCATTCCCGCGCTTGGCCATCGCTCTCCTCCCTATTAGGATAGGTGAAGACGATCACGATCCGTGCCCCGGCACATCAATCTGACACGGCCCCATTCCGAGCAACGAAGCTCGATGTCCGGGCCCCGCACCGGAGCAATCTTGATGATCCGCCTCTCTGCCGTTGCCCTCTTGCTGATGTCGCCCAACGCCCACGCCGATGAAATGATTACCTATACGACCGATCAGAGCTTTGCTGATGTAGTCTTCGGCGTGGAGAACGCGATCATCGACGAAGGGCTGGTACCGGAAAGTGTCAGCCATGTCGGGGAAATGCTTGAACGCACCCGAGCGGATGTCGGTTCAGAAGTGGTCATTTTCGAGGCCGCTGAAGTCTTCAGCTTCTGTTCGGCAGCGCTGTCCCGCAAGGTGATGGAAGCGGAGCCTTTGAACATCGGCTTTTGCCCCTATGATATATTCGTCATGCAATTGCCTGAGAGTCCCGAGGTCACGATTGGCTATCGCCCTTACCCCGACGGCCCGATGCAGGAGGTGCAAGCGCTGCTGGACCGGATCGCGCGCACGGCGATTGGAGTCGAGTGAAGCGTCGGTACGGCCGCTTCGCCGTTCAGGCTCTTCGCTCCGCCCCGTCACCGGCTCTTACCGCCTGACGGGACGCCGCTTTGGTCAGCTGCAAGCGGCGCAGGAAGGCAAGGATAAAGATCGCGGTCAAAATGAGGACGATCGTCGGGGCCGGTGCGCTGTCGAGGAAGAAGCTCAAATAGGCCCCGGCCAGCATCGAAAAGGTACAGACCAGAATCGAGGTAATGAGCATCCGTCCGAAGCTGCGCACCAGCAGGAAGGCGATGGCGCCCGGCGTTACCAGCAAAGCCACGGCGAGGATCAACCCCGTGGCCGACAGCGTTGCGACAATCACCAGCGATAGCACCGCCAAGAGGCCGTAATGCAGGAAGCCGACATGAAGCCCGCTTGCCTGGGCCTGGCCGGGATCGAAGGCGTGCAGCAGCAGATCCTTCCATTTCAGCGCCAGAAACCCGGTGACGAAAAGCGAGATCAGCCCCGCAGTCCAGAGGTCCTCGCGGCCGACGCCAAGCATGTTACCGAACAGCACATGATCGAGATGTTCATTAGTGGTGATAGAAGTGTACATGATGACCCCGATCCCGAACATACCGGAGAACACCACCCCCATCACCGTGTCCTGCTTGACCCTGCTGTTATGCGACAGATAACCGGTCAACAGCGCGCAGGACATGCCCGCTGCAAAGGCACCCAGGATCAGCGGCAGGCCGGTGATCCAGGCCAGGACGATTCCGGGCAGCACCGCGTGACTGACCGCGTCGCCCATCAGCGCCCATCCCTTCAGAACCAGGAAACAGGAGAGCAGCGCCGTCGGCGGTGCGACCAAAAGGACAATCCAGAAGGCGTTCTGCATGAAGGGAAACTGGAAAGGGAGAAGCAGGTTTTCGATCATGGCCGCAGCTCCTCGACCTGCCGCGCCGGATGCGGTGGCGGCGATGCAAGCGCCTCGGAAGCCTTGCGGCGCGCCGCGAGCAGCCCGTGCTTGGGTGCGAACACGAAGGCCAACAGGAAAATGACAGTCTGCAGGGTCACAATGATACCGCCGGTTGCGCCATCCAGAAAATAGCTGGCATAGGCGCCGAGGAAGCTGGTGATCGTACCGATCAGCACAGACAGGGCGATCAGGCGGGGAAATCTGTCGCAGAGCAGATAGGCTGTGGCGCCGGGGGTCACCACCATCGCGATCACAAGGAAAGCGCCGACAGTGACCATCGCGGCGACAATCGCGGCCGAAAGCAGGATGAAGAAGACAGCCTTGAGCAGGTCGGGGCGCAGTCCGATCGAACGCGCGTGGTTCTCATCGAAGAAGGTCACCATCAGGTCCTTCCACTTGGCCAGCAGCACGGCGAGGGTGACGAATCCGATAAGGGCCAGTTGCAGCGTGTCCTCCGGCGTGATCGCGAGGATATTGCCCATAATGATTGTCTGCACGCTGACCGACATCGGCGCCACCGAGATCATGAACAGCCCAAACCCGAAAAAGGAGGTGAAGATGATCCCGATGATCGCGTCGATCTTCAGCCCCGAACGGTCTGAAAGAAACAGCATCGCGCCGGCCGCCAGGCCGCCGGAGATGAAGGCGCCAAGGGCAAAGGGCAAGCCGAGCATATAGGCCCCGGCAACGCCGGGTACCACCGAATGGCTCAGCGCATCGCCGATCAGCGACCAGCCTTTCAGCATCAAATAGGACGACAGGAAAGCGCAGACCCCGCCAACAAGCGCCGAAACCCACATGGCGTTGAACATGTAATGATAGGAAAAGGGCTCGAGCAGCAGATCGATCATCTGGTCCCGCCCTCTATGTCGTCCGCCCCGCGCCGCGTATCCGTGCCGCTTTCCGGCTCGACGTCTTCCGGGCGCTCGCCGTAATGGACGAACGGGCGCTCATCATCGGTGAAGATGCTGACCTCGCGCGGATCGTCGTCGTCATGCAGATCAGTCCCCCCGAGGGTGAAGTGCCGCAATACCCCGCCGAAGGCCGTCTCGAGGTTTTCCCGGGTGAATACCTCTTCCGTCGGCCCGTAGGCCAGTACCGTGGCCTTGACCAGCACCGTACGGTCGCAGAATTCCGGCACCGAACCGAGGTTATGGGTAGAGACCAGCATCACCCGCCCCTCGTCGCGCAGTTCGCGCAGCAGCGCGACAATCTGCTCTTCTGTTTTGACATCGACACCGGTGAAGGGCTCGTCGAGCAGGATCACCTGCCCATCCTGCGCCAGGGCGCGGGCGAGAAACACGCGCTTGCGCTGCCCGCCTGAAAGCTCGCCGATCTGTCGCTTGCGAAACTCCTGCATATTGACCCGGCGCAGGGCGAGGTCCACGGCCTCGCGATCGGCTGCGGCGGGGCGACGCAGGAAACCCATATGACCATAGCGCCCCATCATCACCACATCCTCGACGAGAACAGGAAAGGCCCAGTCGACCTCCTCGGATTGCGGCACATAGGCCACGAGGTTCTCGCGCAGCGCCTGCCGTACGGTCCGGCCCAGCACCCGGATCTCGCCGCGCGCTGCCGGGACGAATCCCATGATTGCCTTGAACAAGGTTGATTTCCCGGCCCCGTTGACCCCGACCAGCGCGGTGATCGTCCCATGCGGAACCTCGAAGCTCGCATCGTGCAGGGCCGTGTGACCGTTGCGATAGGTCACTGTCACGTTGCACGCCGATATCCCGGTCATACCATGGCTATCGGAGCGGGAATTCTCTTCGGTTCTGGTCGCTGCGAACACAGCTGTTTCCTTTGCACTATAGCGGTGGGGAGGGGCGCGGCGGTGCCACGCCTCTCAATTCAGGTTCTGGGTCAGCCCGTCGGCGATCGTCTGCGCGGTCACTTTCAACAGGTCGAGATAGGTCGGCACCGGCCCGTCCTCGCGGCTCAGGGAATCGACATAGAGCACACCGCCATAGGCCGCCCCAGTTTCCCGCGCGACCTGTTCGGCCGGAGCGGTATTGACGGTGCTTTCGCAGAAGACGACAGGAATGTCGTGCTGTCGTACCCCGTCGATGACCCCGCGCACCTGCTGCGGCGTACCGACCTGATCCGCGTTCATCGGCCAGAGATAGAGTTCCTTCATGGCGAAATCGCGCGCCAGATAGCTGAACGCACCTTCGCAGGTCACCAGCCAGCGCCGCGCGGCAGGGATCGCGGCAATCTGTTCGCGCAGCGGCGAGATCGTCTGGCGAATCTCTTCCTTGTAGCTTTCCGCATTGACCGTGTAGGTCTCGGCATTCTCCGGGTCATGTGCCGCCAGGCTCGCGGCTATGTTGTCAACATAGATCAACGCCGTGTCGAGCCCCATCCAAGCATGCGGATTGGGCTGTCCCTCATAGGACCCCGACGCGATGGAAATCGGCTCGATCCCCTCGGTCAGTGTCGCGGAGGGAATGTCACCGAGGTTGTCGATGAATTGCTCGAACCACAATTCGAGGTTCATTCCGTTCCACAGGATCAGATCGGCGTCGCTGGCGCGCACGATGTCCTGCGGCGTCGGTTCATAGCCGTGGATCTCGGCACCGGGCTTGGTGATCGAGACGACCTGGGCAGCATCCCCCGCGACATTGCGCGCCATGTCTGCCAGCACGGTGAAGGTCGTCACTACTTTCATCGGCTCGGACCGGTCCGCAACAGCGCCGGTAGCGGTGAGCGCGGCAAGGGCCGTGGTGGCGAAGATCTTCAACCTGTTTCGTAGCATCGGGGCACTCCGTGACATGACCATTTCCCATTTGATAATGCGAGTGATTTGCAGAAGTCAAGAAAATGAGAATCATCGCAACAATTTGTTGGTGCTCCGAAACCTTCAAGCCCTGCGCGCAAGCGAAAATGCGCGGCCCTTTCGGCACCGCGCATCTATCGTTCATTACTGTCTTATCGGTTCACGTCCGGATCGGCGTGTCCGGCGGTGGCGCCGACGTCGGCTGATCCCGCGCCACATCGACAGTTTCGACATCAGGCGCAACTACTGGCGTTGCCTCCCCTTCCGGCGGCTCCTGATCCCCGCCGCCGTGGTCCTCTTTCCTGCTATCCTGCAAGGCTCCGACGATCAGTGGCAGCATTTGCATACCCCCCGGCATCGCCATCTCGGCGTTGGGCGGGGATTTCCAGGTCAGCGTGTCGAAGCTTTTGCAATTGCTGCAGATCGGCTGCCATTCCGGATGGATGTGCTGACAATTGTCGCAAATCCACTGCGGCCCGCGGGGCACGGTCACCGCCCGGGCCAGCCAGCCCTTGACGACGGTATCCGAGGCCCCTTCACCCCGCTCGATCGCGGCCATCAAGGTCACCGACCGTGCGGTCGGATCGGTCTCTACCAGATTGCCCAACGCCCGGCGCGCCTCGGGAAAATCCTCGTTGGCAATATGCAGCTCGCTCAGCAGCATGCGGGTTTCGGGATGATCGGTCTGCACCCGGGTCAGCGCGGTAAAGCGCTTGATACGCTGGCTCGGCGTTTCATCAGGTTCGATCGCGGCGAAGGCTGCGGCCAGATCCGGATGCGGATGCACTTCCCAGGCCTTCTTCAGCACCCGCGTCGCATTGCGTTTCTTACCCTGTTCGAGATAGCCATGCGCCGCCATCACCGCAGCGGGCACAAGATCGGGAGACAGTCGGTTGGCCTCGATCGCCGCTTCCCGAGCCTCGATGGAATTACCCTCTGCAATCACATCCTTGGCCTCCGACAGCGCAAGGACAGCGTCGCGGCGCCGATGCACGTCGCGCGGAATCTGACCGTGTTTCAGCTTCGACTGCAACGTCAGCCGTGCACCGCGCCAATCTTCCTTTGCTGCCTGCAACTGCAGCAGCACATCTCCGGTTTCCTCATGTTTCGGCCGCAAGGTATGGGCGCGCTCCGCCAGTTTGAGCGCGGTTTCCGTGTCCCCTTCGGCCAGCTTCTGCTTCATGATCCCGCGCACTCCGACGAAGCGGGTCTTCTCGTTTTCGGCAAGCTTGCGATAGGTCTCTTCGGCCTTGCGGCGATCCCCGGCCAATTCTGCCGCTTGGGCAGTCAGCAAGTTGGTAAGCGCGGGCTTCTGCAGATAACGGTCCGCTTTTGCCGCCTTGGCCATGGCCAGACGCCCTTCGCCACTTGCCAATGCCATCAACCCATCGGACAGGGCCTCGAAACCTTTGCGTTCGCGATTGCGGTCGAAATAGCGCGACAGCGCGGTTTCATCGCCGTTGAGAAAATGCCAGGTCGCGGCGAGCAGCGCGAAGATCTTGAGCAGCAGCCAGACCGCGAGCATCAGCAACAGGACCGCGATGACCGATTGCAGCGGTCCGAAACTGTATTCGGTGCCCATCACCGTGACCTGCACGCCACCCCGGCTTTCAAGCAGGAATCCTGCCCCCCAGGCCAGCGCCGCGACCACAACGACAAACAGGATGATCTTTATCAATGACCAGAGCATAAATTCGGATTCCTCAGTTGGCCATCAGGCGTTGGGTCAGGTCTTCGGCGGCGGTCAAGGCAGACAGGCGCGCCCTTGCATCGTCAAGCCAGGATTGCATTGCCTCCTGCGCGACCACAGGCAGGGTCTCGATCTCGGCCAGGGCATCCCCGAGGCGTGCATCGCGCACCGCGGCTTCGGCCCGCGACAGGACGGCATCCGGATCGTTGCCCTCGCGCGGCGCAACCGAACGGGCACCGAGCTGCCGCCGCAAGAACCCCGCGACGCCGCCGCCCGGTTCGCTGCTGGCATCTGCCCGCGCTGACGCCAACGCATCCCGCGCGGCCTCGGGAAACCGGCTCTGCAGATTGGCCAGAGTGACTGGCCCGGTATCGGCGATATCGGTCAATGCGGCAGGAATGTCATTGACACCGGCATCGCGCAGCTCAGCCAGCAGCGGCGCAAGCGGCTTGCCTTCGGCAAGTGCGGTCGTCAGTCGGCTGAGCAGCGATTGCACCTGAGCGGTGCGCGCGGCGGCCGCGGTCGCCTCTTCGACGCTCATGGCATTCTCACGCAGGCCCGCGATCTCGTCGCGTTGGCTGTCGAGCTCCTGGCGCAGCGCCGCCAGATCATTCTCCAATGCCGAGAAATCCCCCTGTGGCGCCGCTGCGTCGGCAGGACGCGCTTCCAGATCGGCCAATCGGCTCTGGATATCACCCAAAGCCCCGTTCAACGCCGCCATGTCCGCCTCCACTCCTGAGAGATCCGGCATATCGATGGGGGCGGCAGCTTCGGATTGCGCCTGTTGCAGAGTAGCGATTTGCTCTTGCTGCTGCGCAAGCTGGTCGCGCAACTCGCTATTATCGCCGCGCAGTTCCAGCAGATCGAGCTCCGACACCGCGAAGCCGAGTGCGGCCGCCAACGCGCCGCCGATCAGCAATGGCCAGAATATGCTGCGACGGCGGGGAGGTGCCGAATGTGTTATGTCCGCCTGATGATTGCCCATGCGCGGCGTGTCCGACACTGCCGACTTGCCGTTGTCATTGGACTTGGCTGCCGATCTCGCCGCGGCCGCGGCATCGCTGTACTTATTTGTTGCGGAAGTCGAAAGGGCGCTCTTTACCGTCGTCGTTCCGCTGTCCTTGATATTCTTTTCCGGCGCTTCGCCGTTCTTCTCCGCATCTGCCTTCGCGGGGCCGACCTTGTCCGGTGCCGTCCCTGAGGCTGTCGATCCCGGTCCGGTCTCGGTCTTTGCGACTGGCTTCTCAGGCGCGGAAGTGGTTGTCGGTTTCCCCACATCAAGCGTCGTGGCAGGTTTCGCCGTTCCGGCTTTCGGCGCGGTCGATTCCGGTTTGGTCTCAGGCTTGGCCGGAGATGTCGGACCTGAGCCGGAGGACGATATCGACGGCGCGGTCTTCTCCGGTGTCTCCGCCACCTGTTTGGCGTTGTCGCCCTGCTTGGCCGACAACACGGGAGTAGCAGGTGTTCCCCGCTCATTCTCGATGGGATCGGTCTTGGCGGTTTGACTATTGGGCGGAGGTGTTTCCGGCGCCGCGTCGGGCTTGCTTTCGGCATTGCGAGAGGCGGCGGCCTGCGTCGCCTTGCTGCTTGTTGACGCCGGTTTTTTCGCTTTCGCCACTGTGCACCCCTTCCGATTCTGACCTTAGGGTCAGCTTGATTTCAGAACCTTACCCATCAAACCCACCCCTCTCAAGCCAAGGTGGCGCGCGTAATGCGCTTTTCAACAGCCTCGACCATCGACGCACCAGTCGGCTCGTCGGCAATGCCAAGCCCCTGCTGAAACCGCCCGTCAAGCGCCTCCGCGACCGGCTTGCTCAGCGCGATCACCGAAATATTGTCCCTGTCTTCGGTCTGCGCTGCGAAATGCGCGGCACTGCGCGGCGAGAACAGCGGCACCAGGACCAATTCCGTCCCGCCCAGCGACGACTGCGCCTCATCCGACAGGTTCAGCAACCGTTGATCATAGGTTTCGATGACATCAGTATGCATCCCCAGGGCGCTCAGTCTTTGAGCCACCTCTCCGCGACGATGTGCCCCGGCCAGATGCGCAAGGGGGCCGGCCACCGGCTCGGCACCGAGCCGGGCCACCATCTCGTTGGCCTCGAGCCCGCACATCTGCGCACGCCAGCCACGCCCGTTGGCAACCTCCGCGGTATAGGGTCCGACGCAATAAGCGGGTCGCCCTTCTCCCGGCGGCGCATTCACCACCCCGTTGGCCGAGGTGAAGACCACACCGGCATAAGGGCCAAGATCATAGCGGGGCGACAGCGGCTCGATCCGCATCAACGGCGACATCAGCAACCGGGTCCGGGCCCGCGCCAATTCGGATAATTGCGCCGCGAAACGCCGGGCGCTTTGCTCGGGCCGGGTCAGCAGAAGGATGGGCTTCGTCATGTCAGGCCTTATTGTTTGCCATGGCCTGTGGTGTTACCTGCGAGGGGTAAGCCTTGCAACGGAAACAACACGTGCCGCGACGATTGACCATACTGGGACTGGAAAGCAGCTGCGACGATACCGCTGCGGCGGTGGTGCGGACGACGCAGGGCGCGGCGGCCGAAGTGCTCTCCTCCGTGGTGCTTGGCCAGACCGAGCTGCACGCCGCCTTCGGCGGCGTCGTGCCTGAGATCGCCGCCCGCGCCCATGCGGAGAAGCTCGACATTTGTGTCGAACACGCGCTGAAACAGGCTAATTTGCAACTGGACGATCTCGACGGCATCGCCGTGACCGCGGGTCCGGGTCTGATCGGCGGAGTGGTCTCCGGGGTGATGTGCGCCAAGGGGTTGTCAGCGGCCAGCGGAAAACCCCTCTTTGGTGTCAATCACCTGGCCGGCCACGCGTTGACCCCACGGTTGACCGATGATCTGCCCTATCCCTACCTGATGCTGCTCGTCTCCGGCGGACATTGCCAATTCCTGCGGGTGGACGGACCCGATCAGTTCGAGCGCATAGGCGGCACGATAGATGACGCCCCCGGAGAAGCATTCGACAAGATTGCCCGGCTGCTCGGCCTCGAACAGCCCGGTGGTCCCGCCCTCGAGCAGGCGGCGCTGCAGGGCAACCCCAACCGCTTCGCCTTTCCGCGCCCTTTGCTCGACAGACCCGGCTGCGACATGTCCTTCTCGGGGCTGAAGACCGCGGTGCTGCGCTGCCGTGATGGGCTGATCGCGACGCAGGGTGGCCTGCACCGACAGGATCAAGCGGACATTGCCGCCGGTTTTCAGGCCGCCATCGCCGATGTGCTGGCCGAAAAGACCCGTCGCGCGCTGAGGCTTTACTCGGCTCCGATCAGGTATCTTTGCGTGGCCGGCGGGGTCGCCGCCAACCAGAGCATCCGCACGGCGCTCCAAAAGGTTTCACATGAAACGAATACGAAGTTCGCCGCGCCTCCGCTGGCGCTCTGCACCGATAATGCGGCGATGATCGCCTTTGCCGCTGCCGAGCAATGGCCGGGTCGAACGCCTGACGATCTGACTCTCGCGGCGCGACCGCGCTGGCCGCTCGACCGGACGAAACCTTCGATGCTCGGCGGCGGCAAGAAAGGAGCAAAGGCATGAATATCTCGGTGATCGGCGCAGGCGCTTTCGGTACGGCACTGGCGATCTCGCTGGGCCGCGAAGCTGCGGTCACGCTCTGGGGTCGCGATATCGGCGACATGGCCGAGCGCCGCGAGAATACCCGGCATCTCCCGAATTGTCCATTTCCGCCAAAGCTGGCAATCACTGACAATATCTCCAATGCGGCTGCGGCACCGATCCTGCTTCTGGCGGTGCCGATGCAGAAGCTGCGTGATGTACTAAACACCCATGCCGGGCTTTTCGTCGGCAAACATCTGGTGGCGTGCTGTAAGGGAATCGAACTCAGCTCCGGCATCGGTCCGGTCAGCGTGATCCGCGCAGTCATTCCAGATGCCGACGCCGCGATCCTCACCGGTCCCAGCTTTGCCGCCGATATCGCCCGGGGCCTGCCGACGGCGCTGACACTGGCTTGCGCCAATGACTCCGTCTGCGCAAAACTGCAGCAGAGCCTGACCACCGCCAATCTGCGGCTCTATCGTACCGGCGACACCACCGGCGCGGAGCTCGGCGGTGCGCTGAAGAACGTGATCGCAATCGCCTGCGGCGCCGCGATGGGGGCAGGCCTCGGGGAGAGCGCCCGCGCGGCACTGATGACCCGCGGCTATGCGGAGATGCAGCGTCTCGCGGCGCATCTCGGCGCGCATCCGGCAACCCTTTCGGGGCTGTCGGGTTTCGGCGATCTGACGCTAACCTGCACCTCGACGCAATCGCGCAATTACCGGCTCGGCCTGTCGCTCGGCGCAGGCACGCAATTCGACCCCGCAACCACCGTCGAGGGCGCGGCCACAGCCAAGGCAGTCCATCAGCTCGCGGCGAAGGCCGGTCTCGACCTGCCGATCACCAGCGCCGTCTCCGACCTGATCGACAATCGGCTCGATGTGCAGCGCGCGATGGAATCCCTGCTAAATCGACCCTTGAAGGAAGAATGACATGCTCGTAGCCCTGATTGCCCGCGACAAACCTGGTGCGCAAGAGATCCGCAGCGCCAACCGACCGGCCCACCTCGACTATCTGAAAGCCAGTGATCATGTCGCTCAGGCCGGCCCGCTGCTGGATGCGGAGGGTGGCATGATCGGCTCCCTGCTCATTCTCGATGTACCGGATATGGCCGTGGCGCGAGACTGGGCCGCGAATGACCCCTATGCGGCCGCCGGGCTCTTTTCGGACGTGCAGCTTGTCGAATGGAAACGGGTGATCGGCTGATGGCCTTCTGGTTGTTCAAATCCGAACCCGCGAGCTGGAGCTGGGATGACCAGCTCGCCAAGGGAGAGCGCGGCGAGGAATGGGACGGCGTGCGCAATTATCAAGCGCGCAACTTCATGCGCGAAATGAAAATCGGTGACCTCGGTTTCTTCTACTTCTCGGAAGCATAGTCGTTACCTCACCTGTATATAGCCAACAAAATCAATCCACTAATCAAAGTGAAACGGCACATCTCAAAACTGCCCTCACTATTAAGGCAGTTTTTCATTTCTTAGGGTCTGGCTCAACATGTGATGGTTGGTTCATCAGGGCCTTCCTCCCGTTCGCTTCGCGAGGAACTGTAGGATCGCGTGTGTTCGTGCGCGATCCTCATAAGCTTGCGCGATTTGCCCTAAGGATTGCGCGGCCGCGCTGCTGAGGCGCCGAACAGATGGCTCGCAAAAAGCGATCACCTCGGGTGGCAGCGATGGACTGGATGGCTTGCGGGAATGCGTAGAAGCATTCGCGGGAGTAGATTCCTCTGGTATGCTGTGCGTTAATGTTCGAAGTGTCAGCCATGCCCAAGAAATCCACGCCCTTTCCCAAGAAGCGCCGCCAGGCCCGCACTGAACTGGCCGATGGCCAGCCGGAGTGCGCGCATGGCCGTGTCCCCGCCGACCTCGACCTCGAAATCGACGCGCCGGCGGAAATTCTCGAACTCATCGAAGCCTGGACTGGCTCCTACGCCCAAGCCGTTGCCTGGTATGACACCGAGCCCCTGCCATCCTTCGGTAACGTGACCGCAGCCACGCTGGTGCGCCAAGGGCGCGCGGATGTGGTGAGGGCCTATATCGAGCGGATTGCTGACGGCGGATACGCTTGATCCGCCTCACTCTGAGCGGAAGTCGAGGTCGATGATGGCGAAGTCGGGCGAAAGTCACGCAAGCCTTCGGGCGCAGTTCGATGATATTTTCCGACGAAATCAGGCAAAGGTGCGCACGGTTACGCGGCATCCTACAGGAACCCGATATCGCCAGAGCTCCGACTTGCGGTTGATAAGATGGAGCGCAGGCGCCGAGCGACAGTAGCATCCCTCAGATGAGGTAAAATGTCGGCCTTGGCGAGCTGCCTCGTGTCTTCTGTCGAGGGCGAAGCGACGCTCTTCCGCTACCCAGGCACGCTCGGAAAATTCGGTCTGCTATCAGGCGCGCGACCGACACAGCATCGATCAAGTTGCCCGCTTCGTGCTCGCAACTGCTCTTCCTGCACTGCTGAGTGACCTTCCTCTTACCGAAGTTAATCAGGATGGCGAGATCAGCGCGGATACCAAGCGCAGATTGCCTCTGTGATCGTTCTCGTAATTCCAAGGCAATTCACTTTTTGAGTTCCGACGCAAGCCCACCCATCTCACACACGATGTGCCATTCATCTTCTTTTACGGGTTGGACTGAGAGACGCGAGTTTTTGACCAAGACCATTTCCGACAGGCGTGGATCAGCCTTGATCGTATCGAGCGAAACGGGTGTTGGCAGGCTCCGGATCGCTTTAACGTCCACACATTCCCAGCGTCGATCATCACTCGTGCTGTCTGGATGCGCTTCGGCAATAATCTCCACAATGCCGACGATCAATCTATCCCGTTGCGACAGATAAAAGAATCCTTGGTCGCCCACTTTCATATCACGCATGAAATTGCGCGCCTGGTAGTTGCGCACGCCATCCCATTCTTCACCCGCATCGCCCTGCGCGACCTGATCTTCCCAAGACCACGTGGAATTCTCAGACTTGAATAACCAGAAGTGCTTTGACAATTGAGAAAACCTTTCTGCCTAACAGTATCGAAGGCAGCCTCCCGGCACGCCTCGACATTTTCCTATTGTTTCACCCTGCAGCCTACCAGTGAACGATTCTTTCCCCGCTTATCCACGAGAAAAAGCAGCCAATGGCCAAACGCCCTGACGTGGCTTAGCTTTTCCGCCATCTCGCCGCATTCTGCGCGATTTTCCAGGTTTCTTCTTCGCCGAACACCGGTCGGGCCAACATTGCTCGGTTGGCGGAACGAGCGGAGAGCCTTGATGATCACCGAACTGAAGTCTATCCCTGACATCTGGAAAAGGATGCCGAGCGAGATGCATGCGCGACGCTTCCTGGAGGGTATCATATGGTCGACCAGCAGGCACTGTCCACACTGCGGATCGGTGGCCACATCTGAGCTGCGTGGCCAGACCTGCCGCCCGGGGCTCTACCAATGCCGGGATTGCCGTCTCCAGTTCACGGTCACCACGCTCACCCCGATGCACAGCACCAAGCTCGACTTGCGTATCTGGATATGCTCGATGTTCCTGGTGCTCACATCGAGCAAGGGCATCTCCTCGGTCGTGATGGCACGGCTGCTCGGCGTGAACCAGAAGACCGCATGGAAGTTGGGGCACGCCATCAGGGAAATGATGGACGACCGGAACGCCGAGCTGCTGCCGCTGGAGGACATCGTCGAGGTCGACGAGGCGTATGTCGGAGGAGCCCCGAAATCCCTCTCAGGAGCTTACCATCCCAGGGGTAAGGGCACCGCAAAACCGATGATCTTTGTAGCCGCCTCACGAGACGGGCAGGCACGCGCACGAGTCGTATCCGATGACAAAAGGGCGACGCTCGAGCCGGTTCTTCTGGAATGGATCGATCCCGAGACGACGAGCCTGATGACCGATGGAAGTAAGAGCTACAGGGGGCTGGGGAAAACCATGGCCGACCACCAGTATGTGATCCACAGCCAGAAAGAGTATGCCAACCCGGAGACCGGCGCTCACGTGAACACGGCCGAGGCAGTGATCGCCCAGGTGCAACGCGCTCTGGTCGGCGTCTACCACAACCTCGGTCGACAGCACCTCCAGCGATACCTCGACGAGATCGTCTGGCGGTGGAATCATCGCGCTCCGGTTCGGGAAGTGGTCAAGCAATGGACCACGAAATCCGGTGTCGAGCGGGAGAAATCGACGACGATTTGGTCACCGATCCCTGTGGTCGACCAGATGCGCGTCTTGCTTCAGGGGGTTGTCGGTAAGCAGCTGCGGCGCTCAAAGGTATACGGGCTATGCTGGCCCTGATGGCTGACCTATGCATTTGTGAGGCAGATAAGCGGTTAAGAGATTTGAAGCGCAACGTCCGCTCGGAGCCCTTGTCAACCTGCGCGTGGCGCGAGAAGTATCACTGCGGCGCCGGTCAAGCACAGGCAGGCACCTGCGGCATCCCAGACATCTGGCCGCTGTCCTTCAGCGCCCCACATCCAGAATAGAGACGCGGCGATGTAGACGCCCCCGTAGGCAGCATAGGCTCTACCGGCGAAACCTGCCTCGACCTGTGCCAGGAGCCACCCGAACAGCACAAGGCTCGCAATCCCTGGCAGCAGCCAGAAGATCGACGCGCCCCGCCACCACGCCCAGATCGCAAAGCAGCCGGCAATCTCGGCCAGCGCAGCGAACGGATAGATCAACGCGGTCGGCATCAGGAACCGGGCCGGTCGTGATCGGAGAGGCACTCTTCGTGGTCGCGTAACACCTCAAGAATGCGGCAGTTGGCAACTCGGTCGGACCTGCACTCGCTGATCATTCGTTGCAATTCCATCCGGAGCGCCTCAAGCCGAGAGATGCGCGCCTCCACCTCGCGGAGCTGTTTCTGAGCGACCGCATCGACCTGCGCACAGGACCTTTCTGGGCTGTCAGATAGGTCCAGAAGCTCTCGTATCGCCTCCAATGAGAAGCCGAGTTGTCGAGAGTGCCGGATAAAGGCGAGCCGGTCGAGTTCCAGTGTCCCGTAGCGACGCTGGCCGCCTTCGCTCCGCCCGGGCTCGGGCATCAAACCTATCTGTTCGTAATAGCGGATCGTCTGCACGTTGGTGCCGGTCCTCCTTGCCAGCGTCCCAATGGACAACATAATCGTCTCCTTCCGTCGTTAGCGTCGCGTCCCCGAGGCCAAAGATACGTAAAACCTCTTCGCGCGGCTTGAACCTACAGTTGCTGTAGGTCCTATATCGAGTTCCGATCGAAGAATCACGACGGAGAAACATCATGGCAGACGGGAGCGCAGGACAACGCGAATGGCGCGTCACAGGCATGGATTGCGGGTCATGCGCCGCAAAGGTGCGCGGAGCGGTTGAGCGCCTGCCTGGCGTCGAGGGTGTCGATGTCGCCCTGATGGCCGAGCGGTTGCGACTGACGCTCGATGAGACACAGACATCGCCCGAGTGCATCGAGAAGGCGGTGCGAGGCGTCGGCTTCGGTATCTCGCCCAAGGGCGCACGGCCAGAGAAGCCCAAGGGCGGCTTTGTCCTGCCGGATGGAGCATTTCCGGATGCGCCGGAGGCCGTGGAAATCGACCGCGAGCCGGAGGAGATCACTGGGCCCGACGATGATGCACCGACCTCTTGGTTGAAGACTTCCAAGGGTCGCCTTGTGCTCGGAACCGGCGCACTGCTCGCGGCAGCTTGGGCGTCACGGCTTGTCCTGCCGGCTGAGATCGCGCATTGGGCGTTCGTCCTGGCGACACTGGTCGGGATCGCGCCCGTGGCACGGCGCGCCTTCGCCATGACGCGGGCCGGCATGCCTTTCACCATCGAGATGCTGATGACTATCGCCGCTGGCGGCGCGCTGATAATCGGTGAGCCGGAAGAGGCGGCGCTCGTCGTCTTCCTCTTCGCCGTGGGCGAACTCCTGGAAGGCGTCTCGGCGGGCAAGGCGCGCGACAGCATCCGGGCGCTCTCGAAGCTCGTGCCGAAGACGGCGCGGCTCGAGGTCGGCGGCAAGACACGTGAGGTCGCGGCCGAGAAGCTCCAGATCGGCCAGGTCGTGCAGGTCCGCCCCGGCGACCGCGTGCCCTGCGACGGCGAGGTGATCGAAGGCACCTCTGGCGTCGACGAGAGCCCGGTCACTGGCGAAAGCGTCCCGAGCCTCAAGGAACCGGGCGCGGAGGTCTTCGCCGGGTCGATCAACGCCGAGGCGCTTTTGCGCGTGCGGGTGTTGAGGTCGGCCGAGGACAACACCATCGCCCGCATCGTCCGCCTCGTGGAAGAAGCCGAGAGCGCCCGCGCGCCCACCGAGCGCTTCATCGACCGGTTCAGCCGGGTTTACATGCCCGCCGTGGTCGGAGCAGCTGTTCTCGTCGCCGTCGTCCCTCCTCTTGCCTTTGGCCTGGGTTGGGAAGAATGGATCTACCGCGCGCTGGCGCTGCTGCTGATCGGCTGCCCCTGCGCGCTGGTAATCTCTGTGCCGGCCTCGATCACTTCGGCGCTCTCCACGGGGGCGCGCAACGGCCTGCTGATGAAGGGCGGCGCAGTGATCGAGGCTGCGGCCCGCACGACCCATGTCGCCTTCGACAAGACCGGGACGCTCACGCATGGCAGGCCCCGCGTGACGGACGTAGCGCTGCTGAGCGGGAGCGAGGATGACCTTCTGGCCCTTGCGGCCGGCGTCGAGAGCGGCGCGAGCCACCCTCTGGGACAGGCGATCTGCGCGGAGGCCGAGCGGCGGGGCGTGGGTGCGGCGGCAGCCAAGGGGGGCCGCGCGCTCCCCGGCAAGGGGGCTGAGGCCTCCATCGACGACGTGACGGTCTGCGTCGGCTCTCCGCGGCTGGCGGAGGAGCGCGGCGCGCTCGCGGACGACCTGCGGAGCAGCGTGGCGGCGCTGGAAGCCGACGGCAAGACCGTGGTCATCGTGTTGCGCGATGACGTGCCCCAAGGTCTCATCGCGCTGCGGGACGAGCCGCGCGCCGATGCGGCGAATGCGGTTGCGCAGTTGCGGGGCCTCGGCATCTCTTCGGTCATGCTGACCGGGGACAACCCGCGCACGGCGCAGGCTATCGCAGACGGGCTCGGGCTCGAGCATCGCTCGGAGCTAATGCCGGAGGACAAGGTGACGGCGATCCGCGACCTGACGGCGGACGCACGGGTGATGATGATCGGCGACGGGATCAACGACGCGCCCGCCCTCGCCGCCGCGCATGTCGGCGTTGCCATCGGCTCGGGCACCGATGTCGCGCTCGAGACGGCCGACGCGGCGATCCTGCGCAACCGCGTGACCGATGTGGTAGGCATGGTCCGTCTCTCCCGCGCCACCATTTCAAACATCCACCAGAACATCGCGATCGCGCTTGGGCTCAAGGCTATCTTCCTGGTGACAACCGTGCTCGGGATCACCGGCCTCTGGATCGCGATCCTCGCGGATACCGGCGCCACGGTGCTCGTTACGATGAACGCTCTCCGGCTGCTGTTCTTCCGGCCCCACGGGCACACCTGAACCTGCGGGGCACGTCGGTCTGACCGCTGAGACACGCCCGATCACGCAGCCTCAACGATCTGGAAAGGAGACACTGATGATACTCACTCGCCGCGCCATGATGGCTTCCGCCGCGTGCTTCGCCGCGACAGCGCCAACCGCCGGACTGGCCCAGCGCTCCCCCGCGATCCACGTCCTGAAAGATCCGAATTGCGGCTGCTGCACCGCCTGGATCGAGCTCCTGAAGGAGGATGGCTTCAAAGTCACCACCGAGCGTAGCTTCGGGACCCTCCTGATCCGGCATAAGCTCGAAAACGGCATCCCCCAGAGCATGACCTCCTGTCACACCGGCGAGGTCGAGGGCTACATGATTGAGGGACATGTGCCGACGACCGACATCCGAAGGCTACTCTCAGAGCGCCCCGTTGCCATCGGTCTCGCCGTTCCCGGCATGCCTTACGGGTCACCGGGCATGGGTCCAGAGGATGAGCGGGAAGCCTACGATGTGTTCCTGATCCATAAGGATGGCACCACGGGTATCTTCTCAAGCTACGCTGCTGCCTGAGGGCTTTAGGATCGCCGTGAGGTCACTGCACATATCTCACACCGCGCACTCGCAGCGAAAGTAAGGAAAGTCGCCTTGATGACATTCAGGACAAAGGGAATGGTAGCTAAAGTCGCTGCTTTCTTTGGTGGATAAGCGGGATTCTTTCTCAACCGCTTGACGCAGTAAACTGACTTGGCCGGCAATGGGAGCTGGGGCGTTGGGGCCAAGATCACCTATGACTCTGCTTACGATCAGAATGCCTTCGAAAAGGGGAGCTCCGCTACCTCCGAGACAACTGGTAGTCGACCCCGGTCATTCGAGCCCGCCAAGTCAGCATTTCCCGGCTGACCAGATACTGGTCACACGCCAATTCATCCGGAATCCCTTGGGTCCGGATCGAGAGGAGCGCAGGCCGAGGCAACAACAAGGTGCCGGCAAGCCAGTCAGCTTCATCTTCCTGGTCCTGATCGAAGTTTCCCGGGACCAAGGAGCCATCTTCCATCAGGAAGGCCTGAGCGAGTTCGTGCCCCAGGATAATGTGCGACAGTTCGTGCATGATCACGTTGTTTCTGCGGCCCAGCGAAGAGACCGGCTTGTAGACAACGAGGCTCGAAGGCCCCATGCGCATCGTCAACGCAGCCCAAGAGTCATCCGCCTCGTTGGTCAGAACCGAGCGGTTCTCTGCGTCAAGATCTTCGACGTCTTTGACCGACCACACCGTGATACCCAAATGGTCCGCCAAGCGATCAGCCGACAGCGGCCCGGAAGCATTTACCCCAAGCTGCTTGCGATACTCGACCGATCGCCGCTCGCACTGCGACTTGAACCCTCGCCGAAAAGCCACTTAATGCCCTCTCGCGTTGACCTTCGCGAACTGGTCGGCCGCTTTCTCAATCAGTGTCGCCAGAGATTGGGCCGTCCGCGGGGGGAGAGCCTTCTTGTTCTTGAAGGCAATCTGAAGGTTCCCGATCCCGGTGAATTTCGATGCGTCCTCTTCCAGCCAGGCGCACACCTTCTCGAGTGTCGCGACATCCGGGACATGGCCATTTTCTATGCGTGACAGTGTTGAAGGGCTAATACCAATCTCCTTGGCCGCCGCGCGAACGCCCATGTTCCCCCTGCGCCGCGTCAGAAGATTGCCTATGTCTCCAAGCTCCATGTTGATCTCCTGAATGTTGCATGCACGACACTTAGTGTTTCACAGACTGGACAGAGGGGCGGGCCGCCGCTACTGTCCAGTCTGTGAAACACTGATATTCATCTAAGAGACGGTTGAATCACGTCGGGGTGGACCAGTCAACATTGATGATTCGGCAAGAGAGGCGAGCATGAACCAACTTCCAAGGCACCCCTTCATCCCGCTCGACTCACTGGGCGAGCGCCTGCTGGCCGCCGTCGCGATCAAGCTGGAACTCCCCCCGAGCCAGCATCTTCTGATGACCCAACGAAAGCAGGCCCTCGAGAAGCACCTTGAGCGGGATGGTAGCCCGCTCAAGGATCTCATCCGGATCTTCTACCAGCAGGGCTCGGTTGCGATTGGGGCGACTATCAAGGCCAAGCATCGCAGTGTCGGCTTCGACATCGACATCATCGTGGAGCTGCTGCTGAATAGTATCAGGCCGTCCCAGGCGCTCGATCTCCTCTACGAGGCGATCCGCGGCGAACCGGGCTCTCGCTACCACGACTGCACGACGCGGCAGACCCGATGCGTCACGGTTCACTACGCGGACGGGATGCACATAGACCTCTCCCCCTCGGTCTTGCTCGAGGCAGGCGATCCCCGACGGAGCTGCATCTTCCACTCCAAACCAGAAGACCCTCGATCCAGCGATTATTACGTGCTCATGAACAGCTTCGCGTTTGCTGAGCACTACAACGCGCTTTGCCCCGTCGATCAGACTTTTGCGGAGGCATATGCAAAGAGGGTCATGGCTGCGGATCAAGCGTTCGAAGTAATCGCGAAAGATGCCGATTCCGTACCCGTTCCAGAGCATTCGTCTGAAGTAGGCGGCAAGTCTGCCGTCACTGTTGGATTGCAGCTACTGAAGCGCAATCGGGATATCCGCTGGGTCCCCCGGAAAGGGAAGCGGATGCCCGCCTCCGTGATGTTCAGCTGTCTGACCGTAGAAGTGGCCGAAGCTGGACGCACGATCGGCGAAAACCTCCGGGTTACCGCCACCCACATTCTCGATCGTCTCCTCTCAGCAAAACGCAAGGGTGAGCTGATCATGGTGGAGAACCCGCGCTGCAGTGGGGAATTCTTCACGGACCGTTGGCCCGAAAACTGCCACGACCAGGACCTCCTAATCGAGGATATGAAGCTCTTCATTCGGCAACTCGACGTGGTTCTCGACGAGAGCCGCTCGCTCAAAGATCGGACCGAAGCCCTTGAGGCGATGTTCGGGGAAACGGTTGCCCGGGACGTCGTGAAGGACTTCGCGGAAGAAACTGGCGGTCTTGTTCGGAGCGGAAAGCACGCTCTTGGGGCAGCGGGCGGCATCCTCGCGGCGCCTGCGTCAGCGAAGGCCAAGCCGGCGGCGAGGACGAACACCTTCTTCGGCTCTAAGCGTCCCCTTCGCCTCCAGACCGGGCTTGTCGCAACGTCGCTCTCGGCCCAGGCCAAGGCCATGGGCCGCAGGTGGCCCCAGTTTCGCGCCACGCACGGGATGGGGCCTCAGTCGCTGGTCTGGTTCGGAGATCTGAAGGGGTTGGAACGCAGCTTCCACATCAGTGTCGAATACGGGCTGCCTCGTCCGGGAGACACAGCCATGTCCCGGTTCATGCCCGTCGTCCGGGTGCTGCGCCCTTCGCTGGTTCTCAACTTCGATGCGATCGAAGAGGCGCCCCTTCCCCATGTCTACTTCGAGGGGCCAGACATCCGCCTGTCGCCTCTTTGCCTGTTCGATCCCCGGGTGCGTGAGTGGGATCGCACCATGTTAATCGCAGATACCACCATACCGTGGGCGGCCCGCTGGCTGGCCTGCTACGAGGTCTGGGAAGCAACTGGGCGGTGGGTCGGCGGCGGTCGTCACGCGGACGAGGGAGAACAAGACAATGCCGCCTGACGCCTCCTACGACCATACAGTCCCCCGTCGTTCCGATGGAACCAGACAGACACTCCGACCGGTTCAGCCGTGGCCGGAGGGAAAGCCCTTCAAGATCCTCTCGATCGACGGTGGTGGCATTCTCGGCCTTCTCCCATGTCTCATGTTGGCCGAGATCGAAAGCCGGTTTCTCGATGGTGAACCCATCGGTCAGCACTTCGACATGATCGTAGGGACATCAACGGGCGGGATCATCGCGTTGGGGCTGGGCCAAGGGAAATCGGCCAAGGAAATCTCCAGGCTCTACACAGAGCGCGGCGTTCGCATCTTTCCCGGAAACGGGCTGACACGCCGGCTTCGCAATTTCGGTCGGTGGTTCGTGAACCCTTACGACCGGCGCCGGCTGGAGAACGAGTTGCGTCGCGAGTTCGGGGACGCGCTATTAGGATCTGCTAAGGTCCCTACGTGCATTCCTTCTTTCGAGGGCCGCTATGGCGAACCATACATTTTCAAGACATCGCACCATCCAGACTACAAGAAAGACCAGTTCGAAAAGCTGGTCAACGTCGGTCTCTCCACGGCCGCTGCGCCGACCTTCTTCTCAGCGATCGAGCGAGACGGCTACGTCTTCGCTGATGGCGGAATCTGGGCGAACAACCCGGCGATGGTCGGTGTTGTTGACGCCATGACCTGCTTCGATATTGACCGGACACAGATCAGGCTACTCAGCCTCGGATGTGGCCAGGACACCTATCGAATGCGGTGGTGGCATCGGATGGGTGGCCAGCTGGTCTGGGCCAACCAGTTCTATCTCTCCGCGATGCGGGCTCAGTCGCATAATGCACTCGGCCAGGCTGGGCTTCTCATCGGCCGTGAGCACCTCGTGCGCCTTGACGCGCCAGAAGTGTCCAAGCGCGTTGCCATGGATGATGTTGCACGTGCTGTAGCCGAGATGCCCCCGATCGCCCGTACGCTGGTTGAGGCGGCTGGACATCGCGTAGAGGGCATGTTTCTCACTCGAGCGGTTCCATAGTGTCAAAATACACCAGCTCGGTCCCTCGCCTGTCGGTGTCCTTTATTGAGATTTGTGGGTGCGCGGTAACCCCATCAAGGCCACGGCCCGCGGGTCGCTCAACAGGCCGGATAAAGATGAGCGCTTTCCGAAGCCGCGCCGATTTCGCGATTGCGAACAGCAGTCGGCACACACGCTTGGGTCGATACCTGACTCAGTCAAGAGGGTTGGATTCCAAATATTCGCCGCGGGCGCGAGTTAACCTAACGCCCACTTTAGAAGCGGATATTGCATCAAACCCACTCCGTCGGGGTCAAGATGATCTATACCGGTGGCTTTGCAGCGAAGGTCCGCTGCGGGATTGTCGCTCAACTCATAAAAAGCCTGATGATCTTGGTGGAAAGCCACCTTTGACCGCGATAACAATCGGTAACTTCGAAAAGTGTCAATGAGCGTTCAAAACTGACCCTGGTTCAGCGTTTGATTTTGACCCGCCTATCGGATGGCAAAGCCCCCAGGC
>NZ_JBHUMP010000028.1:0-25608 GCF_042685005.1 Sulfitobacter aestuarii | reverse complement strand
TGGCCACAAACAAAGCAAGATCAACGAGCTGCTACCGTGGAATTACGTCAAATAGGTGGGATCAGCGCACCGCTTACTTTTTACTGGCATTCGCAAGGAAAGTAAGCTCAGCGAGTTGGGATTCACGTTTCTCGAACACGGCAACCCACACTTTCGCGAGAGACAATTCGTCGGCCAACCGTGAAACCTCCGCGGTAGAAGTGCCCCAACTTCCCGGCACGATCAGGATGGACGTTCGGCCATCCGCTGCGCGAAGGGCCGCCATCGCGAGGGTCTCCACGAGGTATCGGCGATGCCGCGTGCCGCGATGTGCTTTGCATTCCACAGCGGCGCCCGGTCGCCCGTGTCGCAGGACGGTGAAGTCCGACGGGACAAGGCTGTCCTTTGCGGTGCGAACGATTTCGATATCGTGACCGAGCCCGAGCTTTGAGGGATGCTGCCTTAGGAAGGTGAAAACGTCCTCCTCAAAGGCCATGGCTCGCTTCATCCGCTCATGCCCGGCGACACGTCGGCCGTGCTCCTGCTCGGCACGCCGCAGAGCGATGTCGAGTTGCCTTTTCGAGATCTCGCCTGAAAAAAACTTCGGCGCGAGTTCGTCAGCTAACGGCTTGGAAACAATTGACATCTGAGAAAGCTTGAGGACGCCGGTCATCGAAACCCGAAGCTCTTTTTCCGCAAGTGCTTTGGGCGCATTCTCTTTCATCCAATTTACTGCTGCGAGAGGGTTCCTGAGGCTCGCCGGCTCAACGCCGCGTAGCTGCGCTACATGTGCAAGCAGCTGGCTGGCGTCTTGGAAACCGTATTGAGCAGGGTCGTCGCAGGCAGCCGAAAGTGCCTGTCCGAAAGCGATCCAGTTACGGTTTTCGGAGAGCTTTCTCAGAGAAGAAATGGGTGCCATGTAGAGATGATAGCGAGAAATGCCGCAAGAAAACAGTGCTTTGTATGTTATTGTCAATAACGAATCGAGGGTGATGAAATGAAAATTGACCGGAAATCGCATCCGGTCGCGCGACGCGTTCAGATAGCTGAAGGGAGTTTGGACAAGGTTTCCGTCACTGATCTGGGGGATGCTGAGGATGTCATTGGACATACAAGAAATAACGAAAAAGTTTGTCGGCTTCCAAACCGAAAGCCCGGTCAATAGTCGTAGACTTCCTTGTCGTGTATCGGCACCGGGAAGGTTACTGTGACCTCATAGACGTCATCCTCCTCCTTCACCTGAACTTGGCCGTTCAGCTGCCTTGTGAACGCCAGGATCAATCGCGAACCAAGCCCCGTGCCCGCGTCGTTCTCTGTCGTGCCAATCGTGTTGGAGACCACCAACTTCGCATTCTCTGGTCCGTCATGCTCGAAGCAGATGGAGATATGCGCATCGCCCTTGGTGATCGTCGAGAGATATTTCAGCGCATTGGTCATCGCCTCGGACACCAGCAAGGTCAGCGGGGCGGCATCGTCGGCATCGAGGGAAATGGATTCGTAGCTCTGCGCGACCTTGATCTGCGAACTAGACACCAATCCGACAGAGAGAAGCTGCTCTACGATTTCCTTCAACAGGATGCCGGCATCGACCCGAACCAGATTGTCATTCTGATACAAGCTTTTATGGACCGTCGCCAGGCTGAGTATGCGTTCCTGAAGACGCTTGAGCACGCGTCGGGCGTCCTCGGTCTTGGCCTGTCGGATCTGCATGTTCATGATCGAGGAGATCAGCTGCAGGTTGTTCTTGACCCGGTGATGCACTTCTTTCAGCAGGATGTTCTGTTGTCGCAGCCCATCCTCCAGCGTCGCTTCGTCGCGCAGGATGGATTCCGCCATGCCGATGAAGGAGGTTTCCATCTCGACCAGTTCGGTCGGCACACCCGCACCAAGCGTGCCACGCGGCAGCGTACGATTCAGGGCGAAACGACGCATCTGACGACCGAGCTTGCGAATATGGGTGATTGCAAGACGGTTCAGCGCCCAAAAGGCGACGATCAGGCTCGCCAGCCACATGGCGATGGGCAGCAGCGTACTCAGTCGCGCGGAAACCCCTGACTGCAGGAGCGGCGTATCGGCGGGCCAGACGCTCATTGCATAGACGGCCTTCGGCACGATCGGCAGCACGGCATAGGCCCGACGATCACCCAGCGAGTTCTTGGCCTCGAAGACCTGCGCATCCTGACCCACGAAAAGCGACAGGGCGACATCCGCCGGATATTCCGGATCGGCGATCTCCAACCCGCGTTCCGTGGTCAGGATATCGCCATGTTGGTTGAGCGTAACCATGGCCAAGGGGGTCAGCGAATGCGGCGTCTCCTCTATCTGCTCGAAAGTGGCATGCGGAATTGAGATCGCCATGTAGCCGATCAGGTCACCCTTTTCATAAACCGGTGTGTTGATGAAGATGACAGGCTGCTTGCTGATCCCGCCGAATTGCGTCGATGTCGCCCGGCGCCAGGGTTCTTCCTGCAGCGCCTTGAAAGCGTCGCTCTGCGAGAAGTCATAGGGCCGAAGCTGGGATGAGCAGTTCATCTTCCCGTCGGCTTCCACGAAGCCCACCATCGAATAAAGATTGGTCGCAAGCATGTATTCGCGCAGGAAATCCGAGCAGCCCTCGCTGTCCCGGCGCCAAAGCCGGACCATCGGCGACAGCGCCTCCGCCGCGCCGAAGGCTTCCTGTATGATCTGACGTTCGGCAGAAGATGCCTGCTCGGTCACGGCCAGTAATGACAATTCCGCACTGACCTTGCTCTGCTCGGCGATCTGCCGCGTCTGGACCACCGCGATCAATCCGATCGGCAGCAGGGCCAGTGACAGAAACAGCAATACGCGGACAGCCAGTCCGCGCATCACATCGCCAGAGAAGAACCCGGAGGTCATTTTCAGAATGACGAGATCTTGGACGCCGAGAGAACCGACATGGTTGCGTCGTCAGTCATTTCGAGTGCCTCATCCTCGTTGAGTCCCATCAGCTCGGCCAGTCGCGCACGCGCGCGGTTGGTCCTGCTCTTGATGGTACCTACCGCAACCCCGCACATATCTGCAGCTTCTTCATAGGAGAACCCCGACGCTCCGACAAGAAGCAGTGCTTCGCGTTGTTCGTCCTTGAGCTGTGCCAGTGCCTTGCGGAAGTCGGTCATTTGCATGTGGCCGTCATGCGCGGGCTTTTCAGCAAGATTGTCCGTAAAGACACCATCGACATCGGCCACCTCGCGGTTGGCCTTGCGACGCGAGGAATAGTAGGTGTTGCGCAGAATTGTGAAAAGCCAGGCACGCATGTTGGTGCCGACCTGAAACTTCTCGATGTTGGTCCAGGCTTTCACCAGGGTATCCTGAACCATATCATCAGCGATCGCGCCATTGCGCGTGAGACTGATGGCGAACGCACGCATGGCCGGCAGATGCTCGACCAGCTCGTCCCGCGGATCAGGGGTATTCATTTTTCGGGACCCCTGTCCGCTTCCTGTTGTTTCAACTGATTGAGCAGTTCCTTGAAACGATCCGGAATGCCTTCCTCAAGTGTCTCTTCATACACCCTCTTGAGGTTGTCATCGATCACGCGTTCGCGCTCGTCTCTGTCACCTGCTTGCACCAACATGCCCTCTAGCTTCACGGCTTTATCCAAAATAAACTACGCATACTGGAACCAAACACAATGCTGGGATGTTTGGTTCCAAGAAAATTCAATAAAGGACCTCAATTGATGACCGATGCCACACAGACCCGCAGCATCAGCGATGAGCTGGGTGACAACATCCCATACCTGCGCCGCTTCGCCCGCGCAATGACCGGGAGTCAGACAAGCGGTGACACTTTTGCCGCTGCCGCGCTCGAGGCGATCCTTGTTGATCGCTCGGTGCTCGAGGGCCTGGATACCAAGACCGGGCTATTCAAGGTGCTTTATGGCATCTGGGCGAGTGCCGGTGCGCCTGTCGAGGAGGGTGAAAGCGGCTTGCAGGCGAAGGCGCAAAAGCATCTTTCCTCGCTAACAAACGACAGCCGCGAAGCGCTCCTTCTGCACACAATCGAAGGCTTTTCTTTCGAGGAGATCGCGCAAATCGTCGGGGTTGAGAACAGCGAGGCCGAGGAATTGGTGCGAATCGCCCGTCGCGAGATGGCGGACAGCGCTGCTGGTTCGGTCATGATCATCGAGGATGAGGCGATCATTGCCATGGATATCGAATCCATCGTCGCCGAGATGGGTCACCGGGTGACCGGCGTGGCCCGCACTCGTGCCGAGGCGGTGAAGCTGGGCAAGGCGGATGTGCCAGACCTGATCCTCGCGGATATTCAGCTTGCTGACAATTCTTCCGGCATCGACGCCGTCAACGATCTGCTCTCCGAACTTGGCATGCGTCCGGTGATCTTCATCACGGCCTTCCCCGAAAGGCTGCTGACGGGTGACAAGCCGGAGCCTGCCTTCCTGATCTCCAAGCCCTATACGGTCGATCAGGTGGTGTCGGCAGTATCACAGGCGATGTTCTTCTCCTCGACAGAGACGCTGAACGCCTGATCTCACCCGCTTAACGCGCATTGCGACCCTGCCTTTCTCGGCAGGGTCGCTTTGTTTTATGGCAGCAGCGACGGCATCTTGATCGTATCTCCACGCACCGGAACAATGACAGCCTTCTAGCGTTCTTCCTGACCTTGGCTTAACAAAGGGGACAGAGCGCACAACGAGTTAGACAACATTAACCGCATCTCCGGACGGATCATCAGGCCGGGGACGGAACACCGGAAAACGCGCCCTTGACCGCTGCTAACAAGGTATCACTGCTGAAGGGGCGGCTGACTAAACTGCAGCGCCGTTCGGGAAGGTTCAGGGCGGCAGGAAAGTCGCCGATCAACACCAAAGCCCAGGACCGGCCGATATCGCCCAGCGCTTCGAGTGCCGAGGTGACATCGCAACGGTCCGTGGAAACGACAGCGACCAGCGGCGAACGTGCCTTAGGCGCAACGTCAGGCAGATCGGTCAAAAGAGACAGTGTTGAAACACGGCATTCCGGAAACCCACGCTGCAGAATCTCGCAGATATCGGAACGGATGAAAGGATCTTCCTCGACGACAACGAATGTCATGGCAGCCTCCGATTGATAAAAGTCTTTTAACGTCAAATCGGCGCAAAGGCTTTAAACTAGGACATAGAGTAAGGTGAGTTCGGGATGACCATGGAATGTCGATATTGTCCACTGCGCCGTAAAGATGCCTTCAGTCCGCTCTCGCAGGATGAGATCGCGTTCATGCAGAAATTCAAGGCTGGGGAGCTGACCGTGGAACCGGGCACCCCCATCCTGATGGAAGGGTCGAATGCACCGCAGTTGTTCACGGCCCTGTCGGGCATGGGAATACGTGAAAAGACTCTCGCAAACGGTGAGCGACAAGTTATCAATTTCATCTTTCCCGGCGACTTCATCGGGCTTCAGGCCGGGCTACTCGGCGAAATGGGTCATTCCGTAGAGGCGCGCACCCACATGCGGCTTTGCGTCTTCAATCGCTCGGATTTCTGGAACCTATTCAAGACCCATCCTTCCCGGGGTTTTGACGTCACCTGGCTGGCCGCGGTCGAAGAGCATTTTCTGGGCGAAACCCTGGCCACCATTGGACAACGCACGGCGCTGCAGGCGATGGCCTGGGCGCTGGTGAAGATCTTTCAGCGCGGCGAAGCGCTCGACCTTGTGACCAACAACCAGATGGCGCTTCCCTATACGCAAAGGGACATGGCGGATTCTCTCGGTCTGTCACTCGTCCATACCAACAAGACGCTGAGCAAGCTGAAGGATCGACAGCTCGCATCTTGGTCAGACAAGGTGCTGCAGATTAACGATCTGTCGGCATTGGCAGAGGTCGCGGTGATGAATCTCGATAAGCCTCAGCCCCGGCCGCTGATCTGATCCTTGGGTTCGATGTCACCTTCGACATCGATGATCTTGTCAGCGGTGAACGCCCCACGCTCTCCTGGCGGACGCGGACGTCCGACCGTGCTGTCACGCTTGGTGCGCAGTTCGATCTGCGCGTTGAGCGAGGCACCGAGCAGGATGAGAAAAGAGCTGATCCAGAGCCAGATCAACATCGCAATAACTGCCCCGATCGAGCCGTAGACCTGGTTGTAGTTACCGAAATTCGCCACGTAGTAGGAGAAGGCAATCGATACCAGCGCCCAGGACAGGACAGCCAGAACCGCGCCACCGGTCAGCCACGGCACCCGCGCGCCGCGGCGATTCGGTCCGAAGCGGTAGAGCACGCCCACACCGGCCAGCAGCACGATCACGGCAACGCCCCAGCGCACGATATCAACGACCAGACTGCCAAAGGGGCCAAGCGGGAAGAACGCCAGCACCACCGGAGCGACCACGACGGCCAGCAGCGCCACGATCCCGACAGCGACCAGCGCGAGCGTGAGCATCAGCGCGCTGAAATAATGTCTCGCTAGGTTGCGGTTACGTTCGTAATAGACGTTGTTGAGCCCGATCATCATCGCACCGACCCCGGCCCGCGCCGACCAGAGTGCAATCGCCAGCGAAACGATACCGGCCCAGCCAAGCGCATCCGACCGAGCAGTGACCAAACCGACGACCTGCGTGTTCAGGATATCATAGACATCGTCAGGCAGCAGCCCTCGCATCTCTTCGAGCTGCGCGACGACAACCACCGGGTCCGAGATCAAGCCGAGCAGCGCGATCAGGGCCGCGAGCGCGGGAAACAGCGACAGCATCCCGAAAAAGGCAACCCCCGCGGCGATGAGCCCGAGGTTGTTCTCCGATATATGGGCGATGCTGGCTTTCAGCGCCGCCCAATAGACCCGCGGATCCGAAGGGGGTCTGGGGGCCATCGTTTCTCCTTCCACGTCGACGTCGGCACGCCGGTCACCTGGCGCCCTTCTCCACATCATCGCGGACCTGACCCCAAGCCACCAGAGTAAAGATTACCGTGCCGCCGATGATGTTGCCGCTGAGCACCGGCAGGAAGAACCCGAAGATCGCCTGTTCCAGACCGAGCGAGCCCTGCCAGAGCAGAACCGCCATCTCGACCGATCCCGCGACGATATGGGTAAAATCGCCCGCCGCGATCAGCCATGTAAAGGTCAGGATCAGGAAAAACGCCGATTCGTTGGCCTGTGGCAGCATCCAGACGATGAGTGCCACGATTACCCCGGCTGGTATCGCGCGCCAGAAGCTTTCATTGGCGGGCATGCCGGTAGCATGATGCGACAGCGCCTCGATTGCCGGCATCAGTTCGGGCGGCAGCGCCGAGGTGAACACGAACAGAGCGGCGACCGCGAAGGCACCGATCACGTTGGCCGATAGCACGATCGCCCACAGCCGCAGCAGGCTCAACACCCCTTTCATGGTGCGCTCCTGGATCACCGGCAGCACGGTGGTGATGGTATTCTCGGTAAACAGCTGCATCCGCCCCATGATGACGGCGAGGAAACCGAACGAATAGCCCAGGTTCTCGAAGAGGTAGCGATAGGTCGTATCGGGCAGGTAAGTCCGGAAAATTGCCTCACCGAGCAAGGAAAGGCTGATCATCATGCCCGCGGCCACGCCGGACCAGATCAGCGAACGTTTGCTGCGCGCCAGCTCTTCCTCGCCGTCTCTGCGTATCACCTCATAGATCAACCGCGGGGAAAGCGCAGCAGCCTCAGTAACCGACTTTTCTTCCGCTTCCTCTTCCACTTCTGTGGACGTGTGGCGCGGGGTGATCAATGGTGCCATTCGTTCTTCCTCTGGGACGATGCGTTTGACATAGTACGGTATATGCCTGCGCAAAGCGAAAACATCATCGCTCAGCGCTTGTCCCCTCCCGTGCCGCAGAGATAGAGGTTGGTCGATCTTACCCAATCAGGACGAGCCCGATGTCAGCCCAGCCCGATCTTCCCCTCGACGCGATCCGTGCACGTTTTGCCCATGTCGCGGAATGTCCGTTCAGCGGGCCGCGGATCTTTTTCGAGAATGCCGGCGGGGCGTTCACACTCAAAAGCGTCATAGAGACCTCCGCACGTTTCGCCGCGATACCGGACAATCAGGGCCGCGACAATGACGCCTCCCGCGCACTTGGCGAGATCATCGCGAAAGCGCGCGCCGACATGGCCATGTTCTTCAATGCTCCGGAGGGCCGGTTTTTCGTCGGGGAATCCGGTACAGAGCTGTGCTTCCGTCTGATCCGCACCGCGGTTGTCGGCAGCGCACCGGGCGGCAGCGTCATCGGTTCCTCCATCGAACACCCGGCTTCGCGCAGCGCTGCGCAGCACTGGTCCGGGATCACCGGGAAACGCTATATCAGTGTGCCGCATGATGACGCGACCGGACAGGTTACGGCCGAAGGCTATGCAGCACTGATGACCCCTGATGTGCGTCTCGCCACGATCCTGCACACTTCGCCGGTAACCGGCATCGCCAATGACGTCGCGGCCATCAGCGCCGCGATCCGTGATGTCGCACCGGGGACCTTCATCTTCGTCGATGGTATCCAGCACGCCTGTCACGGGCAGATCGATATCGCCAGCTATGACATCGACGGCTATGTAATCTCCCCCTACAAGGTTTTCTCGCGCCATGGCTACGGCATTGCCTGGGCTTCGGACCGGCTGACGGCTCTGCCAATCGAAACCTTGAAGGACAGCCCGTCGGGCAATTGGGAGATGGGCACCCGTGATACCGGCGCCTATGCGACCTTCTCCGACGTGGTGAACTATTTTGACTGGCTCGGCGGCGAGGTAAGCGACGCAAGCGACCGACGCGCCCGTATCGAGGCGGCCGGTGCTGCGATCCATGCTCATGAAGAGAGCCTGACCAGGGCGCTGATCGAGGGCACCGGCAACCTGCCCGGCCTGGCCGAACTGCCCGGCGTCACGATCATCGGCGGGCACGACAATCCCCATCGCGAAGGGCTGGTTACCTTTGCCCTGAGGGACATGCCTGCCGAACAGATCGTCGATCACCTCAACGCACAGGGCATCCGCACGCATATCCGCCGCGCCGATCATTATTCAGGAAATATCCTCACGCCGCTCGGGCTTGAGGCGGCGGTGCGGGTATCGCTTTGTCACTACAACACGCGCGACGAAGTCAGCGCCCTGCTGGCCGCGATGAAGGAACTGGCTGCCTGAAGCGACGCGCCCCCTTGCCAATGTCGTGCAGAGGCTCAAACATGCAGCCATGAATAGAAATCTCTCTGCCGCCATCGCCGCCAAACGTGACGACCTGATCGCCCTCACGCAGGACCTGATCCGCATCCCGACGCTAAACCCGCCGGGACAGGATTATCGTGCGATCTGCGAGTATCTAGACAAGCGCTTGTCGAAACACGGTTTCGATACGCAGCTGATCCGGGCGCATGAGACACCCGGCGACAGCAGCAAATATCCTCGCTGGAACATCGTCGCGCGTCGCGAAGGGGCGCATTCCGGTGAATGTGTGCATTTCAACAGCCATTCGGACGTGGTCGAGGTAGGTGCAGGCTGGACCTTCGATCCATTCGGCGCCGAGGTTGTCGATGGCAAGATCTACGGACGGGGCACCTGTGACATGAAAGGCGGGCTGGCCGCCTCGATCATCGCCGCCGAAACCTTTATCGAGACCCATCCCGATTTCGTCGGTGCCATCGAGATTTCCGGCACTGCGGATGAGGAAAGCGGTGGCTACGGTGGCGTCGCCTATCTCGCCGAAAAAGGATTTTTCGACCCTGCCCGCGTGCAGCATGTGATCATTCCCGAGCCCCTTCAGAAGGACAGGATCTGCCTCGGGCACCGTGGTGGCTGGTGGGCGGAGATCGAAACCAAGGGGGAGATCGCCCACGGCTCGATGCCCTTCCTTGGCGATTGTGCCATTCGACACATGGGCGCGGTCCTGTCCGAATTCGAAAGCAAGCTCTACCCCGCCATGGCGGCCCGGCGCACTGATATGCCGGTCGTGCCGGAAGGGGCGCGTTCCTCGACCATGAACATCAATTCGATCCATGGGGGGCAGAAGGAACAATCGGAGGATTTCACCGGTCTGCCCGCCCATTGCGTGCCGGATTCCTGCCGGATCGTGATCGACCGGCGTTTCCTCTCCGAGGAACCGCTCGATCAGGTCCGTAACGAGGTCACGGCCTTGCTCGAAGGGCTGCGGGAAACCCGGCCGGATTTCCGCTATGAGCTGACCGAGCTCAACAGCGTGCTGCCCTCGATTACCGATCGCGACGCACCGATAGTGATGACCGTGGCGCAGGCCATCGAAGACGTCATGGGCAAGGCACCCGAATATGTCGCGTCACCGGGCACCTATGATCAGAAACATATCGACCGGATCGGCCGACTGAAGAACTGTATCGCCTACGGGCCCGGCATTCTGGAACTCGCGCATAAGCCCGACGAATATGTCGGCATCGACGACATGATCGACAGCGCCTGCGTGATGGGCGCGGCGCTGGAAAGCCTGCTGCTGCCGAAGGGCTAGTCGAATGCGCTGACGGAGGCCAGCGTCAGCCCGTCGGCAATGGCGGTCAGTGCCGCGCCGCGATGCGCCTCCGCTTGCGGAAAGGCGCGATGCATCGCCATATCGACCACCGACATCAGACTGGAGCCGCCGACGAAGATCAGCTTGCTGACCTCCTCAGGTTCCCGTCCGGCCTGCTCCACCGTGGCGCGCGCCGCCGCGGCGATGCGCGCCGCCATTTCCGCCAGTGTCGCCCCCATGAGCGCTGCGGGCAAAGGCAGGCGCAAACCGCGTTCCAGCATGTCGAGCCTGATCTCCGGCGGAGCGCTCGCTTGCCGATCATTGGCTGCAATCTTGGCGTCCTCCACGGCAAAGGCGATGTCATGCCCAAGCTCCTCCTCGAGGGCCCTTAGCAATAGACCGAGCTTCTCGGGCTCGACCGCATGGCGGGCCAGATCCTGCGCCAGCCGCCGGGATTCCCTTGTGTAGAGGAACGGTATTTTCTGCCAAGTGGCGAGATCGGAGAAAATTCCATTCGGTGCCGTATGGGTATGACTGCCGAACATGTGCCGGACCTCGCTGCCCATGCCAAGATGCGGCATCACCTGGCTTAGGCTGAGCTCGCGATCGAAATCCGTACCCCCGAGGCGCAGGCCATGGCTCGCGAGAATTTCGATATCCGCGGCACCCTCCTGCCGGAACAGGGTAAAATCCGAAGTACCGCCGCCGATATCGACGATCAGGCCGAGATCGCCCGGTGCCAGCGCGTCGCGATTGGCCCGCGCTGCGGCCTCCGGCTCGGCCATGAAACGCACGTCATTGAAACCGGCGGCGTGATAGCATTCCTGCAAATCCACAAGCGCCTGCGAATTTCGGGTTGGGTCGGCGCTGTGAAACAGAACCGGACGCCCGGACAGCGCCCGCTCGAAGCGCAGGCCGCTCACCGCCTCGGCACGGCTTTTGACCTCTGCCAGGAAACGCCCGATGATGGCAATGAAATCCAACCGCTGGCCAAGCAGCAACCGGCTTTCGCGCATCAGCGACGTGCCGAGCAAGCTCTTCAGGGCCCGCATGTAGCGCCCGTCATCCCCTCCGATCAACGCCTCCTGCGCGGCGCGTCCATAGACAACGCGCCTTTCCTCGGCATCAAAGAACAGCGCGGTCGGCATGGTTTGCGCATCGGTTTCGATCCCGATCAGCCGCGCCTCTGTGTGCTGTACAAATCCGGCAGCAGAATTGGACGTGCCGAAGTCGATCGCCAGAGCCGCTGAATTCGCCATGATCAAGCACTCCGCGCCTGTTGGAAAGCCGCCAGCCTTAACGTCCCGTTTCACGCTATACAATCGGGGAACGCCGGATGATGCCGTTGCTAGCCAAACAATTGCAGAGCCATTAACGTCGCTGATAACAAAATCAGGGAGCCGCCATGTTTCATCTACGTCCTCTCCTCGTCGCCGCCGGTGCTGCCGCCCTTCTCGCCGGTCCGGCGTTGGCGCAGAAAACCGACATCACCGTTGCGATGCAGCTCGAACCGCCCCATCTCGATCCGACCGGGGCGGCCGCCGGGGCCATCGACCAGGTGCTTTATGCAAATGTCTTCGAGGGGCTGACACGCTTCACCGATGACGGTTCCGTCGTGCCGGGCCTCGCTTCGTCCTGGGAGGTTTCGGATGACGGTCTGACCTATACCTTCAAGCTGCAAGATGGGGTGACCTTTCATGACGGCAGCACGATGGATGCAGACGACGTGAAGTTTACCCTCGACCGTATCAATGCCGAAGATAGCACCAATGCTCAGAAGGGACTTTACGAGGCAATCTCCGATGTGAAGGTCATCGACCCGTTGACAGTCGAAATGACCTTGAGCAAGCCCAACGGCAACATGCTGTTCAACCTCGCTTGGGGGGATGCGGTGATCGTTGCTCCCGAAAGCGTCGATAATATCAAGCAGCAGCCGATCGGCACCGGCGCGTTCCGGTTCGACAAATGGACGCAGGGCGACCGGATCGAACTGTCGCGCTATCCGGAATACTGGGGGGAACCTGCGCAGCTGGAGAAGGCTACCTTCAAGTTCATCTCCGACCCGACCGCGGCCTTCGCGGCGATGATGGCCGAAGACGTCGATCTCTTCACCGGCTTCCCCGCCCCGGAGAACCTGCCGCAGTTCGAGGCGGATCCACGGTTCCAGGTGCTGGTGGGCTCGACCGAAGGGGAAACGATACTGGCGATCAATAACGCGAAGCCGCCCTTCGATAATGTGAAAGTGCGCCAGGCGCTCGCCCTTGCGATCGACCGGCAGGCGATTATCGAGGGTGCCATGTTCGGCTATGGTACGCCCATCGGAACCCATTTCGCGCCGCATCACCCGGCCTATAGCGACCTCACCGAACTCAGCCAACACGATCCCGAAAGGGCCAAAGCTCTCCTGGCGGAAGTGGGCTTAGCCGACGGGTTCGAGACCACCTTGCACCTGCCGCCCCCATCCTACGCCCGCCGGGGCGGCGAAATCATCGCAGCGCAGCTCGCGGCTGTCGGAGTGCAGGCCGAGATCATCAACGTTGAGTGGGCGCAATGGCTTGAAACCGTGTTCAAGGGAAAGAATTTTGGCCTGACGATCATCAGCCATACCGAGCCGATGGATATCGGGATCTATGGCGATGCTGATTATTACTTTCAATATAACAATGCGGAGTTTCAGGACCTGATGACCGAACTCAACGCCACCACAGAGCCCGAGGGGCGCAAGGCGCTCCTGCAGAAGGCTCAGAGGATCATCGCGGAGGATTACGTAAACGGCTACCTGTTTCAACTTGCCGCTCTTGCAGTGGCCAGATCGGGCCTGCAGGGGCTCTGGAGCAATGCGCCGACACAGGCCACGGATCTTACGGCAGTGAACTGGTCGGAATGAAGAACGGCAAAAAAGAAGGCGCCCGAAGGCACCTTCCTGAACTAAAATAACTGATAAAAACGTTCTATAGTGGAAAATTATTTTGTACCGGGAAGTCCTGCGGCTGCTTCCGAAACCATCGCATCAAGGTTCTGGTCGCAGACCTTCATGAAAGCTTCCATTGTGGCTTCGTCCATCGCCTCGGCTGTCATGTTGGACTCGGCGGTATTGCCACCGGTTGCTTCGACAGCTTTGGATTCACCGTCAATAACTGAACCCTCTTCGGATGTATCGTCGGTCGCTTCAGCGGCAGTCGTGTCGCCTACGGAATCTTCTACTGCCTTCGGCTCTCCGTCGCTGACCATGCCATCCGATCCTGCGTGAACTTCGGCAATTGCCATGGAGGCGACCTCCATCTGTTCCTCGGCGGTCAAAGCCTTGTACTCAGCGCAGGTCATCGAAGCGCTCATATGAGCAGCGGCGAATGCGGGAGCCGAGATGGTGCCCATCAAACCGGCAATGGCAAGTGTTTTCAACGTCGTCTTCATTGGTGATCTCCAGATTGCTGTTTCGTTGCAAAGTTAACTCTAGCTACTGACAATAGTTCCCATACTGTCGGTGTCACAAACCTGTGATGGATATCCGATGAGAGATGAATGCTCAGGTCAGATTGGCAGATAGCACCGCTATCCACCTCTGGACCCTGCCGCGATCCGCGCATAACGTCCTGCCGATGCTGCGCTATATTCTGAAACGCCTGTTGTCCCTGATCATCAGCCTGATCGTTGCCTCAATGGTAATTTTCATGGTGATCGAGATCGCGCCGGGGGATCCCGCCTCTTTCATGCTCGGGCTCAACGCGCAGCCCGAAACGCTTGCGGCGCTGCGCAGCGAATTGGGGCTCGACGGCTCGAAGTTGCAGCGCTACGGCGCCTGGATCGCGGGGATGCTGTCGGGTGATTTCGGCACCTCCTATACCTACCGCACGCCGGTGAGCCAGATGATCACGGCGCGGCTATGGGTTTCGCTGCCCCTGGCCCTTTATGCGCTGTGTCTGTCGACGCTGATCGCCTTTCCAGCCGGAATATTCGCCGCGTCGCGGCGCGGTCAGGTCGGCGACATGGGCGTGATGGGAGCCACGCAGCTCGGCATCGCAATCCCCAACTTCTGGTTTGCGATGATGCTGGTGCTGATCTTTGCGATCAATCTGCGCTGGTTCTCGGCGGGCGGGTTCGTGGGCTGGGATGCGGGCTTCTGGGCCGGAATAAAAGCGCTGACCCTGCCTGCGGTCGCACTTGCCCTGCCCCAGGCGGCGATCCTCGCGCGGGTCATGCGCTCTTCGCTGCTCGATGTGCTGGGCGAGGATTTCATGCGCAGCGCCCGTGCCAAGGGCCTGTCGTCGCGCCAGGCCTTGTGGCGGCACGGACTCCGCAACGCGCTGATCCCGGTCCTGACGATCATCGGGCTGCAGTTTTCCTTCTTGCTGGCGGGCTCGATCATCATCGAACAGGTGTTCTATCTGCCCGGACTGGGGCGGCTGGTCTTTCAGTCGATCTCGGCCCGCGATCTGATCGTCGTTGAGTCGGTGGTAATGCTGCTGGTTTTCTCGGTGATCCTGGTCAATTTCCTTGTCGACCTGGCTTACGCCGTCGTCGATCCACGGCTGAGGACGCGCACGTGAAACGTAATCTGATCCTCGGCGCCATACTCTCTGCAATCTTCGTCGCTGCTGCCCTCTTGAGCTTTGTCTGGACGCCCCACGACCATGCGGCGCTCGACATTCCCAGCAAGCTGCAAAGGCCGGATCTCAGCAATCTGCTCGGCACCGATCACTTTGGCCGCGACATCCTTAGCATGATCATGGTCGGTGCGCGTACCTCCATCGCGGTGGCCCTGGTGGCAGTCGGCATCGGCATGGGGCTCGGGGTGCCGCTGGGGCTTTGGGCAGCGGCGCGCAGCGGCACCTTGATCGACGAGATCATCATGCGCGGCAATGACCTTGTCTTCGCCTTTCCGGCGCTGGTCATCGCGATCCTGATCACGGCGGTCTTCGGCGCGGGCGCAATCAACGCGATCATCGCCATCGGCATCTTCAATATCCCTGTCTTCGCGCGTATCACCCGCGGCGCGGCGCTATCGCTCTGGCAACGCGATTTCATCCTCGCAGCCCGGGTCGCAGGGAAATCCGCAGCGCGCATTTCAACCGAGCACATCCTGCCGAATGTGGCGAACCTGCTGATCGTGCAGGGCACCATTCAATTCTCGCTCGGCATCCTTGCCGAGGCGGGGCTGAGCTATGTCGGGCTCGGAGCGCAGCCGCCGACACCGTCCTGGGGACGTATGCTCGCCGATGCGCAGACCATGGTCAGCATCGCGCCGCATCTCGCTCTGATGCCGGGTCTGGCAATCATCCTCACAGTGCTGGGGCTGAACCTGATGGGCGACGGGCTGCGCGACCATCTCGATCCGAGACTGCGGGTGGCGCGGATATGAGCTTGCTCGACATCACCAACCTGTCGCTGTCAATCCACGGGCTGCCGATCCTGCGCGACGTAACGTTGTCGATCACACCCGGTGAAATCGTCGCGGTCACAGGGGAAAGCGGTTCCGGCAAGTCGATGACGGCGCTGGCCGCCATGCAACTTCTGCCAAAGGGAAGCAGCACCAGAGGTCATGTCATGCTCGGCGACAGGGACCTCACGCAATTGTCCGAAACGACGCTCTGCGAGATGCGCGGCAATGACATCGGAATGGTGTTCCAGGAACCGACGACCGCGCTGAACCCGGTACAGACCATCGGCCGACAGGTGGCCGAGACGATCCGCATCCATCACCGCGGCATCGCCCGTGCCGAAGCATTTGAACGGGCTGCGGAAACCCTGCAGAGAGTCGGCCTCCCGGAGGAACACTTCCCGCTGTCACGTTATCCGCATGAACTTTCTGGCGGGCAGCGTCAGCGCGTCGTCATCGCCATGGCCATCGCCCTGCGCCCGCGTCTGCTGATCGCCGATGAGCCGACAACCGCGCTCGACGTAACAACCCAGGCGCAGATCCTCGAGTTGCTGACGCATCTGGCACGCAGCGAGGAGATGGGACTGATGATGATCACCCATGACCTCGCCGTCGTTGCGGACATGGCCGATCGGATCGTGGTAATGCGGCGGGGCGAGGTTGTCGAACAGGGCGAGACCGGGACACTGCTGCGCAACATGCGCCATCCTTATACGAGAATGCTGTTCGCCGCGTCGGATCACAAAGTTGTCCTGCCCCCTGCGCCAGCGCCCGTGCCGTTCCTTGAGGTCAGCGACGTCACCCGCGCCTACAGGACAACGCGCAAGAGTGTCTTCGGCAGGCCAGGCACTTTCGAGGCAGTACGTAATATCTCCTTCTCCCTGCAACGTGGAGAGCGGCTCGGACTCGTGGGTGAATCCGGCTGCGGGAAATCTACCCTGACACGCGCCATCCTCGGGCTCGAACCGGTGCAAAGCGGCAATATCACGCTCGATGGCGCCCCTGTGTTCAGTGGCAACCGACCCAACCTGGCTGTCCGCCGAAAGATGCAGGTGGTCTTCCAGGACCCCTTCGCCAGCTTCAATCCACGGCACCGGGTCGATCGGCTCATCACGGAGCCGTTTCACCTGCTGGCAGAACCGCCCCGGGGCGCAGCGCGCGCCAGCGCCGTCGACGAGGCACTCACCGCCGTCGGTCTCGGACCAAGCGACGCACGGAAATACATCCATGAATTTTCCGGCGGCCAGCGCCAGCGGATCGCCATCGCCAGGGCGCTGATCATCCGTCCGCAACTGATCCTTTTCGACGAGGCGGTGAGCGCGCTTGACGTTTCCGTGCGCGCTCAGATCCTCGATCTGCTGGCCGAACTCTGCGCTGCCTATGATCTCAGCTACCTGTTTATTTCGCACGATCTGTCGGTCGTGCGCAGCGTCACCGACAGGGTATTGGTGATGAAGGCCGGAGAGATCGTCGAACAGGGTCCGACGAATACGGTCTTCGAAAACCCGTCCCATCACTACACAAAATCGCTGATCGCCGCGGCCCCGACCCTGCCGGATATTTTCGCAATCCCGCGCTCCCAGCCGAAAGGATATTCATGAACGCCCCCGATGCTCTCTGGTTTGACCCTGCCCTCTGCCTGATCGGCGGGGCCTGGGTGCCACCGATCTCCGGTGAGACCTTGAAATTGATCAACCCGTCGGACGGCAGCGAGCTGGCCCGCCTCGCGAAGGGCGGCGCCGCGGATATCGACGCGGCGGTGACCGCCGCGCAGCAAGCGCGCGACGGCCATTGGGGGCGCTTCTCCGCATTGGAACGGGGCCGCGTGCTGACCCGGATCGGGCAGCTTGTTCTTGAGCGCGTCGATGCACTCGCGGAACTCGAAGCGCTCGATGTCGGCAAGCCCTTGTCGCAGGCCCGCGCCGATGCGGTGGCGCTGGCCCGTTATATGGAATTCTACGGCGGCGCCGCCGACAAGGTCCATGGCGAGACAATACCCTATCTCGACGGCTACACCGTCTATACCTTGCGCGAGCCGCATGGCGTCACCGGGCATATCGTGCCGTGGAACTACCCGATGCAGATCATCGGCCGCTCTGTCGGCGCGGCGCTGGCGATGGGCAATGCCTGTGTCCTGAAACCGGCAGAGGAGGCCTGCCTGACTGCGCTTGCCTTTGCCCATATCTGTCTCGAAGCCGGGTTGCCTGCCGGTGCGCTCAACGTGGTGCCGGGGCTTGGCAGCGAAGCCGGGGCAGCCCTTTCCTCACACCCGGGACTACAGCATATTTCCTTCACCGGCTCGGTGGCGACAGGCGCATTGATCCAACAGGCCGCCGGGCGCAACGTGATTCCGGTAACGCTGGAACTCGGTGGGAAATCTCCACAGCTCGTGTTCGACGATGCCGACCTCGAAGCGGCGCTGCCCTTCCTGGTCAATGCCGGCGTTCAGAATGCCGGGCAAACCTGCTCTGCCTCCTCTCGCATCCTCGTGCAGCGCGGAGTCTACGAAACTGTGAAGGACCGTATGGCGCAAGATTATGCCAAGCTTACCGTCGGTCCGGCGCTGGATGATCAACGTCTCGGGCCGCTGATATCGATGCGCCAGAAGGAGATTGTCGAAACCTTCCTCGCCAAGGGCGCTGACCTTGAAACTGCCGCCACCGGGACGTTGATCGACGCGCCCCATACGGGCGCGTATGTTCTGCCGACCCTGTTTGCGGATGTCGCGCCGGACCACCCCCTCGCGCGGGATGAGATCTTCGGTCCGGTGCAGGTGCTGATCCCGTTTGAGACCGAGGAAGAAGCGGTGGCGATCGCCAACGGTACAGACTACGGGCTCGTCGCGTCCGTCTGGACCCGCGATGGCGCCCGCCAGATGCGCCTCGCCAAGCAGCTGAAATCCGGACAGGTCTTCATCAACAACTACGGTGCCGGTGGAGGCGTCGAACTGCCCTTTGGAGGCGTTGGCAAATCCGGCCATGGTCGAGAGAAGGGATTTGAGGCATTATACGGCTTCTCGCAATTGAAGACCGTGGCTGCCTATCATGGATAAGGGGGACAGCATGCGACTGACTGGAAAAACGGCCATTGTCACCGGCGGCGCTTCGGGTTTCGGGGCCGGCATCGTGCGGCGGTTCCTGCAGGAAGGCTGCCGGGTAATGATCGCAGATATCGATGGAGAAGCCGCCCGCCAACTTGCGGTCGAAATGGGCGATCACGCGGTTGCGCAGCAGGTCGATGTCGCGGATGGCATATCGGTGCGTGAAATGGCGCTGGCGGCGCATGACACATTCGATCACGTTGACATCCTGATCAACAATGCCGGCATCACCCATCTGCCCGGCGCGCTTGAGGAAATCTCTGAAGAGGAATTCGACAGGCTCTATCGGGTCAATATGAAATCCGTCTATCATACCGCCCGCGCCTTGGTGCCGCATATGAAGGAGCGAAAACAGGGTGCGATCCTCAACGTGGCATCTACCGCCGGCGTCTCGCCCCGGCCGAGGCTGAACTGGTACAATGCGTCGAAAGGCTGGATGATTACCGCGACAAAGGCCATGGCCGTTGAACTTGCGCCCGATAATATCCGGGTCAACGCGATCAACCCGGTGGCGGGAGAAACCCCGCTTCTGAAGTCTTTCATGGGCGAGGATACACCGGAGATCCGCGCGAAGTTCCTCTCGACCATTCCGCTGGGTCGGTTCTCGCAACCCGAGGACATGGGCAACGCAGCGCTGTTTCTCTGCTCCGACGAGGCCAGCATGATCACCGGCGTCGCCATGGAAGTAGACGGCGGGCGCTGTATCTGAGCTGCTGCGCCTGCGTAACGACAACGGGTAGGTTGAGATGATCGTTGGGCCGAGAAACCTGATCACCGATGTGCCGGGCCTTCGCGTAGGCAATGCCCAGGATGAAAGCCTGAAATCAGGAACGACCGTGCTGTTGGGGGATAAACCGTTCACCGCATCGGTCCATGTCATGGGCGGCGCACCCGGCACCCGCGAAACTGACCTGCTGGCGCCGGACAGGACCGTTGGCGCGGTCGATGCGCTGGTTCTGTCGGGCGGGTCGGCTTTCGGGCTCGATGCATGTTCGGGGGTCGTCGATGCGCTGCGCACCGCGGGTCGCGGGTTCCGGCTCGGCGATGCGGTGGTGCCGCTGGTGCCGGGCGCGATCCTGTTCGACCTGCTCAACGGCGGTGACAAAGGCTGGCGGGAAAATCCTTACCGGGCGCTCGGGCGCGCCGCTTTTGAGGCGGCAGACGTTGAATTTGCGCTGGGAAGTGTCGGGGCCGGGACCGGCGCTTTGACGGCTATGCTGAAGGGCGGGCTCGGCTCGGCGTCTCTGCAACTGCCGGATGGGAGCATGGTCGGCGCATTGGTGGCGGCCAATCCGGTCGGCTCCGTCACCACCCCGGGCGAGCGGCATTTCTATGCCGCGCCCTTCGAAATCGACGCCGAATTCGGCGGTTGCGGAACGGACCCTGCAAGTGGCCTCGGCCGCGACCTCCAGAGCCGGAAAATGGCTACGATGACCGGGCGGGAGAACACGACGATTGCGATCGTCGCCACCGATGCCATGCTCAGCAAGGCCGCCTGTCACCGAGTCGCCATCGCGGCCCATGACGGCATTGCGCGGGCCACCGTTCCGGCCCATACGCCCCACGACGGAGACCTGGTGTTCGCGCTCAGCACCGGAAGCGGTCACGAGGGTGATACGGCGCTGATCGGACATGCCGCATCCCTGTGTCTCTCGCGCGCGATTGCCCGAGCGGTATATGCCGCAACCCCGGCGCCCGGCGATCTGCTGCCTTGCTGGTCCGAGTGCAATTCCTGATCGCAATCGGAAACCTCTGCTTCAAAGGTCAGCAGGTCGCCATACGGGGGCGTATGGAAATGGATTTCAGATCGCGTCGGGTTGGTTCACCGGAGCCGCCCTTGCCAATGCCGGGATCGCCATACAATTCTCGTGGATCCGCATCACGGTGGGATAGTGCGCCATATCGACGTCGAACCGTGCGTTATTGAGAACCTGCGCGTAGAGACAGAGATCCGCCATGCCGACGCTGTCGCCGTGGCAGAAATCACCGGTCTCGCTCTCCCTCGCAAGTCGCGTTTCCAGCGCCTGCATCCCGGCGTTCGCCCATTTCCGGAACCATGCCGCCTTGCCCGCAGCATCAACGCTGAATTCGTTCTCCAGATGCTTCAGAACACGCAGGTTGTTGACCGGGTGAATATCCACCGCAACGATCTGCGACAGGCTGCGCACCCGCGCGCGTCCCCAGGGATCAGAGGGCAGGATAGGCGGCTCGGGATGGGTCTCGTCAAGCCATTCCAATATGGCCAAAGATTGCGGCAGCGCACCCTCCGGCGCCACTAGGGTGGGAACCAGCCCCGATGGGTTGAGCGCCAGATGCGCCTCGCTCGCCTGCTCTCCTTTAAGCAGCGACAAAGGCACGTAATCATAGGCCAGCCCCTTCAGGTTCAGCGCCGCGCGCACCCGTACCGAGGTCGAGGAACGAAAGTAATTGTGCAGGGTGAATTGGCTCATGTGCGGTCTCCGATTGTGACTTCAAGCTCCCCTATGCCATCAATTCCCCCGGTGATCACGTCCCCAGGCACCACGGGTCCGACCCCGGCCGGTGTACCGGTCATGATCAGATCCCCGGGCGCCAGTGTCACCGCCTGTGAAAGGATTGCCACCTGCGCGGCAACCGGCCAGATCTGATCCGCAAGGTCAGCCTGCTGACGTAGTTTCCCGTTCACGGAAAGCCATATCTTGCCGCCTGACAGCGAAGATACGTCGACAAGCGGTCGGATCTCCCCCACCGGGGCGGATTGATCGAAGGCCTTGGCCCAATCCCAAGGTCGCCCCGCGCCCTTGGCAGCCCTCTGCAAATCCCGACGGGTCATGTCGAGCCCGACAGCAGCGCCCCAGATATGCTCCTGCGCTTGTGCCTCGCTGATTTCGGCGCCGCCCCTCCCGATGGCCAGAACCAGCTCGATTTCGTGATGCAGATCCTCCGTGAGCGGCGGGTAAGCTATCGTGCAGGGCGTATCGATGACCGCATCCGCCGGTTTGGTGAAGAAGAACGGCGGCTCGCAATCCGGATCATTGCCCATCTCACGGGCATGCGCTGCATAATTACGCCCGACGCAGAAAACGCGGCGAACCGGGAACCGCTCCGCCCTCCCCTGCACCGCAAGGCTGGCCTGCTCAGGCGGGTCGAATATGTACATCGTGCGGTTCTCGCTGTGGCCGGTGTGTCAGTGGTCCGGTCAACCATGGCCCTGTGGGTGATCCAGTCAATGGCTTTTCGGGATACCTTGGCACAGCGCGTGTCAGTTCGTGAATATTCCTGGCTGGGATAGTGATACCACCCATAGAACAAGGGTTACTCACCGCCCTGTTCGAGACTAAATTCCTTGTCAAAACCCTCGGCTGATATTAAAGCCCCTATCGGGGCCGCTGTAGCTCAGCTGGTAGAGCACGTCATTCGTAATGATGGGGTCGTAGGTTCGAGTCCTATCAGCGGCACCATTTACCCGATTATATGTGCTTGAGGGCGAATGGCCCGACCTCTGGCTGACGCCACCTACATAAAGGTGCGCCGCGGCGGGGTTCGGGGCAGCCCTCGAACCGATGGCGGGCAAATCCCTCACCGTCAGCGTCTCGGCAATAGTGGCCGTTGCCATCAACCTGGATGGCCGCCGCGAGGTTCTGGGCATCGCCGTCCAGCGCAACGAGGCCGAGGTGTTTTGGGACGAGTTCCTGCGCGCTCTGGCGGATCTTGGCCTTCGCGGCGTCAAACTGATCATCGCGGATGAACACAAAGGCCTGAAGGCCGCAGCCGCCAAGGTGCTGGGTGCCACGATCCAGCGCTGCCGCGTGCACTTCATGCGCAATGCCTTGGCCTGCGTCGGTAAATAGGACCGGTCCATCGTCACTGCGGCGCTCAGGACGGCCTTTGACCAAGACACGCTGGCAGATACCAGGGAACACTGGGCCAAGCTGATTAGGGCCTTCCGTCCACGCCATGCCAAGCTCGCCGAACTGATGCTGCGCGCCGAAGACGACGTGCTGGCCAACAAGACTTTCCCGCAGGCTCACTGGCGGCAAATCCACTCTACGGATGAGATCGGCAAGACTTTTCTGCCGGAATCCTCTATTCTTCGGCAGTGCGGTCGACCTCGGGGCGAAGCCTGGCGCGTCGGCTGGAAGCGTCACCGGGCAGCCCATTCAGTCCCTGCCGGTTTGAGGCGGCCGCACACCCGCCCTGTTTTGGATGGTGTGGCCGCCAGGCGGCCACGAAGTGCTCGTAGCTTTTCTCCGCTTGCTCAGCGATCTTGGCTTCCTGGTGGCGCAGCTCCTTCACATTGTAGGCATAGCTTGCACCACGCCGAATGCCCTTTTTCTGCGGCTGCCCGGCGGCCAGTTCCATGGCGCGGCGCTTGTGGGCCACCAGGCTGGGCCGGGTCCAGCGATAATCCTCGCCTCTCGTCAGCATGTGCCAGCAAAGGGCCGCAAGCTTGCGCGCCACCGCGACGGCGGCAATCTGATGTCCGCGCCGCGCGCGGATTCGGATGAAGAAGGCGCGCAACGGTCCCGGCGCTTTCGCCGCGGCCCAGGCCGCCTCGACCAGCATGGCGCGGGCATGGCTGCGACCGGCCTTGCTGATCCGGCCATGGCGGGCGGGTCCCAGACCGGACTGGCGCACACGCGGGTTCAACCCGAAATAGCTCACCAGTTTCTGCGGCGACTTGAACCGCTCGATGCTGCCGATCGCCGCCAGCAGCCCGGCGGCAACCGCCAGGTTGACCCCGGTGATCGTCAGGAGGCGCTGGATCTCTTCGTCCTCCAAGGTGTCCTGGGCGATGTCGCAGTCGAGTTGAGCAAGGTCCTCTCCGAGCCGGTCAAGTTCGCGGATATAGCGCGCAATCGCGGCCCGTTCATTTTCCGGCACCGGCTGGCGGGCCAGCCAGTCGCGGCGGCGCTTGTTGAAGAGATCGACATGCGGGCACTTCGGGATCAGATGCGCATGCAGGATGGCATGCACCTCGTTCTTGATCCGGGTCTGGTGCCGGACAACCTGATAGCGGCGCGCCACCAGCCTGCGCATCCGCTCTGTCGCCGCATCCGGGGTCCAGTTTTCCGGCATGTAGTCGGCCGCATGCAGGCTGGCCAGAGTCCCGGCGTCGACCTTGTCGGTCTTCACATGGGCATGGGCGATCGCCTTGACCTGAAGCGGATTGGCAATCACCACCCGCTTCACATAGGGCGACAGGATCCAGGACACCGCCATGCAGTTCCGGTCGCCTCAATCACCAGCTCGTCCGTATTCCTGAGTTGCCTGCCGAACCCCTCCAGGGCCGTGCGGGTCATCTCGACCCGGCCTTCGTGCCGGGTCAGCCCATTCTCCCAGATGGGTAATCCCCCCCGATATTAAGGGGATGCGGAGGTAGAATTTTCTCGGCAGGATGAACGAGGGGATTCCAATGAAGAAGACACGATTCACAGAAGCGCAGATCATGGGCGTGCTGCGCCAGATGGAAGGCGGCGTTCCTGCTGCCGAGCTGTGCCGCGAACATGGCATGAGCAGTGCCACGCTTTACAAATGGCGGGCCAAATATGGCGGTATGGATGCGAGCCTGATCAGCGAGAGCGAGCCTTGTCCGCCATTGGTCCGAGGACAATGGCGAGCGCGATGGCCGAGGAGAACCGTCGCCTGAAGCGCATGTTTGTTGATGTCAGCATGCAAAACGACCTGCTGAAGGAGGCGCTCGGAAAAAAATGAAGCGGCCAGCTCAACGCCGAGAGTTGGCCGCGAAAGCGGTGGCGATGAAGGGCGTCAGCATCGCGCTCGCGTGCCGGGCATTTGACGTCAGCGAGACCTGCTACCGATACAGCCCCAAGCTGGACGATGAGAATGAGCAGATCGCCGACCTGCTGCTTGGGCTGACGAAGGCGAAGAAGGCCTGGGGCTTCGGCCTGTGCTTTCTCTACCTGCGCAATGTCCAGGGGTGAGCCATTGGGGTGCCATTGGTCCGAGCGACAATGGCGAATACTGGAACCACAAGCGGGTCTACCGGATCTACCGCGAGCTGGAGCTGAACCTCAGGATCAAGCCGCGCAAACGGCTGAAACGGAAGAAGCCCGACGAGTTGGTCGTGCCAGAACAGCGGAACGAAGTCTGGTCCATGGACTTCATGGCAGATCGCCTCGGCCCCTCTCGGGCCATTGCTCCGCAATGCCCTGCCGGGCAATGGACAGTCGCCAGTTCCGCCTGCTGAACGTCCTGGACGACTTCAACCGCGAAGGCCTCGGCATCGAGATCGACTTCTCGCTGCCCGCCGAGCGGGTTGTCCGGGCCCTGAACCAGATCATCGAATGGCGTGGCGCACCAAAGACGATCAGGGTCGACAACGGCCCGGAATATATCAGCGGCACCCTTATGGAATGGTCCGAGCACAAGGGTATCGCGCTGGCCCATATCCAGCCGGGAAAACCGCAACAGAACGCCTATGTCGAGCGCTACAATCGGACGGTCCGGCATGAATGGCTCGACCTCCACATCTTCGAAACTATCGACGAGGTGCAGCAGATTGCCACCGAATGGCTCTGGTCCTACAACAACATCCGCCCCAATATGGGCAACGGCGGCATGACGCCCGTCCAGAAACTGAGAATGGCCGCGTATATTCTACGACTAAGCCCCCGTAAAAACGGGGAGATTACCCCAGCAGCACCTCGCTCATCGGCGCGTCGCTCGGGATCACCGGGATCGCGTCGCCGCCATGCATCAGCTCGCCGACC
>NZ_JBHUMP010000027.1:0-26755 GCF_042685005.1 Sulfitobacter aestuarii | reverse complement strand
GCAGGCGGGCTGTCTCGAGGAGATCGCCTATCATCAGGGCTGGATCAGCGCCGCGGATCTGGAGGCGCGGGCGCGGACGTTCGCCAAGAACGATTACGGAAGTTACCTGAAGCGACTTCTGACATAGCCTGATCAAACTTATGCTACGAGAAGCATATGTCGCCAAGGCTGCTTGCAAAGAAACCGGCGCCGCGGCTCCATAAACCCCAAGCTCTCAATGGCATGATCTAAGAACTACCGCCATACGCGGACTACGCCGAATGATTAAGTTCGGCTGAAACCTATCTGACCACTTTCCCGGCAACTACAAGCGCTTGTTCCAGCAGCCGTCTCATTGCCGGGCGGGTTTTGAAGCCAGCGTGTGCTGTGAGCGTCACATTCGGCAGCTCGCAAAGGGCATGCTGGGCGCCTAATGGTTCGTGATCGAAGACGTCGAGCGCCGCATGGCCCAAGGTTCCCTCCGTCAGGTGATGAACCAGCACATCCGTATCAATCAGCCCGGCACGGGCGGTATTAACCACTATAGCATCCCTTGGCAGCAATTTCAGGCGCGCGTTATCGAGAAACTTCGTCGTATAATCGTTCAGCCTCAGGTGAAGGGAGATCACGTCCGATCTGCTCAACAAGTCGTCGATCTCGGCCAGTTCGATATGAGGTGAAGGCTCGACACCGCTCCGGTTCCAACCCAGAACAGAGAAGCCGACGTTGTCAGCAAGCCGCGCAAATTGGCGTCCAATCCCTCCGAGCCCGATCACCCCTACCGTCATCTCAGAAAACTCGCGTCCCTCCAACGGCTCCCAATGACCGGCGCGTACGTCGCGATCCATCAGGACTACATGACGAATGGCCGATAGCGTCAGCGCCAAAGTGTGTTCGGCTACAGCAGTGTCGCCATAATTCGTTATCACCTCTACAGAGATACCCAGATCCCGTGCTGCTTCCATATCGATATAGGAGGCTGCACCGGTTCCAAGGAATATGATCGTCTTCAGGGACGGTGCAGATCTGAGCAAATCCGCATCGATGTAGGTATGGCCGTTCAAGATGACGTCCGCGTCTTCGAGCAGCTTGAACAGCGTTGCACGGTCAGGGTCGCCCCGATGTACCGCAATCGGCAGGCTCGGTGAGATTTCTTCCATCAGAGACGCGATCTGATCGGAAGCGTCGATAAGCCGGATACATGCCTGAGACACGTTCATTACTCCAACGGATTGATGACACGGTGCAGGAAGTCCTGCGTGCGTTCATGCCTGGGGTTGCGCAACAATTCCTTGGGCGGCCCCTCCTCGACAATGCCGCCGGATTCCAGGAACAGCACCCGGTCAGCAACTTCCCGGGCGAAACCCATTTCGTGCGTTACGACAACCATGGTCATGCCTTCATTGGCCAGGTCACGCATCACGGTCAGCACCTCGCCCACCAGTTCCGGATCCAGCGCGGAGGTCGGCTCATCGAACAGAATGGCGCTGGGTCGCATTGCCAGCGCCCGTGCAATCGCAACTCGCTGCTGCTGCCCGCCTGAGAGGTTCTCCGGGAATGCATCCAGCTTGTTGGCGAGGCCGACCTTTTCCAGAAGCTCTACCGCCATCGCTTCCGCAGCTGCCTTCTTCTCCCCTTTTACCTGGATTGGGCCTTCGGTCACATTGGCGAGGACCGAGCGATGCGGGAACAGGTTGAAACGCTGAAACACCATCGAGACCTGGGTGCGAATGCCGACGATGCTTTTATCCGACGGGTCGACTTTCCTGCCATCAAAGGTGATCGTGCCGCTGTCATAGGTCTCCAACCCGTTGATACAACGCAGGATGGTCGACTTGCCCGAGCCTGACGGGCCGATGATGCAGACCACCTCGCCTTGCTTGACCTCGAAACTAACCCCTTTGATGACCTCGACCGCGCCAAAGGATTTGTGGATATCGTCAACCTTTATCATGACTTAGCGTACCTTTTTTCAAGATGTCGGGTGAGATAGGTGAGCGGCAGGGCCATCGCCAGATAGATCATCGCGACCAGGGTGAACACGGTCATGTTGTCGAATGTCGATGCTGCGACGAGCTGCCCCTGGCGGGTCAGTTCGGCCACCGTGATCGTTGAAACCAGGGATGAATCCTTGAGCAACATGATCGATGTGTTTCCGAAGGGCGGGAGAACGATGCGTATGGCTTGTGGCAGAATGACGCGACGCATGATCAAGCCATCTGTCATGCCGATGGAATGAGCCGCTTCGATCTGACCTTTGTCGATTGCTTCTATGCCGGCGCGGAAATTCTCGGCCTGATACGCAGAATAGGCTAGGCCAAGGCCGATGATCCCGGCCTGCAAAGCCGTCAGGTTGATACCGAGCTCAGGCAGCACGAAATAGATGTAGAACAATTGCACGATGATCGGGATGCCCCGAATGATCGTGATGAAACTGCGGCTGATTATCTTGAGAATACGTGACTTGGACCAGAACATGATCGCCCAGACCAGGCCAAGCAGGGTGCTAAGAACCATCGCTCCTATCGTCGTCACCAACGTCAGGACCACCCCTTCCATCAGCAGTGGCAAATATTGAGCGGATCTACCCAGAAAATCATCCATCACAGTCTTCTCCGTGTTGGGCAGGTAACATATTACCTGCCCAGTTCGCTGTTAAACGCCCCACTTGGCGACGATTTCGTCCAGTTCGCCGCTTTCGCGGATCTGCTTCAAACCTTCATTGATCTTGTCGAGAAGTTCCGTGTCCTCCTGGCGCACGGCGATGGCGACATCACCGGGAATGAGAGGTTCATATTCTTCGACGAGGCGAACTTTGGAGGCTCCCTTGGACAACTGGTAGGCGACGATAGGGTAGTCCCCGAAACCTGCGTCGATGCGCCCGAGTGACACATCCCGCATGATGTCTGCGATGCTGTCGTAGATTTTGACTTCCTTGAAATTGCCGCCGTCTTTCAGTGGCTCGATGTAGGAGGTGCCCACCTGGACGCCGACCGTCATCCCATCCATGTCCGTGACAGACGTGTAAGTCCCTTCGTTGTCGGACTTGACGAACAGACCTTCACCATAGGAGTAGACCTTGTCGCTGAAGGCGACGACTTCGGCCCGCTCTTGCGTCGCATACATCGCAGCTGCAATAATATCGATCTTGTTGCTGGTCAGCGACGGGATCAGGGCCGACCACTGAGTGGCTTCCACTTTAGCGGTGAACCCGGCTTTCTCGGCGATGGCATCGATGATGTCGACCATGATCCCGTCGATCTTGTTGGTTTCGACATTCAGGAAGGTGAAGGGAACACCTGTCGGGGTTGAGCCCACCTTGTATTCTTCAGCACCCGCGCCCTGCGCAAAGGCAGCGGTCACCCCGAGCGCCAGCGTGAGGCTGCGTACACCTTTGAATATTGCGTTGAAGTTCATTTTTCTTCCTCCCGTTTCTGATCATCCGTCAATGTCTCGAAGTCGATTTTATCTCTATTGAAATTTTTTCGACATTGTTTCACTCTGAGCGAAGGCTGGGGAGGTTGTCAATCACGTGGCAGATAAAGAAACGCATGGGGAGCCAGACACTTCGCACGGGCAACCTTCGATGCCCGACAGGCAGCTGGGTCAACGGCTGCGGGACCGCCGCAAGGTTCGTAAGATGTCGCTCAAGGACGTGGCGGAAAAGGCGAACGTATCCGTGGGAATGATTAGCCAGGTAGAGCGGGGCATTTCAATGCCCTCGGTGCGCCTGCTCAGTTCGATCTGCACTGCGCTGGAAATGCCTGTCTCATGGCTCTTTGAAGGGTCGGACGAGCGCCTCGATCAGCTTGTCGTGCGCAAACGTCAGAGACGGACACTCGATCTTGGAAGCAAGGGCATGATCAAGGAGTTGATGACACCCGATTGCTGCTCCGACATCCAGATGATGAGGCTGCTTATCCGCCCGGGTGGATCTAGCGGGGATCAACCCTACCGGCACGAGACTGGCGCGAAGTGCGGGACGGTCCTGTCCGGGGTCCTGGCCCTCGAGGTCAATGGCGTGGTGCACCAGATCACACCGGGCGATTCATTCGCATTTGATGCCCGAGAGCTGATCCGCTTCTGGGCGGTCGGTGATGTCGAAGCGGATGTGATCTGGGTGGTGACCCCTGCGGTCTATTAAGAATATGAGGTTTTCAGATGATACAGAATGAATTGCCGAGCATCGCCAAGTCCGTTTGGTCAGCCACCTCTCACGAGCCGCCAGAATGCCCCCCGTTTACCGGCAATCAGGAGACCGATGTCGCGATCATCGGCGGAGGGTTCACCGGACTGACGGCAGCACTACATCTGGCCAAGTCTGGCGTCTGCGTTACCCTTCTCGAGGCGGAAACGCCAGGTTGGGGCGCATCCGGCCGGAATGGCGGTCAATTGAACCCGGGGCTCAAGGAAGATCCGGACAAGGTCGAACAGCATTTCGGACCGGCCTATGGCAAGCGCGCGGTCGAGACATCAGGCAAGGCTGTAGATCTGGTGGCAAGTCTCATCGCCGAGCATGAAATCGATTGCAGTTTCTCCCGACCGGGCTGGATCCAACCTATACATGACATGAGCGCGTGGAGCACGGTCGCACGACGCGTTGCGCAATGGCAAAGGCGTGAGGCGCCTCTGCGCATGTTGTCCGAGACCGAAACGGCGGACCTGCTGGGGACAGGCGCTTATAAAGGCGCCATGCTGGACGAGCGCGGGGGACAGCTGCACCCCCTCAATTACGCAATCGGTCTCGCCAAGGCTGCGATCAAACATGGTGCCAAGCTGCACGCTCATAGCCGTGTGCTGGGTATCGAAAAGCAGGGCGCCAGCCAGGTTCTCCGTCTCAACACCGGCCAGCTCAGAGCGCGTCGGGTACTGATCTGTACAAACGGCTATACTGATCAAGTTGCGCCCCAGCACAGACGTACCGTGGTTCCGATCCGGTCGATCCAGATTGCCACAGACCCCCTCACCGATAATCTGCGCCGATCGATCCTTCCCCACGGCCATTCTGCATCGGACAGTCGACGGCTTCTGTTATATTTCCGCCTGGATGCCGATGGCCGTTTCTTGATGGGAGGCAGGGGCGATTACAGCGAAAGCGGGCTGAAACGACAGTTCGCCGCGCTGCACAAGGTTACCAGGCAAATCTATCCTCAACTGGAAGACACCCCGTTCACCTACCATTGGGGCGGTTACGTGGCGATGACCGCAGATCACTATCCCCATCTTGCAAGCGCCGGAGATGGCGTCATGTCGGCAATGGGCTATAACGGACGAGGTGTGGCGATGGCCACGGCGCTTGGCAAGGTATTGGCAGATTGGGCTTCTGGTGTAAGAGAGGAAGACCTCGATTTCCCGGTCAGCAAGCTACAGCCGATCCCGTTCCACTTCATGCGCAGACCAGCGGTGGCAGCGACAATCGCCTGGTCACGGCTGCGTGATACATGGGGGTAACCCCCGTTTGGCGCGCCCGGTGTCGGGGCGATCATCGCACTGTCGGTTGTATCCGCTTTCGACAATCCCTTCCGTTTCCGGCAATCGTCGAGTGCGGCTGTCTGGCTCGGGTCGACCTATCGGCGCTACGAACCCGGCGAGATCAGCAGAAACGGGCGGGTCTTGAAACGCGGCGACGGGTTCACCCGAAAATGCGTGTGCGAGGCGGCGAACGCGATCTTCTGCCGGAAGCTCGGCGGGCCTCGCCTGCGAACCTGGGCAAAGGCCATCCCGGAACGCGCAGGGCCGTGGTCGGCCAAGGTTGCGCAGGCCCGGAAACTAGCAGTCTTCCTTCGCGCGATGGGACGGATGAACACTTCCTACGAGCAGGCGCCTATGACCTGATCGGAAAACAAGTCCTGTCGCTGTTCGGCAGCACGACCGAATGCGTCCTGTCGGAACGCGCGGCGAGAGTGAGATCGTTGCGTGGACTGCGGCAATGAGCGCGCATACCACTTGGACCACCCGACCCTGAAGGCAAATATGCGGCCCCACAGGGTGACCGCGGAGGGAACTTCAGAGCCCGGCACCTAAGGCGACGCGAGGGATCAGAACTTGACGAAGGCAATTGCATAACCTTGTCGACGGACCTGACCTCCTTACCCGGCAGCCCTCTCGACAGGGAAAAGATCTCTGACGGTCAGACCGCGCTTTTCAAGGGACGCGAAAAATGCGCGAATCCTGGGGCGTTCGACCTGCAATTCTGCCGCAGAGAGGCTGGCGATGCGGTGGGCCTCCGCACGGTAATGGTCCCGTGCCAGTGCTCCGACTACCGCATCCTTCCGTCGCCTCTCGATCGCAATTCTCTTTCGTTGCGCCAGGCGGTGCTTTCGCTCGGCCTCAATTTCACCCTGCTGCTTTGCAAGTGTAAGCTCGAGGCGGCGCCGGTAATTTGGCAGGGGCAGCGGCCAGGGCACATGACCTTCAAGGGGGGCCGTCTACCGAGGTGTGTTCTTCCGAGAGCAGCGGTCGGACACCCCGCGCGCGCCAGGATCGCAACCATCACCTTGCGCGACATGTCGGTCATCAGCAGCCAGTCGCGGTTTGTGGTAAACCCTGTTGACCTTCGGCCCGGGGCTTCACCCATTCAGGGCTGAACCGATCCACTGGCTCAATTCCTATCGCCCTTCACCCCAGAGCGGACCGTCGATGCCAAGGCCGACGAACCAGCGAAACGGCAGCCTGTTAAGTCTAGCTCTGGCAGATCAATAAATGTCAGGTCGCGGGCGAAGCGCCGATAATGATGTAATCAAAGCGCCGCGTCATGGGTAATCTTTCCGTTGCAGATGGACAACGTGCCGCGCGCGGCGTGTTTTCCCACGCCAGATCGCCGAGATTCCCGTGCAACAGCGGTTCAGCGCATGGCTCCGGATCGCATCGGCAAGAGTCGGGCGCGCAGCGGAACGGTAGGAGAGCCGGTGCCACTGCTTCGCGATGCTGTGCCAAAAGCTCCAGCAACAAACAGCGAAAATTGACCAGATGATTGGAAAGAATATAATCAAACAATAAACAATCCGGTCAGGGTGGCTAACTCAATCTCCGTGTTAGAAGCCAATGCAAAAGGTGGCAGTGAACGCTGCCGTTCAGCCATAAAGATAAACTACCAGAAATCCGACAGCAATTGTCCAAAGCAGCGCCATAGATAGGGCAAACGCCCACCGGCTCAAACGTGTAGCACGCTCATCATGCGCCTTTTTTCCGTCATATTCCGGGACCATAGACTAATTGTAATCCGATTTTTCCCGAGAGCAATCATCCCAATGACGAAAAAATTACTAATTGCAGGTTTTTATGTCTGCGCAGCGAGATAACCCACCACTTGCTGGGCTGCAATCGCCCAAAGAACCAGCATGACCACCACGTAGAACCAGAACGACCAGCGCCGCCAGCTGCCCGCGCGATCGTCAATCTTATTACCCTCTGGAATATCCCGGCTCATTTGGACCACCCTCCCTGGAATTCCGGGTTGCGTCGAGCACCCTCGGGAACATCGTCCCTGGATGCAACTTAACATGGTATCGGAAATCAATCCAAGAAACGTTCGGGGGGCGAATCTGAGTGGCTGACCTGCTGGCATCTACTCCCGCACCGCCGGTAATCTCCGGTGACATGTCTGAGCCCCTGCTTCGGCCCCAGTTCGCTCCGCGGAGTGGTGTCCTGACGTTACCCTGGTCCACCCGAGCTTCCCCCATGACCACCGAGCGAACATTTGCGGCACGGATCAATTGCGGGGTTGAACACTAAGGTCAAGCTCTGGGTCTCCTGACGCGAACCGCAACATATCAGCCCCTACTCGTCGGTGGCTACGTTCGAGAGGCTGCATTTCCCCAGCGTAGCGGGAGCTCACAAAACCTGGCGAGAAAAAGACCCGCCGATGAAGGTCGACGGGCCAAGTTCAGCAGGGAGCGAGAGAGATGGGTGTCACTCTCAGAAACTCTACTCTTGGCAGAGAACCCGGTTCCCTGTCGAGGAGCAGGCGGCAAACGTCAGCGGGTTTCTGCACGGAACATTGGCATAGCCCCACAATTTTCGCCTGGTGGCAGCGAATCGAGATCCTCCCGGCCTGGATCGTCTCGTTCGAACCACCGGGTTGCCTCGGTCTGGGCATGGTCGGTGTTGTTGGGCGAGGCCATCGTGATCGGGGCTCCGGCCTCCTCATAACATAATAGGGCGCGGCGAATTCTTCGAGCCAGGAGATATGACCAGGCTACTTATTTCAATCCGTTCAATGAGCGCCAGCTTATTGCGAAATTTGTGAAGACAGATCCTGAAGTACGAAAATTCGGTGCATCTAACGAAGCGCTACCTCGTGTGTGCCACGCTCCGGGTGTGCCACGCACGCGCGATGAAAAATCAAATGCTTTCCGCAAGTCCAAAGCAGAAAGCCCTTTCTCGACATCTTCGTGCATCCGAATCGACTGTCAGCAAACAGATCTGACTGCAGGTCCGAGCCACCTTCCCCCCGGCCCCGGTTCGCAGAAAACCTTCGCTGCGTCCGAGAATTTCGATGCCTTGATCTCATTGCGCTTCTCTACCAGCCTGGAGATCGTAGCGGAAAACGCCAGCTTCAGGCCCGGTTTTCGCGGATCAGATCATTGGGATTGGGCATGCCGGTTTGCCGTCCGACGCAGGCGCGCCGGGCGCGGCGCCTGCGGATTGCTCACGCGCTCGGCGCGCTTGCTGCGCATGCCAAGATCGACCTCGTCAGTCATTTCAAAGACGGCTGGCGCGCCCGGACCGGCGTCAGATCTCATGCATCCCAGCCCGCGCAGATATCGTGCTGCGGATCGGTCAGGTCACCGCAGCGCCAGGCACATCCGACGCCAGACCACCGGTGCGGGGGGTCCGCGCGCACACAAGGGCAATCAGCGGATCGCCATGGACCCTCACCTCTTTGATCCGGCGCATGCCCGCCCTGCTGACCGCGGTGCCGAGAAGTATTTTCCTGTGTCTTCCGGCTCATTCATGTTTTCGCGCGCGAGCGGGGTGGCGGTAGCCGCTACCCCCTATGAAGACGGATCACAGGAGCGCGAGCAGATTGCGCGCGGCCTCTTCCGATGAGGCCGGGTTCTGCCCTGTCACCAGCTTGCCATCGGTGAGCACGAAGGAGGCCCAATCGTCGCCCTTTCTATAGTCGCCGCCATTGGTTTTAAGCATATCCTCAACCAGGAATGGGACGACGTCGGTGAGGCCAACACCTTCCTCTTCGGTGTTGGTGAAGCCGGTCACGGTCTTGCCCGACACCAGCGGCTTCCCATCCGGGCCCTTGGTGTGCTTGAACACGGCCGGGGCGTGGCAAACCGCCCCGATCGGGCGGTTGCTTGCGGCGAAGGTCTCGATCAGCGCGATGCTGTCGCGGTCTTCGGCCAGATCCCACAGCGGGCCATGCCCGCCTGGAAAGAAAATCGCGTCATAGCGCTCGGCCGAGATGGTGGAGAGAGCCTCGGTATTGGCAAGGTCCTTCTGAGCTGCATCGTCGCTTTTGAACCGCCTGGTTGCATCGGTCTGGGCATCGTCGCTGTCGCTGGACGGGTCCAGTGGCGGCTGTCCCCCCTGGGGCGAGGCCAGCGTGACCTCGGCGCCTGCGTCCTTGAACACATAATATGGCGCGGCGAATTCCTCGAGCCAGAAGCCCGTCTTGTTGCCGGTGTCGCCCAGCTTGTCATGTGACGTCAGAACCATGAGTATTTTCATCGGGTCGTTTCCTTTTCGTTTGGCGTTCAGTCGCTCAGCTTGACGACAGGTTTGCCAGAAGCCTCGCCCTTAAGCAGACCAACGAAAGCCGCGGGGAGCCTGTTCCCCCCCATGGCTCACTTCTTCGCGAAACCGGATTTTCCCCTGCCCCCCATGCGGCCATCTGCTCGGCGAACTCGGGAGCGAGATGGCCGAAATTATCGAAGACAATGAAGCCGCGCATGTCCACCCTCCTGTTCAGCATCGTCCGATTGACAGTCTCATCCTGTCGGGCCCGTCAGGCAGAGAGGTTGCGTTGTATCGCGAGATCATCCCGCAGACCGCGATGCGCGCCGAGGTGTTGGGCAAAGGCATCACCGCATCGAAACCCGCGCCGCCGACATTCTCGAATTGGGTATCGATGCCTGCCGGAACCGCGGCTTCGCGCACCTTTGCAAAGCCGTCGGCTCGGTAATCGATGCACTCATCGCAGCCGAGGCTGTCCACAAAGCGGCGTCATTTCTCGGGACCGCCCGCGATGCCAACGACGCGCAGGCCCAGGATTTCGCTGATCTGCCCGACCGTGGCCCCCACCGGCCCGCTGGCTGCCGCGACCACAAGGGTCATGCCTTCCCCAAGGCTGCCCGATCCGGGTCAGACAGGCCCCCGGGGGGCGGTCAGGAACGGCAAGCAGATAACGACACGCGCCCAGGCTGGGTTCTCGGGGGATTTTCCCCATGTTGATCGCGGCGATCCCGTCGGACAGGGCATATTCCTGCCACCCGGCAAGGCAACGACCCAGTCGTCCTTCTTGAAACTATCAGGTTTCGATAAGAGGACCTGCGCCACGGCGCCGCCGACCATCCCTTCGCCGATTTCGACCGGGGCGGCGTAAGAAGACGCGCCGCTCATTCGCCCGCATATAGGGCGCGCTCATAGAGATCGAGGGACAGGTATTCGTTGCGCGGCAGCATCTCGCCAGGACCGGAACATTCCCGTGCGAGCATGCGGAGGCCAGGATCGGCAGCGACTTATCCGTCTTGCGCGATTGCATTTTGAGATACCCCATATAGTATTAAGTTAGAATCAGTACACAAAATGTGCTTACGTCACTTTTATCTGTGGGGCGCCGCGACATCGACAGGGTGCCTCTCCCATGCGAGGAATGCTTCAATGACCGGTTTGATGCCTCTTCATGCCGATGCCGGGACAGAATCCCCCTCTGAGCCGAACATACGATTGGCAAGCCGTGACAGGCCTATCCGGGAGCCGAGCATCGTTTTGACCCTACGCCCCTATCGTCGGCCGGGGGCCGCTCCAGATTTCCGGCTTGCCGGGGAAAGGTATGTCTCATGACCATGCAACCACGTGAACTGGCTGTTTCGGACGTCCCGCTATGGGCCCTGCGCTACAAGTTGACCCTTCAGCAAGCGTACTTCGTCGACGCCTATCTCGAGGATTTTGACGCGGTCAAGGCCTTCCGCGCCGCAGGTTTTGCGGGGCGGGACGCACAGGGTCTTGCCACCAAGCTGCTTTGTCAGCGCAAGATCCAGGCTGCCTTGAAGCACCGGCATGAAGATCTGCGTTGCCGGGCCGAGGAGCTCAAAGCTTCGTTACTGGCTTGGATGAACGCCGTGCTTCGCGCCGACCTCCGCGATCTGTTCGACGCAGAACAGGTAAAACCTGTTTCGGAATGGCCGCTTATCTGGCGGACCGGGGCGGTGGGATCAGTAACCGTCCGTCGCAGTCGAGACGGGAAAAGGGGCATCGGGTTTCAGCTCGACATGACCAACAGGTTCAAGATCCTGAAGCTGATGACGCGCCACATTGGCATGTCAGGGGCGCGCATCAAGCGCAATGAGGACAGGAAAATCCTCGCGCATGCCCGCGCGGCGCAGCGGCGCGCAGACCGGATGCCACCGCGGGCGTTCTGACCCGGAGTCTCGTGCCGTTGTTGTGGATTCCCGGCGGAACGTCCGGTCTCCCAGGCGTTCTGTTCTTCATGTTCCAGATTGCGGGCGGGCATGTTGACCGATTTCCCGCCACCGGCGTGCAGGATCGCGGTATCCAAGCCTTTGCGCAACAGATCCCGCGCCGCCCCCGCTCGCATGGGGTGGCCAATGAAGCTGCGCGGCAGCAGCGCCCAGCTCGCCGCAAGACATTGAACATCTTTTCAGGCGTCCTCCACCTCATCGGTGGTGTCTTCCAAGACCGACACGGGACAGGAGAGTGCCCAGGTGACACCCTTGGGCTCGTAGCTAAGGCTGACCTCTCCTGACATTGCCGAAGCGGTCATTCTTTCAAGAACAACGGTGCCAAAACCTCTGCGTTCGGGTGCGGCAACCGGCGGCCCATCCCTCTCCTGCCAGGACATGTGGAACCTGCCCTCCTCCACCGACCATGAAATTTCAACCCGGCCGGCCTCATTGCTCAGACTTCCGTATTTTGCCGCGTTCGTCGCCAGTTCATGTATGGCCATCCCGAGGGCCTGAGCCGCGGCAGGAGGTAGCATGACGGCCAGGCCGGACAGATGAACACGTTGCATGACGTTCTCGAAATGGTTCAATTGCCCCTTCACCAGATCGGTCAGGGCGATGCGCTGCCATTCGTTATGCACCAGGATATCCTGGTTTGCCGCGAGCGCCTGCAAGCGCTCGTTGAACGTCGCAACAAAGTGATCCGACGAATGCCTTGCCGTCTGGCGGGCGATGACTTGCACAACGGCGAGGAGGTTCTTGCTCCGGTGGTTGACCTCGTGCATCAGGAGGTGGCGCACTGCCTCGGATCGCTTGCGCTCTGTGATGTCCTGAACCACCTTGATGAGATAGGCGATGCTGCCGTCAGCATGGCGCACGCAGCTTACTGTCGTATGCCCCCAGACGATCTGACCATTCCTGTGAAGGTAGCGCTTCTCCTGCGCATAATCATCAACCCCGTCGGCCGTAAGCCGCGTCCATGCCGCTTCTATCATTGCGCGATCATCGGGGTGCGTGAACTCATCAATCCTGCGCCCTTCCATTTCACCGACGTCGCGCCCCAGCATCCGTCGGAAACATTCGTTCACGAGCAAGAGCTTTCCCTCACCGCTCACGATACTGATACCGACGCCAGCGTTCTTGAACGTGGCCTTGAAGCGCCGTTCGGCCGCCTCAATGGCGCTGGTGCGTTCGGCAACACGCGCTTCCAAATCGTCGTTGAGGCGCGCCAGATCGGAATACGCCTGGCGTCGCTGCCGGGTAATCGCCGCCACGATCAGTCCAGTAGTCGCAGCAACAAGAATCAACGCTTTGAGTTCGCTGTGAGCCGCAGCAATATCGGATGCTGAAAGCGGCAGTGTTTCGAACGTCTGTCCGTGGATGGCTATTGCGAAGGTCAGCAGCAGGACAGCAGAGGTGGCGCCGCGAAATTCGAAGCGCAGTGCTGCCCAGACGATCGGCAAAGGCAACAGGAACGCATAGTTGGCGTCGGCCGACAGGACCCATAGGCTCAGCGCCGACAGAAGGATCGCGATGGCGGCGCCCTCCAGGATCTGCGCGACCGTCGGCCAGAGTTTTTCTCGCCAAGTATCGACGAGCGTTAAAACCAGCGGTGTCGCGATCAAGATTCCAGTAGCATCCCCCAGCCACCAAACGGGCCACGTCGTAGTGAACGCATTCTTACCAACGATTGCGTCGATTGCGCTTCCCAAGGTCGCGCTGATGGCCGGAGCGACCAGCACGCCGAGAGCCAGAAACGCTAGTACCTGGCCCAGGCTGGCAAAGCGGCGGATCGGGGCGCGCAGGAGGAGCTCAAGCAGGAGCGCGGCAGTTATTACTCCCGCGGCATTCGCGGCAACATAGCCAATGGCCCAGATCAGCGCGTTTTGGAACCAGATGACGTTTCCCGTCAACTCGCCTAGCGCAGCGAGCCCGATCCACCATGGCCAGCTTTGCCGTGGCTGCATAAGCAGCATGGCGAGCAGAATACCATTTGGCGGCCATATCGTAATTGGAATGTCCGGAATTACCGTCATCCAGCGGCCGAAAGCCAGAGCGAACATATATGCGCCGAAAAAAACGATCAGCTGCGCGCCGTCAGGCCGCCGGTATGAGGCCATCCATTCCGTATCCGCACCATCCTCTTGCCGCGACCGCTTGCCAACAGCGTAGGCATCGGGCGTTACGCGGTCTGACTTTTCCAATTCATGGCCTCCCCCCATGCGCCCTCCCTCGTCACATTATCCCACGTTCATTTCCCTCAGCAAGATAATGAGAATGGAGCAAGTTTGACCGCCAGAAACCTGCTACGCGTCTGCAGTGGTCTCGCCCCCATAGACCTGCCAGGGGAGGGCATGTCACCGGGAGAGGTGCAGCCCGGGTTAGCGCCCTCGTTGGTGTTCGCGCCCATCACGAGGCTGTAGGACGGCCTCGAGGCGAGCGCATGCGCAGCAAGACGGGAAGAAGCTGGACGTATCACCTGACCGACGCCGGTGCCGCGTTTCTGCCCCTTGTCAGCGCGCTCGGGGCATGGGGGCAAAGGTGGATCCGGCGGGAGCTCACGAAGAATGCGCTCGATTTGGGAACGCTGATCTGGGGGTTGGCATATTCCGTCGACCCGACGGCGTTCGGACCCGATCGCCACGTGCCGCGCCTGAGCGGTTTCGATCAGCCCGAGCACAAGCGGCATGACTGGTTCCTATGTGAAGCGGGAAGGCTCGACCATTGCATTTCCGATCCCGGCGGGGAGACCGATCTGTTCCTGATTGGCCCACTCAAGGCCCTGATCCGCGCCTACCGCGGGGATGTCGCGCTGGAGACGGCGATCGCCGAGGGGCAGCGCGAGGTCGACGGATCGCCGAGGCACATCCGGCGTCTTGGCCGCTGATTCAACTTCGACACCATGGCGAAGACACCCGCAGCCAAGAACGGCCGGGCCCGGCCGGACGGGGTGTCGCCGTCTCCAAAACAAAGGAAATCCGAAACTGCGAGGCCATGACGCGACGGCAAAGCCCATGCAGCGCATCACAAGCCATCTTGGCAAGAGGTCGACCGGCTCGCGCCGCTCGCGCACTGTTTAACCAACGTTTCCTATTGGATTGTGATCGCCGGGTTCGTCGATACTGGCCTGGACGAACGCCTTGCTTCTCGCTGACCTCCGCGACCTGTTCGGCGGAGGGAGGTAAGACCTGTTTCGGAATGGCCGCTGATAGGCGGGCCGGGGCGACGCGACGAGCTACTTCCGTCGCAGTCGCGATGGAACAAGAAGCATCGGGGTTCGGTTCGAAATGATCAACAGGCTCAAAGTCCTGAAGCTGATGATGCGCCACAACGGCATGTCGGGCTCGCGCACCTAGCGCAATGAGGACAGGAAGATCCTCGCACAGGCCCGCGCGGCGCAGCGCGCAAACCGGATGTCGCCGCAGGCGTTCTGACCCGGCGTCCTGCGCTATTGGTCCTGCGCCATTGTCCGTGCATTCCGAAGCGGAACATCAGGTCTCCCAGACGTTCTGCTCGGCATATTCCAGATAGCGGGCGAGCACGTTGACCGATTTCCAGCCACCGGCCCGCATGATCGCCGCGGTATCGAAGCCTCTGCGCAACAGGTCCTGCGCGGCGCCGACGCGCATCGAATGGCCACTGAAACTGCGCACCTCCTCGGCAGGATAACCGGCCTGTTTGGCCGTGGTCTTGATGATCGTCTTTACGGTGGTATCGCTCAGGCTGCGATCCTGCGGATGCGCCTGGTAAATCGGGCAAAACAGCCATGCGGTACAGGCGCCGCGCCAGGCCTGCCAATCCAGCACGCGGCGCGCCGTATCGATTGATGTAAAGGCGACCCTGCCCTTGCCCTCCCGGTCCGCCTTGCTGCGGCGGATCAACACCCGCAGGGTGCCGTCGTCCCGCAACACCAGATCGTCGTCGCGCAGCGCCACCAGTTCTGATCTGCGGGTCATCAGCTCATAGCCCAGAGATAGCATCGCCGTATTGCGCAACCCCCAGGGCGATTTGGGCTGAACGGCCAGAAAGCGCCGCAGATGCGCGGCCGTCAATCCCCGGGCCTGGCGCGGCCGCACCGGTTTCGCGCGCCGAACCCGCCGGAAGGCAAGATTGATCGCCTCGTCCTGCGTCGGATCCGCGAGGCCCATCAACCGGTGAATCTTGCGGATCGCATAAAGGCGCCGTCTCACTGTGGAGGGCGCCATATGCTCGCCCTGGGCTTCCAGAAAAGCACAGACCTGCGAGACCTCTGCCGGGAAAGGGTTCCGCTGCGCTGCCGCGCACCAGTCGACATAGGCTTGCACATCGCAATGATATGCGCGCATCGTGGAGTCGGAATATGCCCTTTCGAGAGCTCTGAATGCGTCACGCCAATCTGCCATACCTTCCTCCAACCCCTACGCCTCCATTATGATAAAAAATATATCATAACTGTTGCCATGTCAATCACCGGTCAACAGATTCGAACCGCGCGGGCGGCGCTCAGCTGGTCGGTCAGGGATCTGGCCGATGCCACGGGCATCGGTACCGCAACGATCGTGCGCTATGAGATGGCCGAGACGCGCGTGCCGAAATCCCGCAAGAACAATCTCGAGATCCTGCGCACCTGTTTTGAAGCCGCGGGGATCGAGTTCGTCGGGACCCCGGATGACGCGCCGGGGCTGCGGTTTCATCCAGCTGAGGGCTGATGCCGGGCATCTCGCCGTCTCTGGCCCGGTTGCAGTCTCGCTTCCAATTTCCGGTCTCGAGATTCTTCGCCAGGCAGCTTGTCGCGCCTGTCGTCTATATGTAGTATCCAGAATCATACGATGCGCATGATGTGCCAGGATCAACCTCCGCCCGGCGTCTCGCCGCTGACCCCCATTCCTTGCAGGGAAGCATCAATGCAGGATTCTTCTTATCTGGTTTCAACATCATGCCGCGTTGCACCGCCGCGCGCCCCGCCGCGCGGTTCGCTCAAGACCCCTGCCGCACGGCCAGGGCCCTGTCCGAGACATTCCATCCCCATGCCAGGAGAAACCAGATGACCGCGATGCCGCAAAAGCCCCATGCCACGCAATCGAAACCCAGCCCCGTCGCCCTGGGCGGCAGCAAAGCCAGCTTGGATGAGATCGAGGCTGCGATGTATGACTACCTCCAGCCGCGCAGCGCGCTGGAACGACGGCGCGCCAGGGAAATCGCCGGTCTCGAGATCGAGCTGGAGCAGCATCGGCGCCTGCGCGATATCCGTCTCCTGTCCGAAACGCGCGATTTGGCGACGGGCTATCTTACCACCGGCCGTTTCGTGAGCACGGACGAAGCTGAGCAAGAGCATTCGCGCCTCGCGTCTGACCTCGTCGGAGACGATCCGACCTTGCAGGCCGAGGCGGCAGACAGGATCCGCGCTGCCGGCACCTCGCTGGATGAGCTTCTCGGGCGGGCCTATCAAAACCTGGCTGAAGGTCTGGCCCATCATGAGAAGCGCATCGAGAGGCTGGAAAAGCGCCGACGCGAGCTTATCGATGATTTCGAGGCGCTGTGCACCAAGGATGCGTGCAGATGGATGAGCCTGATCGGCGCCAACGGGACCCGGCCGCGTGGGCTGGCCCCTCCCGGAATGCCTACCGACACGGGTTGACCGCTGCTGTTCCGTCCGCAAACACGCTCCCTATCTACCGGGCCATCTTGAACAACCCTCAGCAATGCGCGGTGAGCTATGCAACGCATGAAGTCACCCGTTTGGGATGGGAACTTGCGGAATGTGAGGCGCAGGTGGCACGTACCCTCGCCGCTGAGCGTGAACATCTCTTCGGACCATCGAGACCCGGCAACAGCAGAGCCGGAAATCCGCGCGATGCGGACCTCGACTCCGAAACAATGCGCGACATCGTTTTGTCCGACACGGCCGATATCGCGGGCGCGGTCGCTGTTGCGAAAGAAGCCGCCTATTGGCGGAAAGCGAACCTCTTGCAACGCTATCGCCGGGAGGCCGAAAGGCGCCGACGCAAGGCCCAGTTCGCCTACTGCGCCGCCCTTGTCGCGGACGACCCCGACCCTCACGGCCACGCTTGACCTCCTGGTGACCGGGGTGGCCCTTCGGCAACTCGCCAAGGGGAGGCCGCTTTCGGATCGCCCAGGGTACGCTCTTTGACAGAACTGGGCATCTCTTCTCGAGGCACGCAGGTCTGCGCCCCGGGAAAACCGTCGATATTCGTTCCTGTCGGTGGGGAAAGCGACGTTTTCGCGATGCTATACCTGCGCTCGGTTGGCATGTCCGCAGCTTCCCCGCGCCCATTGCAGTAAAGCCTGGCATAACACAGGAGCACGTCATGGATTTGAGAAAAAAGCGCATCATTGTCACGGGTGGCAGTGATGGTATCGGACGGCATATTTGCCTGAAATTGGCCGCGACAGGCGCCAGCTTGGCCATTCTGGGCCGCAACGTCGACCGCCTGGACCGGGTCGAGGCTGAGTGCATAGCTGCCGGTGCCGCAGAAGCTATTGGCATCGCGTGTGATATCCAGAATCCCGAGGCGACCAGTTCAGCGGTAGAGAAAGTGACAAAAACCTTTGGCGGGTTGGACGTCTTGATCAACAACGCAGGCATCTGGCACAAAACCGGGCCGCTCGACACTATCCCGCCAGAGATGCTGCAGGCGACAGTTCAAACCAACCTGACCGGGCTGATGCAGATCACCCAAGCCGCACTTCCGGCACTGCGCGCCAATGACGAAAGCATCATTTTGAATGTCGTCTCCAAATCCGGTGTTGTCGCGCAGGCGGGGCAATCGGTCTACACGGCCACGAAATACGGGGTGCGCGGCTTTACCGAAGTACTTAAAGCGGACGAGGAAAGCTCAGGCGTTCGTGTCGGCGGCATTTATCAGTCAGGCACCAACACGGACATGTTCGCGAAAGCGGGAGAAGAAGTGCCAAATCACATTTTTACCGAACCCGATGACCTGGCGGATGTGGTGGTCTTTGTGCTTTCGCGGCCTCCCAAGTTGTGGATCCACGATATCCGGATCGAACTGTGATCATGTGCCGCGCCGGATCGACACATGCCTCAATGCATATGGTGTAGGCAGCATCGGCCATTGCGGAACTGGACCCGAATTCCGGCGCCACCGCGGCAAGAACATCGAGGCGCATAAACTGGCGCACCCTTTCCCCTGTACCAAGCTGCGTTTGCAGCCAGCCCGTCATTAATGCGCGGTAACATCGGCGCTTTCCCGAGTCATGACGAAATAAATCGCATTCCCGCAACGCCCGGCCGCACGAAGCTCGGCATCGCTGACCTTGGCGACCCGCCCGGCGAAGGAGACGATATCGTCGGAGCGTTTCGCCGGTCCATCGCGTAGATGGTCACCGGACGAATGCTGGAACCATTTCAAGGCTGCAGGATATGTCTCAGGTTAAGGGCTCGATGCGCCAGTCGCACCACGCTGCCCCGCGGCGAGAGATGTGAGGGTGCGGAAGACAAGAGCGATGATGGGAAACCGAACGGCATAGCGCCCCCCCTTGCTGTCAGGATGCAGGTGCCAGCATAGCACGAAATGGCTGCCATTGGATCGCTTGAGCAAGACTTGTCGCAATCCAGAGCGCAGACTGACGCACCGAGTTTTTCGTGTTGCACCACGAAACACAAAGGGCTGGGTCACATTCAACCCTTTGCAATTCCTGGCATGGTAAGGACGCCTGCTGACAGGCGGAGCGCCGGAGGAGCCGTTCATCCTGGCCGCGGCAGGGGCCATCTGCAGTTCGAGATGGTAAGGCAGAGATCATATCGAGACATTCTGCGATCTCAGTTCAGCGCTTTCCGAATGGCTTGCAACGCGTCGCTGCAAGCCATCGCCTTATGTCCGGCTACAGCATGCTTTCCATGTCCGCCCCGTCGGCCCTTCCTGATTTCGGCGGCCGATCAGCAATCATCGCCTCGGTTGTGACGAGTAGACCGGCGACAGAGGCTGCGTATTGAAGCGCAATGCGCACAACTTTCGTGGGATCGATGACTCCTGCTTTCAGCATGTCGCCGTAGCTGTCCGCCTGTGCATCGTAGCCAAACGACTTGCTGGAGTTCTCGACGATCTTTCCGGCAACGACCGAACCATCAACGCCCGCATTCTCGGCGATCTGACGCAGCGGTGCCTGGAGCGCCTTGCGGATGATGGCAATGCCCGCCGTCTGGTCTGCATTGTCGCCTGTAAGATCCACCAGCACCTTGCCGGCATGGACCAAGGCAACGCCACCGCCGGGAACAACGCCTTCCTGAACGGCCGCGCGGGTTGCGTTCAAGGCGTCATCGACGCGGTCCTTGCGTTCTTTCACCTCGATTTCGGTTGCACCGCCGACTCTTATAACCGCGACCCCGCCTGCGAGTTTCGCGCGGCGTTCCTGCAGCTTTTCCTTGTCATAATCCGACGTGGTGTCTTCGATCTGAGCCTGAATCTGAGACACGCGCGCGGCGATGGCTGCCTTGTCGCCCGCCCCGTCGATCACCGTCGTTGCATCTTTTGTGATGATTATCTTCTTGGCGAGACCCAGCATGTCCAGGGTGACATTCTCGAGCTTGATGCCGAGTTCTTCGGAGATCACCTGGCCGCCCGTAAGAATGGCGAGGTCTTCCAACATCGCCTTGCGGCGATCTCCGAAGCCGGGCGCCTTGACGCCGACAACCTTGAGGCCGCCTCGAAGCTTGTTGACTACGAGCGTCGCAAGTGCCTCGCCGTCAATATCTTCGGCGACAACCAGGAGCTGCTTGTCGGCCTGCATGACAGCTTCGAGCAAGGGCACTATCGGCGCCAGCGAGGACAGCTTCTTCTCGTGCAGCAGGATGACGCAATCTTTCAGGCTTGCCGTCATTTTCTCGGGTTCAGTGACGAAATAAGGACTGAGATAGCCACGGTCGAACTGCATACCTTCGACGACTTCGGTTTCGGTCTCGAGGCCCTTGTTTTCCTCGACGGTGATAACGCCTTCATTTCCGACCTTGGCCATCGCATCCGCGATCTGCCGGCCGATGGCAGTCTCGCCATTGGCCGATATCGTACCGACCTTGGCGATCTCATCCGTATCCCTTACAGGACGTGACATCTGCTTGACCTCGGCAACAACGGCCTCGACGGCCCTGTCGATGCCGCGCTTGAGGTCCATCGGGTTCATACCCGCAGCCACCGACTTCAAGCCTTCCTTGATGATCGCTTGTGCGAGAACAGTCGCCGTGGTGGTGCCGTCACCAGCCTCGTCACTGGTGCGCGACGCGACATCCTTCACCATCTGTACACCCATATTCTCAAAAGGGTCGGACAGGGTGATCTCTCTTGCGACGGTCACACCGTCCTTGGTGATGCGCGGCGCGCCCCAGGATTTGTCCAGGACAACGTTGCGACCCTTGGGGCCTAGCGTGACCTTGACGGCGTTGGCGAGTGTATTGATGCCCTTGAGCATGCGGTCACGGGACTCCGTGCCAAATTTGACGTCTTTTGCGGTCATGTCGGTATTCCTAAAAAATTGAGCTGAGGACAGAGGTGGTCAGGCGATGATGCCAGGAATGTCGCGCTCCTTCATGATCATCAGGTCTTCGCCGTCGATCTTGATCTCGTTGCCGGGCCATTTACCAACGAGGATCCTGTCGTCCATCTCGACGTCCCTGTCGCTCCGAGCACGGCCGTCGTCCCGAGCGCCCACCCCGACAGCCAGAATTTCGTCATCCGCGGGCTTTTCCTTCGCGCTATCGGGAATGATCAGGTCACCATTCGGCTTCTCGTTGCCCCTGATGCGAAGGACCGGAACGCGGGCGCGTAGAGGCGTAGACACGATGGCATTGCTCCTTCTGTAGAGTGCCGATGGCTGTGGCCAGTATTCAGGTGCAAGGGCATTGGCCACTTTCCGGTGCCTTTGCAGGAGCACGTGCAGCTTGCACGTGCTCCATTCAGTCTTGGGCCGAACATTGTCGCGGTGTTTGATCACCGCAGCGGCAAGCCAGAGCTACTTCAGCTTCTTGCCGCCGATCTCCAGTGCAGGCTTGCCTGCAAGGGAATTGGCTGTGGCAGAAACCTTGGGCTTATCCTGCTTCGGTTTCTTGGCTTCCTTGTTGCCGCGTTTGCCGTGTTTATCGTTTTTCATTGTCGTGCCTTTCAGGGTTGGTTGGGGTGATGCCGCACGGGGCGACAGCGTCAGTTCTGGAATTTCGGCCCCGGCGGGCCGCGGACGTTATCCGGCACCGCTGACAAATTCGCGCATCTGCGACATCTCGCCTTGCCCGAGAGAGGTGGTGGTGGTCACACGCTTCTTGAATGTCACGGTATGGTCCTGGCGCGGCACAATTGGCCCCGAGTTGAAGGCGGGTGGAGCAACAACCGCTCCACTCCGAAAAATTCAATGGGCATTGTGGCCTGCCCAATGGTCGTAGAACTCGAAAAGAGCGCTCAGCACGAACACAGAACCAAACACCTGAGCGTTCCAGACAGCCACGGAGCTTTCGTTGAGACCAAGCGCCAGTGGAACTGCGATCATCGACGAACCCAAAGCCAGACCGGCGCTCGCTTGCATCAGGTCTTGCCGGGGGTGGTCCAAACATGCCACCCAAAGCGCCACCAGACCACCGAACATCAGAACCCCGGTTCCAGCTACCTGCGCATTCATCAGCGATTTTTCACCGCCGAGAAGCAGGAAGGGTGAGACGATCAGCCAGAGGCCCGAGGATGCGAAGACCCATCTGAACTTGCTATGTTTGTACATGGCACAATCTCCAAGACCGGGGGTTACGCATCCGTTTCGATATCCGGGATCATCTCGGTTTCAACCGCGATCATCATTTCCTCATCATCCACAAAGCCATCGGCATTGGTGTCGATTTCCAGAAACAGATCTTCGGAGAGTTCGGGAAAGACCGTTTGAAGCTCAACGAGGGATGCTTTTCCGTCCCCGTCAGTATCGATCTGCGCGCTCATGGCATGAGCCGAGAAGGCTACGAAGGTCGCGAGAAGAGCACCAATGGCGACTCTACTCATTTCTCTCTCCATTAGAGATCTGGCGATCCAAAGTGCTTCGCCTATTGCAGAAATGGCCCTGAGCGATACGCATTACAAGATGCCGAACAAAAGATAGAAGATTTATAAAACAATCGCCTAGAGGCGATACAACGTCGCATATGTCGGTGCCAACAATGTCCCCGAAAACGGCATCGGTATGCTTGCGTATGGCTGCAAGGATTGACGTCACAAGTTCGGGCAACGAGGCGCCGACAGCAACAGGTGTCAAGCCGATCACCGTCTCGAAAATGCTAAAGGACGAAGCACGCATACGGGTATGCGTCCGGTCAGACTGGCGTTGACTTACTCGGGCTGCCAATTCCGCGGCATGAGGTCGTCGAGGCGGTTCATTTTATGATCCGCGACGCGGGCGAGAACCTAACGGAGCGAGGCTTCAGGATCGACACTGTTCATGCGGCAGGTCTCAACAAGCGTGTAGGCGATTGCAGCGGCATCACCGCCGCCCTTTGATCCCATGAACAGATAATTTTTGCGCCCGAGCGTCACCGGTCTGATTGATCGCTCGCAGATATTGTTGTCCAGCTCCAGCTTACCGTTTTCGAGATACGCACGGGCCTTGGGCATGCGCCCGAGCGCATAGCGAATAGCTGCTGCCAAGGTTGATTTACCGGAAAACTTCGGCAATTGAAGCGAGAGCCACGCCTCGAGGTCATCGAAGACTGGCTTCGCCTTTGCCTGTCGCAGGGCAACGCGTTCTTCAGCAGGTTTGTAGCGCGCCTCTTTTTCCACAGCATAAAGGGCAGCGATCCGCTTGATCGTCTCCTCGGCGATGGCAGACCCCTCGTTTTCATAGATGCGGATCGGGCAATCTCAGCAGATAGGAAGGATGCAGGGTGATCAGCACCGGCTCCCCTCCCCTGCCCGTCTCGACATGGCCGCGCCGCGACAGCACAGCGGCACGCGACCCCGTGAGGCTCTCCACCGCGATCGCGCCCATCGCCAGCACCAGCTTCGGCTTCACCTCCGCCAGCTCCACGTCGAGCGTGTTGGTCTACCTTACCCTACGAAAAATTTTTCGTAGGGTAAAAATCTATCCTACATTACCCTACAAAAAAAATGGGGGTGTCCGCATTTTGTGTTGGTCGGCTGTTCGGATTTCCAGACGCTGAGGCCAATATGCTCCGCTCATTTTGTTGGAACTTTTTTGGAGGCGAGTTCGGATTCAAACAGTCTGCGCAGCGCATATTGGCGATGGCGTTTCGAGCGGCGGCTCGTATTCCATCTCTCAAAAGCAAATAGCAGGCGGAGATTCAGGATTTTCCGAGAAAAATCAGTTCTTTGTTGTGCTCACAACATATCTATTGCATTCTCCGCCCTGACCACACTTTGGTTTTGCAGCGAGGGTTTCGACGAGATGAAGGGTTTGCAGATCGCAGCGATACTGGCCGTGCTGGGTGCTCCGGCGATGGCAGAACGCGCAAATGGCGGCTACGTGGGCTGCATCACGGAGGATGCGCTCGACGAATTCATCACTGCCGCGGTCAACGACGATAACCGGCAGATGCAGGCGCTTCTAGGCGTGAGTTGCATGCCGATCGGTGGCCTCGAATATTCCATGGTCGACCGCGGATTCATGACGAGCGAGATTCGCGTCTATACTGGGCAAGGGTCGGTGCGTCTCTTCACGCCCTCCGAGGCTGTGCGATGATGGCGGGTCGCCTCTGCACAGCGCTACTGGCATTCTGTCTTGCGGGCGCGGCTCAGGCCGACCAGCGGGCGCGGGCGAGCGAACTGCTGGAGATGTGGCAACCGCAAAGTGTGGCCATCGAGGATGGCGTGTTGAAAGTGGTTCTGCCACAAGACAGGATCAGCGAAGAGATCTACTTTGCGGTGCTGACGGCAGGCCTGTGTCTCGGCTTCGCAATGGAAAAGCCTCTAAACGGATTGTCGGGGGTTGAGGTGCTAAACCGGCATGTGCGGCAGGGCTACGTTTTCGAACGCGGCCTGGAGGACTGCGATGCCTGGAATGAGCGCCCGGCGGGATCACCGATGACTCGCCTCGAGATCTTGGGCGCGACCCACCTTTACTGATAACGACGAAGAAAGGTGGCCCCAAATTTGGGTTCCCCAACAATAGGGCCACTCAAAGGACAAAACAGAAGCTCTCAACGGGCTGTCCTATTCCCTTGTGAAGGTAGGCTATGACGCCTTAATGATGCCGGCCGGCGACACTCCCGCCAGGCGCACCTCAAGCCACCGGATGTAGCCATTGAGGTTCTTGGTGGCCGGTCCGCAGAAGGGCTTGATGAACCTGTCGTAGCGAGCGTGGAGCGAGTTCACGGTCTGGATATGATAGCAGCCTGCGGCGACACGTGTGCCAGGCTTGCTGCCGACCACGAAGTGCTCCAGGCCGCGCGCCGCCGCGAGATCCTTGTAGCCATTGCCACCATCTGAGCAGAGCACGGCATCGCCCGGCACGAGGGGGTTCATGGCGCGCTCCACGGTGGCGCTCTTGCGGTTCGGCAGTCGCTGGAAGAGGCGAGAACCACCGCGATCAGCAACAGTGAGAATGGGGAGCTGCCACCGCGAGAGGCCGCGCATCATCTTCAGCCCTTGCGTCGTGAAGTCCTCCCACCGTGGGCGCGGTGGCTTTGGAGTATTCTTCGGATCGATGAAATGCCGGACCCATTCGCGCGATCCCTTCCGGGACTCCCGTTGGTAGGTCTCATCCGCCTCGATGATCCCCGAGAAGGTTGCCGCCACGCTGCTGTTACCTATGATCGAGAACACGAGCATCCGCCAGCGCCAGATCGTGTATTTATTGAGGTCGAGCTGCTTGGCCAGCTTGCGCACCGACTGAGGCGGGGAGCTGCCCAGCATATCCCTCAGCGCCTCCATGAACAGGTCGGGGCGATGGATGCGGCCGATGGCGCTTCCGGTTCGTCCTGAATAGGTCTTTTCGCAACCGGAGCATCGGTAGCGCTGGACCCTGGTCGGAGTGCGGCCCCACTTCTGGCGTCGTTCATCGCCGCAGAAGGGGCACTTGTGTTCTTGGTTTGTCCGCGCTTCGATCTCGGAGAGCGCCTCCGTCTTTCGCCGGAGATCACGGATCTTCGTCTGGGCGTCCTCGATCTGGGCCGGGTTCAGGTCGTCGAGAGCATCGAGAAGACGGCGAAAGTCGTGGTGTAGCAAGGGCATTCTCCGCAGCAAAAGCGGAGTAAGATAGGCCCTTTCGGGTTAAGGCGAAGCAAACCAACACGGTTTGCGGACACCCCCAAAAAAATTCCGTAGGATAAGCTTAATGATCAGATATCACAGTCACATCGGCACTGCCGCTTTTAGGTGATAGGGAAGAAGCGATACTGGTATGATCAGTATCGGATCGGGACCGATGTCGTCGATCGCTATATTGGCAAAGACAGCAAGGATCTTCGTGATCGGCTCGATCGTCTGAAAGAGCTGGCCTTGAAGCGCAAGGAGAATGAACGGGATAGGTCTCGCCTCATGCGGGTGCTTAGAGCAGAAGGATACCTGATGGCCGACGCGCAGACCGGGCAGGTGGTGTCGGCCATGGAGCGAGCGGGTGTCTTCCGGCTCGGTGGCACCCTGGTCGAGACACAGGCATTTCGACTCTACGGGGGCGAACTCGGGTTCCGGATCGGGTTTGGCAGCTCGGCAGTTACCGACGATATCGATTTAGCGAGTTTCGAGCGGCTGTCGATTGCCCTGGAGGATGCCGTAGAGGAGCCGCTGTCGAAGGTCTTCTCTCAGTTGAAATTCGCTCCAGTGCCCTCGCGCGAGAAGAACAAGATCTGGCGGTGGCAGCAGACTGATCGGACCACGTTGATTGAGTTCCTCACGCCGTCCTTCGAGGAAAACGAGGGAATTCGAGACCTTCCTGCTCTCGGCGTCAGCGCGCAAAGCCTGCACCACCTCAATTTCCTGATCGCCGACCCTATCCAGGCGCCGCTCCTCTACCGCTCTGGAGCGCTTGTACAGATCCCGAGGCCGGAACGCTTTGCCGTTCACAAGCTGATCGTCGCCGATCGGCGCAGGAGCGATCCGAGCAGATTGAAGGCCCGGAAGGACCGTAAGCGGTCGCGGGATAGCACTGTCGGTTCAGCTTGACGTCCTGAAGTTCCACGGCAGCAGATCGTCGATGCG